>JANWKR010000065.1 GCA_025451275.1 Steroidobacteraceae bacterium
ATGTACAGGCCGTTGCGCAGGCGCAGCGGCCGGAACTGCTCCTCGCTCAGCTCACCCGCGAGGAAGCGGCGCGTCTGATCGCGGAATTCCGCGACGCGCTGCTCGACGAAGGCCTGGTCCAGCTCGTCGTAACGATACATGGCCGCATCGACTATAGGCGGGGCCGGCCGGGTGCCTAAATACCGTCTGGTTGGGTGAACCTCTTTCTGGGGTTATGAGCCTATGCAACACTTGGCGCCTGCATCTGCGGAGGCGCACGTGGCCGGACTGTACTTCGAGGATTTCAGCGTCGGGCAGCGCTTCGAGCACCTGGTGCGGCGCACCGTGACCGAGACCGACAACCTGCTGTTCAGCGCCCTCACCATGAACCCGGCCGCCATCCACCTGGACGCGGAGTACAGCAAGGGAACGCCGTTCGGGCAGCGCATCGTCAACAGCGTCTTCACCCTGGGGCTGCTGGTGGGCCTTTCGGTGTACGACACCACCTATGGCACCACCATCGGTAACCTCGGCTGGGAGGAGGTGCGGTTCCCGCGCCCGGTGCTGATCGGCGACACGCTGCGCGCGGCGACCGCCGTGCTGTCCAAGCGCGAGAGCCAGTCGCGCCCGGACTCCGGCATCGTGGTGTTCGAGCACCGCGCCTGGAACCAGCGCGACGAGGAGGTGGTTTCCTGCCGCCGCACCGCACTCATGCTCAAGAGGCCGTCCGCGTGAGCCACGGCGCGCCGCTGCGCTCGCTGCTGTTCGTGCCCGGTGACAGCGAGCGCAAGCAGGCCAAGGCGCTCGCCAGCACCGCCGATGCCCTGATCCTGGATCTCGAGGACTCGGTCGATCCGGCGCAGCTGCCGGCCGCGCGGCAGCGCGTCGCGCAGCTGCTGAGCGCGCGCGGCACCGCACCGCAGCTGTGGGTGCGCGTGAACCCGCCGTCGTCCGCGGCCTGCCGCGATGACCTGCAGGCGCTCTACGCCGCCGCGGCCGGCGCGCCCGCAGGCTTGGTGCTGCCAAAGGTCTCCTCGGCTACCGAGGTGGTCGAACTGGCCGGCGAGCTCGGGGCGCTCGAGGCACGCCGTGGCACCGCGCCGGGCGCAACGCGGCTCGTGGTGATCGCCACCGAGACACCGCAGGGGCTGCTCGGCCTGCCCGGGTACGCCGCCATCCTGGGCGGGGCCCCGCAGGCGCTGGCGCGCCTCGCGGGACTCACCTGGGGTGCGGAGGATCTCAGCGCCGCCCTCGGAGCGCTCGACAAGCGCGATGCCGCAGGCGAGCTGACCTTCATCTTTCAGCTGGCACGCAGCGCATGCCTGCTGGCCGCTGCTGCGCTCGGCGTGCAGGCGATCGACGGGGTGTACACCGAGTTCCAGGACGCCGCGGGCCTGCACGACGAGCTCAGCAGCGCGCGCCGCGACGGCTTCAGCGGCAAGCTCGCGATCCACCCCGGCCAGGTGAGCGCCATCAACGAGGCCTTCACACCCTCGGAGGCCGAATGCGAGCACGCGCGGCGCGTGGTGGCGGCGTTTGCCGCCGCACCCGGCGCGGGTGTCGTGAGCCTGGACGGGCGCATGATCGATCGCCCGCATCTGCTGCAGGCGCGGCGCGTGCTGGCGTCCGCACCGCCGGGCCGGCGCGCCGTGACCGGCCGCTAGCGCGGCGCCTCGAGGGCGAGCAGGTCCTCGGGGGTATCGATGTCGATGGCCGCGCTCGGCATGGGCACACGGATCATGCGATCGTCGTTGCGGCGGAGCAGGGCGCGCGCCCCGACGTCGCCGCGCAGCTCGCTCAGGGCACGGAACGCGCTGCGCGGAAAGATCGCCGGCACGCCGGCCTGGCCGGCGTACAGCGCCGCGGCGATGTACTGCGGCTGCCTGCGCCAGGCGCCCGCCAGGCGCCTGAGATCTTCGGTGCTCACCGCCGCCTGATCGGCCAGGAGCAGCATCAGCCCGCTGCAGCTCGCGGGCAGGCGCGCGACCGCGGCGCGAATCGAGCTCGCCAGCCCTTCGCGCCAGTCCTGGTTCACGAGCACGGCGCCGGGGGAGTGCTTCAGGAGCGGCGCCAGCTCGGCCGCTCCCGCCCCCAGCACCACGATCAGGGCGTGGCCGGTGACCTCGGAGGCGCGCGTCACGGCGGTGTGCAGCAGCGGACGCCCCGACACCCGCACCAGCTGCTTGGCAAAGCCGAAGCGCGAAGAGGGCCCGGCGGCCAGTACCGCCGCGTACAGCCCGTCGCTCGCCTTGCCACCGCCTTCAGTGCCTGACACGCTCAGCCCCTGGCCACGCGCGCATACAGCTCGCGCTCGCGCAGTATGCCCTCGGCGTGCAGGCCGAGCGCCGTGCGCCAGTCCGCCATGCGGCGATGGGGCGCGAGCGCCGCATCGAGGGCGCCGCGCCGCCGCTGCCAGTCACCGTCCAGGAAGCGCGCCAGCTCGCCCCACGATCCGTTGCCGGCGCGCGCCGCGCGCAGCCTCCCGAGCGCCTCGGTGCTGGAGCCCGGGCCGCCGAGGGCCTCGGCGAGCGCCCGCCGCACCGGCTCGGGCGCACCGGGCCGTGCTTCGATCAGCTCGGCGAGGCGCCGCTCGCGCTCGGCGAACGCGCCGAGCACGCACTCCAGATAAATATCGCACGCCTGCCGCACGCTGCCCTCGGCGCCGGCCGCGGCCCGCGCCGCGGCGAGCGCGTGCTCTGCCTCCAGGCGCAGCTGGGTGCGGATGACCTCGATCTCGTTCACGGGGCGACGGAACGGGCGGGGAGGCGTACAGCAACTGGCTCGAGGTTAACTACGTAAGTCACTGTTTATAATCCGTATTCAATGCGCCATGCAGGTACTGATGCAGCTGGGCGACGATAGCGAGCGCCACCGACTCGGGGGCGCGGCCGCCGAGCGGCAGCCCCACCGGTGCACGCAGCCGCGGCCGCACGCGCTCAGCCGAGGCGCCGAGCTCAGCGAGCAGCGTGTCGCGGCGCGCCGCAGGACCCAGAAGGCCGATGTAGCCGACGGGAGCCGGCGCCAGTGCGCGCAGGTACGCAAGATCCGACAGCAGGTGGTGGCTCATGATGACCGCCGCATCGACTTGCCGCAGATCGAGGACCGCCGCCAGTTGGTCCGGGGCGGCCAGCACGACCCGCGCCGCGCCCGGAAAGTGCGCCGCGACGGCGTAGGCGGAGCGATGATCGGCGAGAGTCACCTGCCAGTGCAGCCGCACGGCGAACTCGGCCACCGGCACCGCATCGGGTCCCGCCCCGAGGATCAGCAGGCGCGGCGGCAGGGCGAGCGCGAATACGAATACCCGCAGCGCGCCATCTTCGTGCCAGGCCGCGCGCCGGTCGTGGAGCGCCTGCGCCAGCGCCGCCTGCAGCGACGGCGCGGCGAGCGCGGCAGGTGGCGCCTCCGCGGGACCTGCCGCGGCGGGCCATGCGAGGCTGCCGCGCGGCACGGCGGGGTCCGCCGACTCCACGACGATGCCGACGGCCGCGGGGGCATGAGCACTCAAGGCCGCGGCGAGGGAGGCGAGGGGCTGCCAGCCGGTGTCGGGCCCGCAGCGCAGCAGCAGGATCTGCATCTCGCCCTCGCAGCCGATGCCGAGTCCCCACAGAAGGTCATCCGGCGAGCGCAGGTCGTAGCGCACCAGGCCGGCATTGCCGTCGGCCAGCACGCGCTGTGCATGTCCGCGCAGATCCCCTTCCAGGCAACCGCCGGACAGGAGCCCGGCGTACTCGCCGCTGCCGGCGATGACCATGAGCGCGCCCGGCTTGCGGTAGGTCGAGCCGTCGGTGCGCACCAGCACGCCGAGCACGAGCGCGCGGCCGGCGGCGCGCTCGCGCTCGAAGAGCGGCAACAGCGGCTGGAGGAGGGCTTCCATGGGCCAGGAATTATGCCATCCGCGGCTGCGGCCCCGGCGTTGCGCGGGCGCGGGCGCGTCAGTAGAGTCGCATCGCCTTCACCGGTCTTAAGAAATTCCGTCTCGATGGTCAATCCCGCTCCCTGGGTGGTGCACAAGTTCGGGGGGTCGAGCGTCGCTGACGCCGACTGCTTCCGCCGAGTGGCGGCTATCCTCGAGTCCGCTCCCGCCGGCCGGCTGGGGGTGGTGCTGTCCGCCTGCAAGGGCGTCACCGACGCGCTGCTGCGCTTGGTGGCGCTGGCCGAGCGCGCCGACGAGGCCTACCGGGGCGAGATCACGCAGCTGCGGGCGCGCCACGCGGGCATCGCCGCAGAGCTGCTGAGCCCCGAAGCCGCCCAGGCGTACGCGGCCATCCTCGACAACGACTGCCGCGACCTCGCCGAGGTGCTGCGGCCGGTGAGCTCGAGCCGCGCCGCCTCACGCGCCGTCAGCGACCTGGTCTCCGGCTACGGCGAGATCTGGTCGACACGCCTGTTCCAGCGCTTCTTCGCCGAGCGCGCGCGGCGCCCCGGGCCGGTGACCTGGCTCGATGCGCGGCGCGTGATCGTGGCGGAGTGGGGGCCGCTCGGACCGGGTGTCCAGTGGCCGGAGTCGCAGGCACGATTGCGCGAGGCGGTGCCGGCCGACTGCCAGGGCACGCTGGTCATCACCGGTTTCATCGCCGCCGATGCGCGCGGAGTGCAGACCACGCTCGGCCGCAACGGCAGCGATTTCTCCGCCTCGATCTTCGGTGCGCTGCTCGGCGCCTCCGAGATTCAGATCTGGACCGACGTCGATGGCGTGATGTCCGCCGATCCGCGCCGCGTGCCCGACGCCACCGTCATCGATGCGCTGTCCTACAACGAGGCGATGGAGCTGGCGTACTTCGGCGCCAAGGTCATCCACCCGCAGACCATGGCGCCGGCGGTGAAGGATGCGATCCCCATCTGGATCCGCAACACCTTCGCGCCCGAGAAGGCCGGCACGCTCATCTGCGCCCAGCCAACCTCCGCGCTGCCCATCAAGGGCATCACCAGCATCGAGCGCGTGGCGCTGGTGAACCTCGAGGGCACCGGCATGATCGGCGTGCCGGGCACCGCGCACCGCTTGTTCGGCGCGCTGCGCGAGGAGGGCATCTCCGTCATCCTGATCTCGCAGGGCAGCTCCGAGCACTCGATCTGCTGCGCGATCCCGCAGGAGCAGGCGCAGCAGGCGGCCGCCATCGTGCGCCGCGCCTTCGAGGGCGAGCTCGCCGGCGGCCAGATCCAGAGCGTCGACGTCGATCCCGACCAGGCGATCCTCGCGGTGGTCGGCGACGGCATGGCCGGCACCCCGGGCGTGGCGGCGAAGCTGTTCACCGCGCTCGGCGTGTCGCGGGTCAACGTGCGCGCCATCGCCCAGGGCGCATCCGAGCGCAACATCTCCGCGGTGGTCGACGGCCGCAGTGCCATGCGCGCGCTGCGCGCGGTGCACGCCGGGCTGTACCTGTCGCCGCACACCATCTCGGTGGGCGTCATCGGCCCGGGCACGGTGGGGCGGGTGCTGCTCGATCAGCTGACCGCGCAGACCGCGCTGCTGCGCAAGCAATTCCGGCTCGACCTGCGGGTGCGCGGCATCATCGGCTCGCAGCGCATGGTGCTGGCCGACACCGACCTGACCGCGCGCGACTGGCGCGCACCTTACGAGGCGAGTGCGACGGCCGCCGACCTCAAGCGCTTCGTGGAGCACGTCCGGCTCGACTATCTGCCGCACACGGTGCTGGTGGACTGCACCGCGAGCGCCGAGGTGGCGGCGCACTACGCCGACTGGCTCGCCGCCGGCATCCACATCGTGACGCCCAACAAAAAGGCCAACAGCGGGCCGCTCGAGGGCTACCAGCACCTGCAGACGGCACGGCGTGCGGGCGCCTCGCACTACCTCTACGAGGCGACGGTCGGCGCCGGGCTGCCGGTGGTGCACACGCTGCGCGACCTGATCCGGACCGGGGATGAGATCAGCGGCATCGAGGGCATCTTCTCCGGCACGCTCGCCTACCTGTTCAACGTCTTCGATGGCAGCGCCGGCTTCTCCAGCATCGTGCACGAGGCGCGGCAGCGCGGCTTCACCGAGCCGGACCCGCGCGAGGACCTCTCGGGCATGGACGTGGCGCGCAAGCTCATCATCCTCGGCCGCGAGATGGGCCTGCCGCTCGAGCTCGGTGACGTCACGGTGGAGAGCCTGGTGCCGGCCGGCCTCGCCGCGGGCTCGATCGAGGAATTCATGGCGCAGCTGGCCCACCACGACGGCGCCATGGCCGCACGCCTGGCGGCGGCGCGCGGGCGCGGCAAGGTGCTGCGCTATACGGGGCAGCTCACGGCGGCGGGCCAGGCGACCGTCGGCCTGCAGGAGCTCGATACCCGCCACGCCTTTGCCAACATCGCCCTGACCGACAACATCGTGCGCTTCGCCACGCGGCGCTACTGCGACAATCCGCTCATCGTGCAGGGACCGGGGGCGGGACCGGAGGTGACCGCCGGCGGGGTGTTCGCCGACCTGCTGCGGCTGGCGGCCTACCTCGGGGCGCAGCTGTGAGCACCCCGGCACGCCAGCGGGCCACGGCGTTTGCCCCCGCCTCGGTGGGCAACGTTGCCATCGGCTTCGACATCATGGGCTTTTCCGTGGATGCGCTCGGCGACCGCGTGACGGTGAGCGTGCGCGACACGCCCGGGGTGGAGATCCTCGCCACGCGCGGCGTGGCGGACGAGCTGCCGCGTGAGCCGCGCAACAACACCGCCGGCCGGGCGGTCCTGGCGCTGCTCGAGGCGCTGCGCCCGGGCTTTGGCTTCAGCATCGAGATCGACAAGGGTATCCCGCTGGGATCGGGCCTCGGCGGCTCGGCGGCCTCCGCGGTCGGGGCGGTGGTGGCGGCGAACGCGCTGCTGCCGCAGCCCGCCGGGCCGCTCGAGCTGCTGAAGTTCGCGCTGGCGGGCGAGGCGGTGGCGAGCGGCGGGCGCCACGCCGACAACATCGCGGCCTCGCTGTTCGGCGGGCTGGTGCTGACCGTCGGCATCGACCATCCGCGCGTCAAGCAGATCCCGGTGCCGGCCGGCGTCCGCGCCGTCATCGTCCATCCCCACATGTTCCTCGCCACGGCGCGGGCGCGCGCCATCCTCAAGGGCAGCGTCGAGCTGTCGGACTTCGTCTGGCAGACCGCCAATCTCGCCGGCTTCATCTCCGGCTGCTATACGAGTGATCTCGACATGATCCGGGCTTCGCTCGAGGACGTCGTCATCGAGCCGCAGCGTGCCGCGCTGATCCCCGGCTTCCACGACGTGCGGCGCGGCGCGATGGAGGCCGGCGCGCTCGGCTGCTCGATCTCGGGGGCCGGGCCGACCATGTTCGCCCTGAGTACGGACGCGACCGCACCGGCGGTGCTGGCGGCCATGCGGCGCGAGTTCGCGCGCCAGTCGCTGGCCACCGATGAATGGGTCGTCGAGATGCGGCCCACCGGCGCGCGGGTGATCGGATGAGCGCGCAGTTCGCCAGCTCGCGCGGCCACGCCGCGCTGGTGGGTTTCGGTGCGGCCCTGCGCCAGGGCCTGGCACCCGACGGCGGGCTGTACGTGCCCGTCAGCTGGCCGCAGCTGACGCCGCGGCAGTTCGGCGACCACAGCGCGCTGGCGGAAATCGCCGTGCCGCTGCTCGAGCCCTGGCTCGCAGGCGATGCGCTCGCGCCGCTCCTGCCGGAGATCGCCGCCGAGGCGTTCAACTTTCCAGCGCCGCTCGTGCCGCTCGATGCCGACGGGCGGCTTGCCGTGCTCGAGCTATTCCATGGGCCGACCGCCGCGTTCAAGGACTTCGGCGCGCGCTTCCTCGCGGCCTGCTTCGCCCGCCTGCCGGGCGCGGCGGCCGGGCGCATCACCATCCTCGTGGCCACCTCGGGTGATACCGGGGGTGCGGTGGCGGCGGCCTTCCACCGCCGCCCCGGCATCGAGGTGGCGGTGCTATTCCCCAAGGGGCGGGTCTCCCCCACCCAGGAGCACCAGCTCACCTGCTGGGGCGACAACGTCCGCTCGCTGCGCGTGCGCGGCACGTTCGATGACTGCCAGCGCCTGGTGAAGCAGGCGTTCCTCGATCCCGAACTCGGCGCGCGGGCGAGCCTCTCGTCCGCCAACAGCATCAATCTCGGGCGGCTGCTGCCGCAGGCGGTGTACTACGCCGCCACCAGCCTCGCGATCCAGCGCCGTTACGGCGAGCCCGCCTCGTTCATCGTGCCGAGCGGCAACCTAGGCAACGCGCTGGCGTGCCTGTGGGCGCGCCGCATGGGGCTGCCGATTGCGGAAGTGGTCCTGGCGCACAACGCCAACCGCCCCGTGCCGGACTACCTGGACAGCGGCGACTGGCGCCCGCGCGCCAGTGTTGCCACCCTGGCCTCGGCGATGGACGTGGGGGATCCCAGCAACATGGAGCGCTTGCGCGCGCTCTACCCCGGGCTCGCCGAACTGCGCACGGCCGTCAGTGCCTGCAGCATCAGCGACGAGGAGATCCGCGAGCGCATCCGCGCCGGCTACCACGATTTCGGCCAGCTGTGGTGTCCGCACACCGCCACCGCCGCCGCGGCCTGGTACCGCCTGAGCCCGGAGCGACGCCGGGCGCGCCGCTGGGTGTTGGTGTCCACGGCACACGCGGCGAAGTTCCGCGAGATCGTCGAGCCGCTCATCGGGCGTCCCGTGGCGCTGCCCGACTCGCTGGTGAAACTGTTCGCCCGCCCGGCGCAATGTGTTGAAATCGCGGCCACCCTGGATGCCGTGCGCCAGGCGCTGCAGGAGGGGGGCTGAGGTGGACGAGCTGGCCAAACTACCGCCGACCGCATGGGCGCTGATCGCCGGCGCCGCAGTGGTGGGGTTCGGGCTGTCGTGGGCCTGGCGGTGGTACCGGCACTACCGCGCCCGCAAGGCGCTGCGCGCCGCGGTGACCGGCGGGGCCAGCGATCATCTTGCCAATGCACTGGTGCCGGACGGCATGGGCGGCGGTTTCCACGTCGACTACCTGCTGCTGACGCTGCGCGGCGTCGTGGTCATCGACCTGCGCGACGTGCGCGGTAACATCTTCGGCGGCGACCAGATGGCCGAGTGGACCGTCATGGACGGCCCGCGCCGCTTCACCTTCACCAATCCGCAGGGTGCGCTCTACGACCGCATCGCCGCCGTCAAGGCCGCCGCGGGCGATGTGCCGGTCGAGGGCCGCATCGTATTCACGCGGCGCGGCAAGTTCCCCAAGGGCCTGCCGAAGTGGACCATCATGATCGACGCGCTGCGCGCCGAGTTTCCGCCAGCCGACTACGAGTCGCCGGCCGAGAGCGCGGCGCGCTTCGGCGAATCCTGGCAGCGCCTGAAGAGCGCGGTGAAGCCGAGCTACATGGCGGACATGCGCTAGGGCGCGGCGGCTTCAGGCGGCGACGGTGCGCGCGTGGTCGGCCAGCACCAGCGACACGCAGGCGGTGAGCTTGCGCGCGTAGTCGATGTGCAGGAACTCGTTTGGACCGTGCGCGTTGGCCTGCGGCCCCAGTACCCCGGTGATGAAGAACTGCGTGCGCGGGAACTGCGCGCCGAGCATGCCCATGAACGGGATCGTGCCGCCGCAGCCGATGTGCACCGCGTCACGGCCGAACACCGCGCGCGAAGCGCGCGCGATCGACTCCTCCAGCCACGGCGCGAACGCGGGCGCATTCCAGCCGCCGGTCGCCGATCCGGACTCGAAGCTCACCTCGGCGCCATAGGGCGGATCGCGCTCGAGCGCCGCGCGCACCGCCTGCGCGGCGCGTGCCGCATCGCAGGTGGGCGGCAGGCGCAGCGACAGCTTGGCCGACAGCTCCGGCAGCAGCACGTTGCCGGCCGAGCCCACGGGCGGCAGGCCGTCCGCGCCGGTCACGGCCAGCGTGCCGCGCCAGGTGCTGTTGATAATGAGTTCCGTCGGATCGTTGGAGACGGCCTGCACGCCCGGCGCCCACGGCAGTTTGCCGGCCACGGCGCCGCCCAGCACCTGGGCGGCGGCGCCCGCCTGCACGCGGCGGTCGGCCGGCATGCTGACGTGCAGCTCATCGAGCAGCAGGTCACCGGTAACGGGGTTCTCGATGCGTGCCAGCAGCTGCTCGAGAATCCGGAACGGAGTGGGCGCGATGCCGGTGGCCATGCCCGAGTGCACGCCCTCGGTGAGCACGCGCACGCGCAGCGTGCCGACCAGGTTGCCGCGCAGCGAGGTCGTGCACCACACCTGCTCGTAGTTGCCGCATTCGGCATCGAGGCACACGACCAGCGAGGGCTCGCCGAGCCCATCGCCGAGGGCGGCCAGGTGCGCCGGCAGATCGATGCTGCCGCTTTCCTCGCACGCCTCGATCAACACCACGCAGCGCGGCAGGCGCACCTGCTGCTCCTTGAGGGCTGCGATCGCGGTGAGCGAGCTGAACACCGCATAGCCGTCGTCGGCGGCGCCGCGCCCGTACAGCTTGCCGTCGCGCAGCACCGGCTCCCACGGTCCGAGCCCCGGCAGCCAGCCGGTGAACTCCGGCTGCTTATCGAGGTGACCATAGAGCAGTACGCAGCCCGGCAGCTCGCCCGGCACGTCCACCAGCAGCAGCGGTGTGCGGCCCGGCAGGCGCCGCACCTCGACGCGCGCTCCGGGCAGCGCCTGGCGACGGCACCACTCCGCCATGAGCGTAACCGCCGCCTCCATGTGGCCGTTGCGCTCCCACTGCGGGTCGAACATGGGGGACTTGTTCGGGATGCGCACGTAGGCGACGAGCCTGTCGACGATCGACTCGTCCCAGGTGCGATTGATGGTAGCGCTCAGCTTCTTCGCGTCCATGGACTGCCTCAATGTCTCACTATAACAATAGCTTACGAAATATTTCGCAAGCGAACTCTCAAGCCGGCGCGGCGATGCCGAAGAGCGCGCGCGCGGCGGCGGTGCTGGAGAGTGCCAGCGAGCCGAGCGACTCGCCACGGGTGCGCGCAACCGCGGCCGCAACGTGCGGAAGATACGCCGGTTCGTTGCGGCGCGAGGCGGGTTTCGGCCGCAGGTCGCGCGGCAGCAGGTAAGGCCCGTCGGTCTCCAGCAGCAGCCGCGGCGCCGGCACGCGCGGCATGAGCACGGCGAGATGCGCGCCGCGGCGTTCGTCGCAGATCCAGCCGGTGATGCCGATGGCGAGCCCGAGCTCCAGATAACACTCGAGCTCGTCCGCGCCGCCGGTCAAGCAGTGCGCCACGCCGCGCCACCGCGCCGCGTGCTCGCGCAGGATCGCGGCGAAGTCGGCGTGGGCGTCGCGCTGATGCAGGAACACCGGCTTGCCGACGCGGCGCGCCAGTTCGAGCTGCTGGTGGAACGCCGCGCGCTGCGCCGCGCGCGGCGCGAAGTCGCGGAAGTAGTCGAGGCCGCACTCGCCGACGGCGACCACCTCGTTGTGGCGCACGAGCTCCTCGAGCTGGGCCGCGCGGCCGGCATCGAGCTCGGCGGCGTGATGCGGATGCACCCCGGCGGTGGCGAACAGCGTACCGCGGTGGGCGCGCGCCAGCTCCAGCGCTGCGGCGCTGCTCGCCAGGCTCGAGCCCGTGACCACCATCTGGCTGACGCCGGCGGCGCGCGCCCGCGCCAACACCGCGGCGCGGTCGGCATCGTAGCTGTCGTGCGCGAGGTTGATGCCGATGTCGATCCACTCCGCGGCCGTGGCGGCGGCTGACGCGGAGGCTGTGTTATGGTCGGGCATGCGCACGCGCATTCTACTGAACACCGCAGGGCGGCGGCGGGCGAACGCGCACGCCCGGCGCGCCGGCCGCTGGCGGGCGGCGCTCGCCGGCGCGGCACTCGCGCTGCTGTCCGGCGCGGCGCGCGCCGACGACAGCGCCTGGCGTGATCTGGAGAGCCGTGTCCAGTACGGCTACTACACCGAGGACGCACGCGCGCTGCACAACCTCGCGGATGCCATCGCCGCCGACGAATCACACGACAAGCTGCACGGCTATTACGCCGCGCTCATCGACTGGCGCCGGGCGCAGCTGGCCGCGCAGCGTGCGGACAGCGTGCCGACGGCGGCGCAGCTGGTACAGAGCTGCGTCGCCGGCGCCGACGCCGCCCTGGCAGTGCAGGCGGACTTTGCCGACGCGCTGGCGCTGCGCGCCGCGTGCCTGGGCGCGCCCTTCGCCGGCGGCACCCTGCACGCGCCGTTCGCCGGGCACCGCGCGCACAAGGACCTGGAGCGCGCACTGCAGCTCGCGCCGCGCGACCCGCGCGTACTGCTGGTCGACGCCATGAGCGACTACCTGCTCGCCGCCTCCGCCGGCGGCAACAAGGAGCGGGCGCTGCCGAAGCTGCGCCAGACGGTGGCGGCATTCGAGGCCGAGCGCGGCGGGATGGAGCGGCTGCCGGGCTGGGGCGCCGCGGAAGCCTACCTGTACCTGGCGCACGATCTGCTCGATCACGGCGACCCGGTGGGTGCGCGCGATGCGCTCGAGCGCGCCCTGTTGATTGCGCCGCAGTTCGCGCAGGCGCGCCGCCTCATGAGCCGGGTAATCTCCGGCTGAGACTGGGCGCCGCTGCGTGCGGCGGGCTGACATTTGTCAGCGCCGGGGCGTGGCAGCCGACACAGGTTCCGTGCCATGCCCGGCCTGTATATTCGCCCCATGCAGCAGGCCGCCTCCGCTGGTGATATCGTTGCGCGCCTTTATCCGTGGAGTGGAGCGATGGCTCCCGCTGACGACAAGAACGCACTGTTGCAGCAGCTGCACATCGACCGTACGACCCCGGAGCGTCGCGGCATCCCGCGCGCCTGGTGGCTGGGCGGCGCTGCGCTGCTCGTGGTGCTGGCGGCAGTCCTCGCCGCGGGGTGGCTGCTGCGCGGCGGACCGTCGGTCGCGGTGCAGGTCGCCAGCGCCGAGCCGCCCGCCCAGGGTGGCGCCGGCACGGCGGTCCTGCAGGCGACCGGCTACGTCACCGCGCGCCGCGAGGCGACGGTTTCGACCCAGATCACCGGCACGCTCACCCAGGTACTGATCGAGGAGGGCGACCACGTACAGCAGGGCCAGATCGTGGCGCGGCTGGAGGACACTGCCCAGCGGGCCGCCCTGGCCCAGGCGCAGGCGCAGCTGCAGGCCGCGCAGGCGACGCTGATCCAGTTCCAGGCGCAGATTGCCCAGGCGAAGCGCGACCTGGTGCGCAATCAGGATCTGGTCGGGCGCCATCTGGTGTCGCAGCAGGCGCTCGAGACCGCGAGCACGCAGGTCGAGACCCTCGATGCGCAGGTCGAGACGCAGAAGCGCCAGGTGAAGCTCGCCGAGGCCGGGGTCGAGGCCGCGCGCGTGCAGCTCAGCTACACCGTGGTGCACGCGCCGTTCACGGGCGTGATCATCGCCAAGGCCGCCCAGGCCGGCGAGATCGTGTCGCCGATCTCGGCCGGCGGCGGTTTCACGCGCACCGGTGTCGGCACCATCGTCGACATGGACTCCCTGGAGATCGAGGTGGACGTCAACGAGGCCTACATCCACCGCGTGCAACCCGACCAGAAGGCGCAGGCGGTGCTCGACGCCTATCCCGACTGGACCATTCCCGCGCACGTCATCGCCATCATCCCGACCGCCGATCGCAGCAAGGCGACCGTCAAGGTGCGCGTCGGCATCGATCAGAAGGATCCGCGCGTCCTGCCGGACATGGGCGTGCGCGTTTCCTTCCTGGAGGAGGCGCCGCAGGCCGGCGGTGCCGCGCCGGTGCTGAAGGGTCTGCTGGTACCGGCCAGCGCGGTGGTGCAGCGCGCCGGCAAGAACGTCGTGTTCGTCGTCGACGGCGAACGGGCACGCGAGCGCGCGGTCACGCCGGGCGAGACCCTGGGAGACCTGCGCCTGGTGGAGGGGCTGGAGCGCGGCACGCGCGTGGTCCGCACGCCGCCTGCCGACCTGCAGGATGGGGCGCGCGTCGTCGTTCATACATCGTGAGGAATGATCCGTGAGCACACTGGTTGAAACCCGCAATCTCAGCAAGGTGTACGAGCGCGGCAAGGAGCGGCTCGAGGTGCTGCACCACGTCGACCTGGATATCGCGCAGGGAGACTTCCTGGCGCTCATGGGTCCGTCCGGCTCGGGCAAGACCACGCTGCTCAACCTCATCGGCGGACTCGACTCGCCCACCGAGGGCACGATCAGCGTGGGCGGCCAGCGCATCGACTCGCTCGGGGAGGGGGCGCTCGCCAAGTGGCGCGCCGCCAACGTCGGCTTCGTGTTCCAGTTCTACAACCTGCTGCCCATGCTCAACGCGCGCAAGAACGTCGAGCTGCCGCTGCTGCTGACGCGCTTGTCCTCGGCCGAGCGCCGCCGCAATGCGTCCGTGGCGCTGGAGCTGGTGGGACTCAAGGACCGCGCGTCGCACAAGCCCGGCGAGCTGTCTGGCGGCCAGCAGCAGCGCGTGGCCATTGCCCGCGCCATCGTCTCCGACCCGACGCTGCTGGTGTGCGACGAGCCGACCGGCGATCTCGACCGCCAGTCGGCCGCCGAGATTTTGACGCTGCTGCAGCAGCTGAACCGCGACCACGGCAAGACCGTCATCATGGTGACTCACGATCCCAAGGCGGCCGAGTACGCGCGCCACATCCTGCATCTGGACAAGGGCACGCTGGTGGACGCGGGCGCCGTGGGCCAGGCGGTCGGTGCATGAAGTACCTGCACCTGGTGTGGGCGGCGCTCATGCGGCGCAAGACCCGCACGCTGTTCACCCTGCTGTCCGTGCTGGCGGCGTTCCTGCTGTTCGGACTGCTGGATTCGGTGCACAGCGCCTTCGATGCCGCCAGCCACAACGTCGCGGGGGTCGACCGCCTGGTGACCGTGTCCAAGGTGAGCTTCACGCTGTCGCTCCCCAAGAGCCTGTATGAGCGCATCCGGGCCGTGCCGGGCGCGGCCGAGGTCACTTACGCGAACTGGTTCGGCGGCATCTACCAGGACCCGAAGAACTTCTTCGCCAACGAGGCGGTGGCACCGAATTTCCTCGACCTGTACCCGGAGTGGAAGCTCACCGCTGAGGAGCGCAAGGCATTCCGCGAGACGCGCACCGGCGCGGTGGTCGGGGCGAGCCTCGCCAAGCAGTTCCACTGGAAGCTCGGTGACAAGATCCCGCTGCAGGCCACCATCTTTCCGCAGAAGAACGGCTCCAACACCTGGACGTTCGACCTGGTCGGCATCTACCACGTCACCGACCCGAAGCTGGTGGCCCAGGAGAACATCATGTTCTTCAACTGGGACTACTTCGACGAGGCGCGCCAGTTCGGCACCGGCAACATCGGCTGGTACATCACCAAAGTCAGGGACCCGGGCCAGGCCAACCGCGTCGCGCAGGCGATCGATGCGCTGTCGTTCGACTCCGATCACGAGACCAAGACCCAGAGCGAGCAGGCCTTCAACGTCGCCTTCGTCAGCCAGTTCGCCGACATCGGCCTCATCGTCGGCGCGATCATGGGAGCGGTGTTTTTCACCCTGATCCTGCTCACCGGCAACACCATGGCGCAGGCGGTGCGTGAACGCATTCCGGAGCTGGCGGTCCTGAAGACCATCGGCTTCTCCAACCACAGCGTGCTGTCGCTGGTGCTGGCGGAGGCCGCGGCGCTGCTGCTCATCGGGGCGGTGATCGGTCTGGTGCTGGCCGGGCTGGTGGTCAGCGCCGTGCGGCTGAAGTTCGGTACCAGCATTCCCCTCGACCCGGTGGGCGGCCCGATCTGGCTGCGCGGCCTGCTGCTGGCGCTGCTGGTGGGGCTGATCGTCGGCGCGCTCCCGGCGCGGCGCGGCATGCGTTTGCGCATCGTCGATGCGTTGTCGGGCCGCTAGGAGATGCGCGCGTGAGACGGACGTTGCTGGTGGTGGCGATGCTGGGCGTGATCGCGCTCGCGCTCGTGCTCCTGGTCCTCGCACCCTGGTGGGCGCTGGTGGCTTTCGTGGTCCTGCTCGGTGCCTGGATGGCACTCACCCGCACCGGTCGGCAGACCTGGTCCGTGACCGAGGTGGGACTTGCGACCATCCCGCAGCGCCTCGGTTCGTCCTCGGTCGTCATCGTGGGCATCGCCGGGGTGGTGGGGGTACTCGTGGCGCTGCTCGCCATGGCGGTCGGTTTCGAGGCGACGCTCAAGCAGACCGGAGGCGATGACACGGTCATCATGCTGCGCAGCGGCGCGCAGACCGAGCTCAACTCGGTGCTGAGCCATGAGAACGCGGAGCTGCTCGCGCAGCAGGCGCAGGTGCAGCGCAACGCCAAGGGGCAGCC
>JANWKR010000066.1 GCA_025451275.1 Steroidobacteraceae bacterium
GATGCACAGCACGCCGCAGGCAGCGCCACGGGACCCGATCCGAACCTGCGGCCGCTGCCGGAGCGCAAGCAGTGATGGCGCGGCCGGTCGCCCAAGCTCGCCGGTTCGTGCGGCTGCTGGGCGACTAAAGGCAGCCGCAACGGCGGCACGCGCAGCCGCCGAAGGGCGCGGTGATGATCCTGCAGAGCGCGCGCAGCAGATCCTTCAGCCGCGAACGCGGCACTCTCGCTCCCGGATCTGGCAACAACGGCACGCCGTCGTCCCCGCGCTCGACTAGTGCTTAGGCTGCCAGGCCGGATCGCCGGCGCGCCAGAACACGAACGCGGCGATGTCCGCATCCTCGGCGTCGCGCGTCGACTTGGTGGTGCCGAGCCCGTGCCCGGCGGCATCCTCGACGCGCAGCAGCACCGGCTGGCGTCCCGGCACCTGCAGGAGGCGCGCCGCCATCTTGGCTGGCTCCCAGGGTTCGACGCGCGGATCGTTGAGGCCGGTGGTGAGGAGGAACGCCGGGTAGTGGCCGTCGTCCTTCACGTGCTGGTAAGCGTCCATCTCGAGGAGATTCTTGAACCCCTGCGGGTCCTTGAACGTGCCGAACTCCGGCACGTTCGCCGGTCCCGACGGCATGGTCTCGGAGCGCAGTGCGTCGAGATCGCCGACCCGGCCGACCGCGCCGGCGAACAGCTCCGGCTTCTCGGTCGCGGCGCGGCCCACGGCGATGCCGCCCGCCGAGGTGCCCTGGATGGTCAGCAGCGCGGGCGTGGTGTAGCCCTTCTGGATCAGCGCCTCGGCACAGGCGATGAAGTCGCGCCAGGTGTTGGGTTTGTTGGCGTCCTTGCCACCGAGGCGCCAGGCCTCGCCGAGCTCGCCGCCGCCGCGCACGTGGCACTCGGCGTAGGCAGCGCCGGCATCGGCCAGCGACACGATGCGCGGCGAAAACGCCGGCAGCGCCGAGATGCCGTACGCGCCATAGGCATCGAGCAGCATGGGCCGCGCCCTGACCGGCCCCGCCGGCGTGATCACCGACAGCGGCACCTTGGTGCCGTCCGCCGCCGTCGCCTCGAGCTCCTCGGCGTGGAAGCGCGCGGCGTCGAACGCCGGACCGGTGTCGAGCTTCAGGTCCGCGAACGTGCCGCCGGTCGGGTCGTAGCGGTAGTGCGTCGGCGGATGCACCCAGCCGACCAGCGCCACGACCGCGCCCGCCTGGCGCGGGTCGGTGGCGACCTCCTGCACGGTGCCGGCGAATGGCAGCCTGAGCTCGGTCACCTTGTCCTGCGCATCCACCCGCAGCACCTTGCCGGTGAGGCCCTCGCGCGCGACCACATACAGCGCATCGGCGGCGACGTGGATCGATTCGATGACGCGGCCGGGGCGTGCAGCGATCAGCGTGCGCGCGTCCTTGAGCCCGGCATCGGCTGCGAGCGCCAGTACCTTGAAGGTCGGCGCGTCCTTGTGGCTGAGGAGATAGATGGTCTTGGCGTTGGCGTCGATGCCGGTGACGTCGTCCGCGCGCACCACCAGCGGCTGCCACTTCGCCTCACCGCCGCGCGCCTGGGCCACCGGCGCGCGCCAGGCGTCGACCTCGTTCTGCACCCCGTTGAGGAGGAACAGGAATGCGCGGCCGGAGGCCGGCACCACCTGCACGACGGGGAACTTCACCGGATCGGTGTTGGGTCCCTTGTGCACCAGCGTGCCCACCACCTGGGTCGGCGGCGCCTTGAGCGTCCAGAACCAGGTGCCCGCGTTCAGGTACTTGTCGCTCGGCTTGGCGCCGGGCTTGAGCTCCTGCAGGCGCACGAAAAAGAGGCCACTGCCGTCATCGAGCCACGAGGGCGCGCCGAACTGGGCGCGGTCGATCGGGCCGGCCACGGTCTTGCCACTCGCCACGTCCAGCACCGAGATTTTGGAGTTCTCCGAGCCGCCGGCCGAGATGCCGACCGCCACCTGCGTGCCATCGGGCGCGGTCTGGTAGTAGTCGATCGCCTGCGGCTCGCCGCCGGCGGCCTTGATGAGGGCCGCGACGTCGATGAGCGTGCGCCTGGCGCCGTCCTTCTCGCGTACCACCAGGTCGTAGACGTCGGAGCCCGCCTTGCGCTCCAGGTAGAACACCCGCCCGGCCGCCTCCTGCACCGAGTTGACGAAGCCGAACGAGGCGCCCAGTGCGCTCAGCTTCTTGAGGTACGCGGCACGCGGTGCGATCGAGTCGAATACGCCGCGCGTCCAGGCGCCCTGCGCCTTCATCCACGCGAGCGTCGCCGGATCCTTGGACTCGATGAAGCGGAACCGGTCGGTCAGCTTGCTGCCGAAGTAGTTCTCCTCGACCGGGCGCGGCGCGAGGTCGGCCGG
The DNA here is from genome assembly GCA_025451275.1 of Steroidobacteraceae bacterium. Classification (GTDB taxonomy): domain Bacteria; phylum Pseudomonadota; class Gammaproteobacteria; order Steroidobacterales; family Steroidobacteraceae; genus 13-2-20CM-66-19. The sequence continues at coordinate 2,344 of JANWKR010000066.1, forward strand.
CTGGCCACCCGGGCTGACGGGAGTGACGCGGTCCGCGGCGAGAGCCGCGCACGGCAGGACCAGGAGCAACGGCAGCACTCGCATGAGCTTCATACGCATCTCACGGCAACCGCGCAGCACGCGCGAGGTGCGCATGGTAGCCGAACGCGCGCCGCCGCTTACAGCTCGCTTTCGGGCACGAACCAGGTCAGCACGCGAATCTCGATCCGCTGCCACAGGCTGCGCGCCGGCTCCCGGTCATAGGTTACCGTGCGCCCGTCTTCCTCCGTGCTCCACAGCAGGCGTCCCCGGCCCCGCGGCCCCGGATCGAGCTTGACGCTGTAGGCGTTCTGCGGCTCGGTCATGGCGTCGAAGCGCCGCAGCGTCTCCTGCGCCAGCCCGCTGCTGTGCACCACCAGGCCGTCCTCGGTGTTGAGCCAGCGCGAGCGCTGGTCGAGGTTCATGGAGCCGACGAACACCGCGTCGTCGTCGAAGGCGATGAGCTTGGCGTGCAGGCCGTAGTTGCCGGTGCGCGTCAGCTGTTTCGACTCGCCGCTGCCGCGCCGGCTGCCCGGGCGCGCGCGGATCTCGAACAGCTCGATGCCCGACTCCAGCAGCACCCTGCGGTAGCGCATGTAGCCGGCCTGCGCCAGGGGGTCCTTGGCCGCCTCCATCGAGGTGGTGAGGATGCGCACCCGCCGCGCCGCGGCCCGCTGCTGCTCGAGCAGCGCGAGCTCCTCGCGCGTCGGCACCAGGTACGGGTTCACGAGGGTGAGCTGGGAGCGGGTGTGCTCGATGGCGTGTGCCACCGGCCCGAAGGTCAGCCGCCCGGCGCGCCGTCCCGCGGCCACTGCCTTCTTGTCCGGGCTGTCGCAGGCCAGCTCGAACCCCGCCCAGCCGAGCGGCGCGGAGCCGGCCAGCACGTCGGCGAGCGGCTCGTTGGCGGCCAGCTTGTCCTGGTAGTTGAAGCCCGCCGACGCGGCTTTCTGCGGCACCGTGCCGCGCCGCGCGATGGCGCGCGCGGTGCGGCGCCCGGAGCGGGTCTCGGTCAGCAGCGCCTGCGCCGGCACCGCCGTTTCGCTGTCCCAGAACTGCCCGAAAACCGCGGCCAGCTGCGGCACGGCCGCCCCGACGACCAGCAGGTCGTCGTCGGCGTACTGCGATTCGGGGTCAACCTGGAAGTACTCGTCGCCGATGTTGCGGCCGCCGATGAGCGCCACCGCGTCGTCGGCGACGAACAGCTTATTGTGCATGCGATAGTCGAGGCGTCCCTTGTTGAAGGTCCACTCGAGGCCGCGCAGCACGGTGTTGTGGCCGCGGTAACGCCACGGATTGAAGACGCGGATGGCGATGTTGGGATGGCCCGTGAGCGCGAACAGCTGCTCGTCGCCGCGCTGGGTCTCGCCGTCGTCGACCAGGATGCGCACCTGCACGCCGCGCTCGGCCGCCTGCGCCAGCGCCTCGGTGATCAGCCGCCCCGACTCGTCGCCGTGGAAGATGTAGTACTGCAGGTCGAGCGAGCGCTGCGCGGTGCGGATCAGCTCCAGGCGCAGCAAGAGCCCCTCGACGCCGACCGAGAACAGCCGGAACCCCGCGGCGCCCGGATGCGACTGCGCCGCGGCGGCGAACGGCTTGACGAGCGCGGGGTTGGCGGCGTGTTCCGGGGCCGGCAGCGGCGTGCGCGGATAGTCGCGACCGGGCGGGAGTGAAGCGCAGGCGCCCAGCAGCAGTACGCAGCAGGCGCTGGCCAGCAGGCGCGTCATGGCAGTGCGGCGTCGCGGGCCGGGGGCAGTGTGTTCATGAAGCAGTGTACGTCCAGGTGGCGGCCGCCCGCGTGTCAGGAACAACACTTAGCCACGCCGTGGCGCCGCGCGCACCCTGTCATCTGGGCCCGACGGTATGTCCTTCCGGGCGGACCGGCGCTGCCACGGTCGAGCTAGCTGTGGATGTAGCTCTCCAGCTGCTCGATCTGCGCCTGCTGCTCTGCGATCACCGCCTTCACCAGATCGCCGATCGACACCATGCCCGCCACGCGGCCGCGCTCGATGACCGGCAGGTGGCGGACATGCTTGTCGGTCATGAGCTGCATGCACTTCTGCACCGTGTCATCGAGCGCCACGGTGATGACCGGCGTGCTCATGATGTCGCGCACCGGCGTGTCCGCCGAGGAGCGCCCCATGAGGATCACTTTGCGGGCGTAGTCGCGCTCGGACACGATGCCCTCCAGGGCCTCGCCCCGCATGACGAGCAGCGCGCCGACGCGATGCGCCGCCATGGCGCGGATGGCCTCCAGCACCGCGGCCTCGGGTGCGACGGAGTAGATCTCAGCTTTCTTGCGCTCGAGCAACTGGCGCACGGTGGTCATGGCCCGTTTCTCCTCTTGCTGTTGGCAGTCAGTGTCCCGCCGCTCCGACCTCCACGCTGAGCGTCACCTGGGCACTGACGTCGAGCGTGCCGCTCTCCACGGGGGTGGTGGCCACCGCCGAGGTCACCATGGTGCGCGCCGCGCCGTCGAAGCGGATCGGCATGACGTGCGGACTGTTCTCCTCGACCGTCAGCACGCGCAGCACTTTGAGGCCGAGCGCCGCGGCGAGTACATCCGCCTCGGCACGCGCCTTGAGCGCCGCCTCGCGCAGCGCCTGGGCGCGCACGGCGTCCTGGTCGCGCAACGTGAACTGGATCCCCTGCACGTGGTTGGTGCCGGCCTGGGTGGCGGCGTCGATGACCGCGCCGATCTTGGGCAGCTCGTCGAGCGTCACTTGCACGACGTTGGCGGCGGTATAGCCCTCGAGCGTCGGCTCGCCGCCGTTGGGGTGATACTGGTAGTTGGGATTGAGGGTGTAGCTCACCGTCTTCAGCACCGCGGCCGGGCCGGCCGCCTTGCGCACCGCGGCCAGCACCGCGTCCAGCGTGCGCGCGTTCTGGGCGGCGGCCTCCTGCGAGGTGGCGGCGCGGGTGCTGACGCCGAGATCGACCTGCACGCGGTCGGGCTTCGCGGTGACCTGCGCATCCGCGGTGACGCGGATCGACGACACCGGTGCGTCCGCCAACACCGTGGCTGACAGCGCACACGCGAGCAGTGTGGCGAGCAGTCGTTGCAGGTTGTTAAGACCGCCGGAACGCATTCGCGATATTCTACTCGGGCCGCGTGCGGCAGTTCATAGTTTGGGCAGGAAGGCTCACGCGCTTGCACAGGGAAGGTATACAACAGCGCATGGACAGCCGGGAAATCCATGTCGCGCCTGATCGCTTCGAGCTGAGCTCGGGCGAGGCCTTGCTGATCACCGAGTTGCGCTCGGCGCTCGCGGTCTGCGTCTACGACGCCGCCGAGGAAGCCGGCGCGCTGTTGCATCTGCGCTGCATCATCCGCACCTCCAAACCGGCCGACGTCACCGACACCACGCTCGCCACCGAGCTGCTGCTGCTCGATCGCTGTCTCGAGGCGCTGCGCGCCGCCGCACCCGCGGCGCGCCACCTGCAGGCGCGCATCGTGGTGCACCTCGACGACTCGCCGCAGGCGCGCCCGGCGTTCGAGACCATGCTCAACCTGGTGCGCCACTATCTGGTGGATGCCGGCGTCGAGACCCTGCCCGAAGACATCGCGCACGGCGCGCCGCGTACGCTGCGCTTCCGGCCGAGCATGGGCTGGGTGCACACCCGCGCCTGAGGCGGCCCGCATGGCGCACAGCGTCGCCGTCCCGGAAGGCCTGCGCCGTGCGCTGGAGCGCCTGCTCGGCGCTTCGGTCGCGCAGGTGCGGGTCTTCGAGCACTCCTGGTACGCGCGGCTGCACGGCCGCCGCGCCGTCGCCACTACCCGGCGCGAGCGCATCTATCTGCGCGGCAGCGCGGGCGAATTCTTCGCCGACCCCCGGCTCATGCTGCACGAGTACTGCCACGTGGTGCACCAGTGGCGCGGCGGGCGGCTGACCGTGGCGCGCTATCTCGCCGAGTGCCTGCGGCGCGGCTACTGGAACAACCGCTTCGAGATCGAGGCGCGCGCCTTTGCCGAGCAGCACGCCGCGCAGCTGCACGCGCTGCTGGCCGCCGCTCAGCCGAGCAGCGCCTCGCGCCGGTAGAGCCGGCCGGCGATGCCGATGAGCAGCGCCCCGAGCGCCAGCGTCACCGCGACCGAGACCGCGACGTAGCCCGGCGGCAGCGGCTCAGCGCGCAGCAGGCTCGAGATGAGGAAGTGCTGGCCCAGCGAGGGCACCGCCATGGTGGCGAGCCTGGGCCGCAGGCCCAGCAGGCCCGCGAACATCAGCGGCAGGGTGGGCACCAGCAGCACCAGTCCCAGCCAGGTCTGCGCCTCGCGATAGCTGCGGGTCGCGGACGCCACCAGCGTCATGATGGCCGCGCCCAGCGGCACCAGCGGCAGACACACCAGCACCACCGCCAGCGCCGTGCCGGGCCCGAGGTCGATGCTCATGCCGATGCGCTCGAGGCCGGCGAAGCGCAGCGCCACCGCGAACACGGCCACCGTGAGCGTCAGGGACAGCGTCATGTAGGCGCAGGCGGCGAGGATCTTGCCGTAGATCAGCTGCGCGCGCGGCACCGGCAGGGTGAGCAGCGGCTCGAGGGAGCCGCGCTCGCGCTCGCCGGCGGTGGCATCGATGGCCAGGTACATGCCGCCCATCAGCATGGTGAACAGCACCAGGTAGCTGAGCGTGCCGAGCAGCAGCACCGCGCGCGCGGCGGGAGTGGACACGTCCACGTCCTGCACCGCGACCGCCTCGAGCAGCAGCGGGTCGAGGCCGCGGGCCGCGAGGCGCAGCCGGCCCAGAAGCGCGCCGTACTGGGCGAGCAGCATGCGCACGCGGTTGGCAGCGCCGCCCGCGCCGGGATCGGAGGCATCCGCGTACAGCTCGAGCGGCGCCGGCTGACCGGCCGCGAGCCGCGCGCCGAAGTCGGCACTCACCGCCAGCACCAGCGGCTGCCGGCGCGTGCGCACCGCCGCGCGCGCCGCCGCGTCGTCGTACCCGACCGCCGTCACCGTGACGCCGTACTGGCGCAGGAAGGCCAGCAGGTTCGGGGCACGCTCGCCGTGCGCCACCGCCAGCGTCACGGCCTTGTCGGTCTGCTGCGCGCCGTGCCCGAGACTCACCGACAGCGCGCCGGCGAACAGCAGCGGCCCGAGCAGCGGACCGACGATCAGCGCCGAGATCAAGGTACGGCGCTCACGCAGGTTCTCGCGGAACTCCTTGGCGAACACGGTGAGCACGGCGCGCATTCAGGACATCTCCGCGCCGCCGATCAGCTTCACGAACGCCTCCTCGAGACCCGCCGTGCCGGTCGCGGCGCGGATGGCCTCGGGCGTGCCGGCCGCCAGCACCGTGCCGGCCGCGATCACCACCACCTCGTCGCACAGCGCGCTCACCTCCTGCATCACGTGGCTGGAGAACAGCACGCAGTGGCCGGCGTCGCGCAGCGACTTGAGCAGCGCGCGCAGTGCGCGCACCGCCATGACGTCGAGACCGTTGGTGGGCTCATCCAGCAGCAGGTTCTGCGGCTGGTGGACCAGTGCGCGCGCCAGCGCGGTGCGGATGCGCTCGCCCTGCGAGAAGCCCTTGGCGCGGCGGTCGGCGAACTCCTGCATGCCGAGCAGCCCGATCAGCTCGGCGGCGCGGGCGCGGGCGGCGGCGCGCGGCAGGCCCTGCAGGCGCGCGAAGTAGAGAATGTTCTCGCGCGCGGTGAGGTTGGGATAGATGCCGCCGCCGTGGGTCAGCACCCCGCAGCGGCGCGCCGCCTCGCGCGGCGCGTGCACCGCACTGCGGCCGTCGATGAGCGCATCGCCCGCGTCCGGGCGCAGCACCGTGTACAGCATGCGCAGCGTGGTCGACTTGCCGGCGCCGTTCGGACCCAGGAGCCCCGTGATGCGGCCGTCGGCGGCGCGGAAGCTGACCTCGCGCACCGCGGCCACCGCGCCGAACCGCTTCGACAGCGCGCGTGCCTCGATCACGGCGGCGGTCCGTTCACGGAGGTGAAGAACGGCAGCGGCACCGCGCGCCGCGTGCAGCTCGCATCGAGGGCGGCGACGCTGGCGCGCGCCACGAACTGGGCCAGCACGCGATCCATGCACGGCGCGGTGAGCAGGCCGTGGCCGAAGCCGGCGAGAGTGAGCGTCAGCCCGTGCGGGAAGGAGCGCGCCGCCTCGCGCGCGAACTCCGGCGGCGTGGCCGGATCGTCGCTGCCGGACAGGATCAGCGCCGGCACCGTGCTCGTCAGCGGCGCGTGCAGGTCGGCATCCACCGGGCCGTGCGGCCAGATGCGGCACACGGTGGCGAGCCCGTCGAGCTGGGCGGTGCCCATGTAGGTGGCGGCGAGGCGCGCCCGGTCGATGGCGCGCGTCTCCCAGAACGGCACGTCCTCGGCGCACACCACGCTGTTGTGCATGCCGGTGGCGAGCGCCTCGCCGTAGGCGCGCTCGGCGAGCAGGAACTGCGCGGCGAGCGGCGCGTAGTCGGCATGCGCACCGGCATCGAGCAGCAGCGGCAGCAGCGCGGCGTATTCGGGCGTGTAGCTCAGCAGGCGCAGCACGCCCGCCAGCTGCTCCGGTCCGAACTCGAAGCTGACGCGCGCGCCCCCGGCCGGGTCGGGCACGCTCACCGGGGCCGCGCGCGCGGCGAGCGCGGCATGCACCGCGCGGTAGCTCACCGCCGGGTCGCCGAACGCGGCGCGGCACGGCGCCTGGCCGGCGCAGCGCGCCAGGATGTCGGCGAGCGCGCGTTCGGCGTCCAGTGCCACGTGCGGTCCGAGCGCCGCACCGACGGGCACGACGCCATCGAGGATCACGCTGCGCACGTGCTGCGGGAAGCGCCGCAGGTACTGCTGCGCGACGCGCGTGCCGTAGGAGGCGGCGTAGAGATTGATGCGCCCGTAGCCGAGCGCGGCGCGCACGCGCTCGAGGTCCGCGACCGCCAGGGCGGTGGTGTAGAGGGCGACGTCGGCGCGGGAGCTGAGCGCGGCCAGGCAGCGCTGCGTACCGGCGGCGATGTCGGCGAGACTGGTGCGCGTGAGGCTGGCGGCGTCGTCCGTGCAGTCGAGCCGGTTCGAGCCGCCGGTGCCGCGCTGGTCGAGGAGCACGACGTCGCGCTCGCGGCCGATGCGCGCAAACACCGATGCGACCGAGGCGTAGAACGAGGTGGCCGCAGCGCCCGGGCCGCCGGCGAGCACGAACACGGGATCGGGCGCGGCGCGGCGGCTGACGGCGGGCACCCGCGCCACGCGCAGGGCGATGTGCCGCCCGGCCGGCCGTGCCGGGTCTTCGGCCACCTCCAGCGTGCCGCACTGCGCGGGCAGCACGGTCAGCCGCAGCGGATGCTCGAGCTCACACGCGGCGAGGGTAAGCCCGGGCGCGCCGCACGCCGTTCCTGCGAGCCCGAGCAGCGCCAGGAGGCCCGCGACCAGGGGCCCGGGGGCGGGAAGCGCGGCTTTCGGTCTTGCCTGGAGCGGGGTCACGGCGCGGGAGGATAAGGCAAGCTCTTGTCCGCGCGCCTCCCCGCCCTACAATACGCGCCCGCGCGCCCGCGGCGCGGAACCACATGCCTGCCACCGACACCCGTGCCGCCCCTGCCCCGAACGCCTACGACGTCATCGTCGTCGGCGGCGGCCATGCCGGCACGGAGGCGGCGCTGGCCGCGGCGCGCATGGGCGCGCGCACCCTGCTCCTGACGCAGAGCATCGAGACCCTCGGGGCGATGAGCTGCAACCCGGCCATCGGCGGCATCGGCAAGGGACACCTGGTGCGCGAGATCGACGCGCTCGGCGGCGCCATGGCGCGCGCCGCGGACGCCGCCGGCATCCAGTTCCGCACCCTCAACGCCAGCAAAGGGCCGGCGGTGCGCGCCACGCGCGCGCAGGCCGACCGGGCGCTGTACCGCCGGGCGATCCGCGGCCTCATCGAGAACCAGCCGCACCTGGCGCTGTTCCAGCAGGAGGTCGCCGATCTCGTGGTCGAGGGCGAGCGCGTGGCCGGGGTCGTCACCGTCACCGGCGTCACCTTCCGGGCCCCGGTGGTCGTGCTCACGGTGGGCACCTTCCTGGGCGGCCGCATCCACGTCGGGCTCGAACAGTACGCCGGCGGCCGCGCAGGCGACGCGCCCTCGAACCGCCTCGCGGCGCGGCTGCGCGAGCTGCCGCTCCGGGTCGCCCGCCTCAAGACCGGAACGCCCCCCAGGCTCGATGGCCGCAGCCTCGACTGGTCGGTCATGACCGCCCAGCCCGGGGACGTGCCGACCCCGGTGTTCTCCTTCCTGGGCCGTGCAGCCGAGCATCCCCGCCAGGTCGATTGTTTCATTACGGCGACGAATGAGCGCACTCACGACATCATTCGCGCCGCCACGGACCGATCCCCCATGTTCACGGGCGTCATCGAAGGGGTGGGACCGCGCTACTGCCCCTCGGTCGAAGACAAGGTGGTGCGCTTCGCGGACAAGGCTTCGCACCAGATTTTCGTCGAGCCGGAAGGGCTGGATACCCACGAGGTGTATCCGAACGGCATCTCCACGAGCCTCCCTTACGAGGTGCAGTGCGAGTTCGTGCGCAGCATCCGCGGCTTCGAGCGTGCCCACCTGACGCGGCCCGGCTACGCGATCGAGTACGACTTCTTCGACCCGCGCGACCTCAAGACCTCGCTCGAGACGCGGGTCATCGCCGGCCTCTACTTCGCCGGCCAGATCAACGGCACCACCGGCTACGAGGAAGCCGCCGCCCAGGGGCTCATCGCCGGCATCAATGCCGCGCTCGCGGTGCGGGGGCGCCCGCCCTGGACCCCCGGGCGTGGCGAGGCCTATCTCGGCGTGCTCATCGACGATCTGACCACGCGCGGCACGCGCGAGCCGTACCGCATGTTCACCAGCCGCGCCGAGCACCGCCTGCTGCTGCGCGAGGACAACGCCGACCTGCGCCTGACCCCGAAGGGGCGCGAGCTCGGGCTCGTGGACGCGGAGCGCTGGGGGCTGTTCGAGTCCAAGCGCGACGCGGCCGAGCGCGAGGTGGCGCGTCTGGCGGGGCTGCGGCTGAAGCCCGGCGACGTGCCGCCCGAGTGGGCGGCGCGCGTCCTCGGCGCCCCGCTGCCGCGCGAGCTGACGGCCTTCGAGCTGCTGCGCCGGCCCGAGGTGAGCTACGCGGCGCTCACCGAGCTCGCCGGCCCGCCGGACTGGCCGGAGCCGACCGACGAGCGCCTGCCGGCGCAGGTGCGCGCGCAGGTCGAGGTGCGCGCCAAGTACGCCGGCTACCTCGAGCGCCAGCAGGACGAGATCGAGCGCGCCCGGCGCCACGAGGAGACCCTGCTGCCGGGCGACCTGAACTACGGCGAGCTCGCCGGCCTCTCGCACGAGGTGCGGCAGAAGCTCGCCGAGGCCCGGCCCGCGACGCTGGGCCAGGCGGGGCGCCTGCCCGGGGTCACCCCGGCGGCGGTGTCGATCCTCCTGGTGCATCTCAAGAAGCGCGCGCACCGGGTGGCATGAGCGCCTTCGTCGCCAAGCTCGCGCAGGCCTGGGAGCGCAACGACTCGCTGGTGTGCGTGGGCCTCGACCCGGAGATCGAGCGCTTCCCGGCGCACGTACTCGAGGACGCCTCGCCCATCTTCCAGTTCAACAAGGCCATCGTGGATGCCACGCGCGACCTGGTCTGCGCCTACAAGCCGCAGTTCGCGCACTACGCCGCCTACGAGGCCGAGGACCAGCTCGAGCGCACCATCGAGTACATCCACCGCACCTGCCCCGACGTGCCGGTGATCCTCGACGCCAAGCGCGGCGACGTCGGCAACACGGCCGAGCGCTACGCCATCGAGGCGTTCGAGCGCTACGGGGCGGATGCGGTCACGGTCAATCCCTACCTCGGCGGCGATTCGCTCGAGCCGTTCCTCCGGCACGCCGACCGCGGCGTCATCGTCCTGTGCCGCACCTCCAACCCCGGGGCGCGCGAGCTGCAGGATCTCGACGTCGGCGGCCGCCCGCTCTACCAGGCGGTGGCCGAGCTCGCAGCAACGCGCTGGAACACGCGCGGCAACTGCCTGCTGGTGGTCGGCGCCACCTACCCGCGCGAGCTGGCCGAGGTGCGCGCCCTGGTCGGGGACATGCCGCTGCTGGTGCCGGGCGTCGGCGCCCAGGGGGGCGACGTGGCTCAGGCGGTGCGCAACGGACAGACCGCCGCCGGCACCGGACTTCTGGTGAGCTCCTCGCGTGCGATCCTGTACGCCTCGGGCGGCGCGGATTTCGCCGACGCCGCCCGCGCTGCGACGCAAGCCCTGCGCGCCACGATCAACCAGAGCCGCACCCGCCGATGAGGCCGGCCACGCCGGCCGTACGCGCCTCCGCCCTGCCCGCCGGCCCCCTGGTGCTCGCGCTCGCCTGCGCGCTTGCGCTGAGCGGCGGCTGCGCGCGCTCACCCGCCCCGGGTGCGCCCGCCGCGCACGAGGCGGTGCTGGTGCGCGGCGGCGGCCCGGACCCCGACTCGCTCGATCCGCAGAAGGCGCGCGGCTTCGAGGCGCAGAGCATGCTGCGCGACCTGTGCGAGGGGCTGACCACACTCGATCGGCAGGCGGCGGTTGCCCCGGGAGTCGCGACCCGCTGGAGCGCGAGCGCCGACGGGCTCACCTGGCGCTTCGAGCTGCGTCCCACGGCACGCTGGTCGAACGGCGACCCCGTGACGGCGGCGGACTTCGTCGCCGCGCTGCGCCGCCTGGTGGACCCGGCCACGGGCTCGGGCTACGCGCAGTACGTCGACGTCATCGCCAACGCCTCCGACATCGTCGCCGGCCGCAAGCCCCCGGATGCCCTCGGCGTGGCCGCCCCCGATGCGGCGACGCTCGTCATCAGCCTCGCCACCGCCGCCCCGTACCTGCCGACGCTGCTGTCGCACCCAAGCACCTGCCCGGTGCACCGGCCGACGCTCGCCGCACACCCGGACGGGTTCGCGCGGCCCGGCCTCATGCTCTCCGACGGGGCGTTCGTGCTGAGCGAATGGGTGCAGGGCGGGTACGTGCTGGCGCGGCGCAATCGCTACTACTGGAACGACGCCGCCACGCGGCTCGATGCGGTGAAGTACCTGCTGATCCCGGACGAGAACGCCGAGCTGGCGCGCTACCGCAGCGGCGAGCTGCAGGTGACCTTCGTGGTGCCGCGCGGCCAGTTCGACTGGATCAGGGCCCACCTCGGCGCCGAGCTGCACATCGCTCCGCAGCTGACGACCTACTACTACGGCTACAACCTGCGACGCGCGCCGTTCAAGGACGCCGCGAAGCTGCGCCGCGCGCTGTCGCTGGTCATCGACCGCGAGAAGCTCGCCACGCTCGTATTGCGCGTCGGCGAGCTGCCCGCCTACGGCTGGGTGCCGCCCGGGGTCGATCACTACGCGTCGCAGTCCTTCGACTACCGGGGCGTGCCCATGCCGCAGCGCATCGCCGAGGCGCAGCGGTTGTACCGCGAGGCCGGCTACTCGAGGCAGCACCCGCTCGCCTTCGAGCTGCGCTACAACGCCGGCGAGGTGCACACCAAGCTCGCGCTCGCCATCGCCTCGATGTGGAAGGAGGCGCTCGGTGCCGAGGTGCGCCTGACGCAGGTGGAGTTCAAGTCACTCCTGCAGGACATCGACCGGGGCGACGTCGACATGTTCCGCTCCAGCTGGGTGGGCGACTACAACGACGCCTATACGTTCGCGCAGTACCTGAAGAGCGACTTCGGCGTGAACCTGCCCCGCTATTCGAGCCCGCGCTACGACGCGCTGCTCGCGCAGGCCCAGCATCAGCCCGATCCGGACGCGCGCGCCGGGCTGCTGGAGGAAGCCGAGCGCACGGCCCTTGCCGACCACCCGCTCATCCCGATCTACTTCTACGTCAACAAGCACCTGGTGAAGCCGGAAGTTCAGGGCTGGTACGACAACGTCATGAACGTCGTCTACAGCAAGGACCTGGCCCTCAGGGCGCCGGCGCACTAGTCGACCCGAGCGCGCGGCGACCGGGCGGCCGCCAAGACTGCGGTGCCGGCCTATTTCCCGATACAGAAGCCCGCGAAGATGCGCCCGAGCAGATCCTCGCTGGAGAACTCGCCGGTGATGCCGGCGAGCGCCTGCTGCGCGCCGCGCAGCTCCTCGGCGACCAGCTCGCCGGCGCGGCGCTCGGCGAGCTGACGCGCCGCCTCCTCGGTGTGGGCACGGGCGCGCGCCAGCGCATCGAGGTGCCGGCGCCGCGCGCTGATCATCCCGCCCTCGACGCTCTGGAAGCCCATGCAGTGCTTGAGGTGAGCGCGCAGCTCCGGCAGCCCGCTGCCGCTCAGGGCCGACACGTACAGGCGCGGCGGCCCGGTGATGGTATCGGCGAGCGGCAGGCCGGCGGCGAGATCGCACTTGTTGAACACCAGTGTCACCGGCACCTCGGCCGGCAGCCGCGCGCGCTCCTCGCGCAACGCCGCCGCCCCCGGATCGAGCGCCGCGTCCACCACGAACAGCACGCGATCGGCGCGCAGCATCTCCGCCTGCGCACGGCGCATGCCTTCCTCCTCGACCAGGTCGCCGCCGCTGCGCAGGCCCGCGGTGTCGAGCACGTGCAGCGGCATGCCGTCGATGGCGATGCGCTCGCGCACCACGTCGCGGGTCGTGCCCGGGAGCGGCGTGACGATGGCGGCGTCGTAGCCGGCCAGCCGGTTGAGCAGGCTCGACTTGCCGGCGTTCGGGCGCCCGGCGATCACCACCGTCATGCCCTCGCGCAGCAGGCGTCCCTGTCGCGCACTGTCGGATACCCCGTCGAAGTGCTCGCGCAGCACGCGGAAGCGCTCGCCGAGCTCGCGGTCGGCGAGGAAGTCGACTTCCTCCTCGGGGAAATCGATGGCCGCCTCGACGTAGGTGCGCAGCTCGATCACCGCCTCGGTCAGCCCGCGCACCATGGCCGAGAACTCCCCCTGCAGCGAGCGCATGGCCGCGCGCATGGCCTCGCGCGAGCCGGCATCGATCAGGTCGGCCACCGCTTCCGCCTGCGCCAGATCCAGCTTGTCGTTGAGGAAGGCGCGCTGCGTGAACTCGCCCGGCGCGGCGCGGCGCGCCCCCAGCTCGAGCGCGCGCGCCACCAGTGCCTCCATCACCACCGGTCCGCCGTGGCCCTGCAGCTCGAGCACGTGCTCGCCGGTGTAGGAGTGCGGCGCCGGGAAGAACAGCACCAGGCCCGCATCGATGGGCTCGCCCTGCGCATCGAGGAAACGCGCGAAGCGCGCCTGGCGCGCCGGCGGCAGCTCCCCGAGCATGACGGCGGCGAGCTCGGGGGTCTTGGGGCCGGAGACGCGCACGATGCCGATGCCCCCGCGCCCGGGGGGCGTCGCCGCGGCCACGATGGTATCGGTGTGCACGCTCACGTTCCTGCGGCCAAGGCTAGCGCCGCAGCCGGTGTCGCGTCACCGGGCGCTTGGGTATCCTGTGCCGCACACACGCCTCCCGAGGAGCTGCCATGTCCGCCTACGAGCTCGCCCAGCTCAACATCGGCATCATCAAGGGCCCGATGGACTCGCCCGTCATGGCGGATTTCGCCGCCAACCTCGACCGCGTCAACGCGCTCGCCGAAGCCGCGCCCGGCTTCGTGTGGCGCCTGCAGACCGAGGACGGCAACGCCACCGCCATCCGCCCGTTCGACAACGAAAACATGCTGCTCAACATGTCGGTGTGGACCGATGCCGACAGCCTGCGCAAGTTCGTGTACCGCAGCGCGCACGCCGACATCCTGCGCCGCCGCCGCGAGTGGTTCGAGAAGATGAGCGAGGCGATCATGGTGTTGTGGTGGGTGCCGCGCGGCCACCGGCCGGTCGTGGCCGAGGCGGTCGAGCGGCTCGAGCTGCTGCGCCGCCACGGGCCACACGCGGCCGCCTTCACCTTCCGCGAGACCTACCCGCCTCCGGATGCGCCCGCCACCGAGCAGCCGGGCGGGTTCGAGGACGAGTGTCCCGCCACCTGATGCGGCACGGCTAGTCCCAGCGGCTGGCGTTCTTCGGGAATCCCGGACGCTGCACCCGCACCACGCAGAAGCGCTGCCCGCTCGGCGCCTGCATGACCACCCAGCGCTCCAGGCGCTCGGCGACCCGGGCGCCGAGGCGCTCGAGGCGCGCCACCTCGGCCGCGATGTCGTCGGTCTCGATGTCGAGGTGCACGCGCGACTCGTGGCTCACGCGCTGCAGCTGCACCAGGGGCTCATCGGGCGGGGTCGTGAGCATCACGTAGTTGCCACGCGTGCCGGGGTGGGCGCGGTCCACCTCGCGTCCGAGTGCCCGGGCCCAGAAGTGCGCGGCCGCCTCGAGGTCCGGGGTCTGGCAGTCGATCAGCAGGGCGCAGAGGCGCGAGTGGTGCATGGCGGGCCCTTCCGTGGTGTGCAGGAGGCGAAATGGTGCCCTGCCGGCGTACGCCTCGCTAGCTGCGCTTCGCCACCAGCGCCCCGATGCGGCGGTTGATGTTCCACTGCTGGGCGATGGACAGGACGGTGTTGGTGACCCAGTAGAGCACCAGTCCCGCGGGGAAGAACGCGAACGTGGCCGACATCACCAGCGGCATGATCATGAACACCTTGGCCTGCACCGGATCCGGCGGCGTGGGGTTCAGCTTGTACTGCACGAACATGGCCACGGCCATGATGAGCGGCAGGATGAACCACGGGTCGCGCGCCGACAGATCGTGGATCCAGAACGCAAACGGTGCCTGGCGCATCTCCACGCTCTCGAGCAGCACCCAGTAGAAGGCGAGGAACACCGGTATCTGGATGACGATCGGCAGGCAGCTGGCGAGCGGGTTGATCTTCTCGCGCTTGTACAGCTCCATCATCGCGCGACCGAGCTTCTCGCGATCCTCGGCATAGGTGTCCTGCAGGTTCTTGATGCGTGGCTGCAGGGTCTTCATTTTCGCCATCGAGCGGCCGCTCGCTTCCGAGAGCGGATAGAACACCAGCTTCAGCAGGAAGGTGACCAGGATGATCGCCACGCCCCAGTTGCCGGTGAGCTTGTGCACGAAGCTGAGCGCCAGGAACAGCGGCCGCGCCAGGAACCACAGTCGCCCGTAGTCGGCCACGCGCCCGAGCTCGGGCGCGGTGGCATCGAGCTGCGCCTGCAGCTTCGGGCCGACGAACAGCGTGGTCTCGAAGGCGGCGTCCGCGCCCGGTGCCACGCTCTGCACCGGCCCGGTGGCCGACAGCAGGTACTGCTGCCCCTCGGCGCCCAGGCCGAAGTGCCACGGCGCCGCGCGCGGCGGCACGATGGCGCTGACGAAGTGGTGCTGCAGCGCCGCCACCCAGCCATCCTTGACGTCGATCGACAGATGGCTGTCATCCGCGCTGCCGGTGTCGAGCTTGCGGTACTTGCCGCCGTCCCAGAGCGCCGGCCCGTGGAAGGCGTAGCTCTCGACGTTGAAGTACGAGCGCTTGGTGGGCGGGTCGTTGCGCAGGATCTGCGCGTACGGCCGCGCCTCCCAGGCCGCCGCGCCGCCGTTGTGCACTTCGTACCTGACGCCGATCGCGTACTCGCCGCGCCGGAACGTGTACGTCTTGGTGACCGTCACCCCACCCTCGCTCCAGGTGAGCGGCACGGACAGCTCCCTGCCGCCGTCGAGCTGGTAGCTGTCGCGGGCGCTGCTGAAGGTGGCGAGATGCGTCGGGTAGGCGCCGCCGTCGGGACCGGTCAGGCCGGACTGCAACTCGTAGAGCGTCTCGGCGCTGTCCTCGTTCTCGAGACGCACGGGTGCCGACTCGCCCTTCACCTTCGGGTAAGCGGGCAGATCGACGCGCACCAGCGTGCCGCCGTGGGTGGAGATGTCGAGGTCGAGCACGTCGGTGCGCACGTGCACCAGCGGTGCCGGCGCACTGACCGAGGCGCCACCCGGAGCGGCCGCTGCCGCGGCCGGGGCGCTCGCGGCGGCCGCCGGGCCGGGTGCTGCCGAGGCGGCCGGGATGTGGTTACCGAGGTTGCTGGCCGGCGCGGCGGCGGGACTCGCGGCGCCTGCCGGGGCGGGAGCGGAAGCGACCTGCGGCGCCGGGCCATAGTCCTTCATCCACGCCTCGTAGTCGTAGAACAGCACCAGGGCGAGCGCCGCCCACAGGTAGAAGCGCACGTTGCCGAAGACGTTAGTGTTCATGAGTGCGATGCGTGAGAGTGAACGGCCGCAGGGCCTCCGGCACCGGGTCGTAGCCGCCGTGGTTCCAGGGATTACAGCGCAGGAGACGCCACAGGCCGAGGCCGGTGCCGCGCACGACGCCGAAGCGCTCGATGGCGACCAGGGCGTACTGCGAGCAGCTCGGATGGAAGCGGCAGCGCGGGCCCAGGAGCGGGCTCACGGTCCACTGGTAGAGGCGGATCAGGAACGCCGCGACGTGGCGCATGGCTCACCGACCTTCTTCCACAGGACCGCGAGGCTCGCGTGCAGCGCCGCGCGTGCGGCCGAGCGCGCCGCCGGGCGCGCGCTTACCACCAGGTCGACCGCCGGCAGCTCGTGCTGATGCACGCGGAAGGATTCGCGGATGATGCGCCGCAGGCGGTTGCGCACCACGGAATTGCCGGCGGTCCGCACCGCCACGGCCATCCCCAGGCGCGCCGCGCCCGCATCGTTCTGTGTCGCCGTCACCGCGAAGAATCCGTCACCAATACGCCGCCCGCGCGCATAGGCCGCGTCGAAGTCGCTCTTGCGCCGCAGGCGCAGCCGCGCCGGCAGTGTGAGCCGCGCTGGCATAGGGCCCTTGCAACTATGGATGGGGGTCGCGCACTGCGCGACCCGTGGCCCGCTAGGGTATCAGCTTGCGCCGGCCCTTGGCGCGTCGCCGCGCGAGCACCTTGCGGCCGTTCTTGGTGGCCATGCGCGCACGGAAGCCATGGGTGCGCTTGCGGCGCACTTTGCTCGGTTGGTAGGTACGCTTCATGGCGCTTAAGGCTCCGTGGAACGCTGTCGTGGCGCTTAAAAAAAGGGCGGCAAGGCTAAGCCGTTGAGCGCCAAGGTGTCAATACGAAAATCTTCAGCGCGGTCCGCGATCGGTATAGACTTCGCAGCCTTTTCCTTAACGTTCTGCAGCAACGTCGCGGAGGCAACGCGCGGTGGAAGCTTCGCTTTGGACACGCTGCGTGGGCGCGTTGGAGGCAGAGCTTCCCGAGCAGCAGTTCAATACCTGGGTGCGGCCGCTGCAAGCCATGGAGGGCAACGGCGCGCTGAAGCTTCTGGCGCCCAACCGCTTCGTGGTCGACTGGATCAACGCCAACCTGCTGCCCCGCATCGGCGAGCTGCTGCGCGACGAAAGCACCGGCGATGCGCCCATCGTCACGGTCGAGGTCGGCTCGCGCGTCACGCCGCAGCGCGTCGGCCCGGCCGCCCTGCCCGTGCACGTGCGCCGCGCCGAGGGGCTGGTGGTCGGCGCGCGGCTCAATCCCGACTTCAGCTTCGTCTCCTTCGTCGAGGGCAAGAGCAACCAGCTCGCCAAGGCGGCCTCGCTCCAGGTCGCGGAAAATCCCGGCCGCGCCTACAACCCGCTGTTCCTGTACGGCGGCGTCGGGCTGGGCAAGACCCATCTCATGCACTCCATCGCGCACCTGGTGAAGCAGCGCGATCCCGAGGCGCGCATCGCCTACGTGCACTCGGAGCGCTTCGTCGGCGACATGGTGCGGGCGCTGCAGCACAACTCGATGAACGAGTTCAAGACCGCGTACCGCTCGCTCGATGCACTGCTGATCGACGACATCCAGTTCTTCGCCGGCAAGGAGCGCTCGCAGGAAGAGTTCTTCCACACCTTCAACGAGCTGCTCGAGGGCCAGCACCAGGTGATCCTCACCTGCGACCGCTACCCGAAGGAAGTCGAGGGGCTCGAGGAGCGTCTCAAGTCGCGCTTCGGCTGGGGGCTGACGGTGGCCATCGAGCCGCCCGAGCTCGAGACCTGCGTCGCGATCCTCATGACCAAGGCACACTCCGGCGGCGTCAACCTGCCCGAGGAAGTGGCTTTTTTCATTGCGAAACGCATTCGCTCCAACGTGCGCGAGCTGGAAGGCGCGCTGCGCCGCGTGATCGCCAACTCGCGTTTCACCGGGCGCGCCATCACGCTGGAATTCACCAAGGAAGCGCTCAAGGACCTGCTGTCACTGCAGGCCAAGCTGGTCACCATCGAGAACATCCAGAAGACCGTCGCGGATTACTACAAGGTGCGCATGGCGGACCTCCTGTCCAAGCGCCGCAGCCGTTCGGTGGCGCGACCGCGCCAGGTGGCGATGGCGCTCGCCAAGGAGCTCACCAGCCACAGCCTGCCGGAGATCGGCGATGCCTTCGCCGGCCGCGATCACACCACGGTGCTGCACGCCTGCAAGCGCATCAAAGAGCTGCGCGACACCGAGCAGCGCATGAAGGAAGATTATTCAAACCTGTTAAGAACCCTGGCGGGTTGATGTGCAGCAGCCTGTGGATTACCTGTGGAGGCAGTTGAGGATAAAGTTATCCACAGGGGGCGCACAGTAGTTCGGCGGGTTCTGGGGCCGGTTGTGAGGCACAAAAAGTCCCGCAACCAAGTGATCGAACACGACAAGTTTTTTTATGCCCGTAGTTCACAGGCTCTATAGTCTTAATAACTAACTATCCTAGATCTATTAGAGAAGAGAGTGATCTCCATGAAGCTCACGGCCACGCGCGAAGATATTCTCGCTCCCCTGCAAAGCGTCATCGGTGTGGTGGAGCGCCGGCAGACCATGCCGGTGCTGGCGAACGTGCTGCTCGCTGCGCGCGAGAATCGCCTGAGCGTCACGGGCACCGACCTGGAAGTGGAACTGGTTGCCACGAACACGGCCAACGTACAGCAGGCCGGCGACATCACCGTGCCGGGCAGGAAGCTGCTGGATATTTTCCGCTCGCTGCCGGAAAAGACGAGCGTGACGATCTCGACCGAGGGCGAGCGCGTCTCGATCCGCGCGGGCCGCAGCCGCTTCACGCTGTCGTCGCTTCCGGCCGCGGAATTCCCGCTGGTCGAGGAGATCAACGCGCAGCAGACCCTCACCCTTGCGCAGGGTGAGTTCCGGCGCCTGATCGACAAGACGCATTTCTCGATGGCACAGCAGGACGTGCGGTACTACCTCAACGGACTGCTGCTCGAGACCGACGGCAAGGCTCTGCGCGCGGTGGCGACCGACGGGCACCGCCTGGCGCTGTGTGAAATGGAGCTGGCCGGCAAGAGCAAGGCAACCCATCAGGTGATCGTGCCCCGCAAGGGCGTGCTCGAGCTGCAGCGAATCCTGGGAACCGAAGGTAATATTGAGCTGGCGGTGGGTACAAATCACGTTCGCTGCCAGATCGGCGACATTCGCTTCACTTCGAAGCTGATCGATGGTCGTTTCCCGGAGTACGGCCGGGTCATTCCCAATGCCCCGCCGCGCACAGTCGAGGCCGATCGTGAAACTCTGCGCCAGGCCCTGCAGCGCACGGCGATCCTGTCCAACGAGAAGTACCGCGGCATCCGTCTGACCGCCCGGCCGGATCTCCTCACCCTCCAGGCTCACAACCCCGAGCAGGAGGAAGCTGAGGACCAGGTCGAGGTGTCGTACAAGGGCGAGGAAGTCGAGATCGGCTTCAACGTCAATTACCTTCTGGATGCTCTGGCCGCGATCGAGGGGGACAAGGTCCAGATCGGCCTTACCGACTCGAACAGCAGCTGCCTGATTCATGCCCCGGGCACCACGCACACCCGCTACGTCGTCATGCCGATGAGGCTCTGAGCCTCTCGCCCACAGCTGCGGCAGTCCCAGGCGGAGAGCGCTCCGCAGCCCGTCTCATGCTGGCCTTCCGAAGTCGTGTGGCGAAGCGTCGAGGTCACGGGCGAGCCGCCCTCTCGTCTCTCCAGGTGGATGCTCTACAGCTCGTCGTCCCGCTGTATGGGATCACGCCCTCGCGGGCAGCTCAGGCAGGCGGAGGAACCTCGGTGGCACCGGGATGCACCGGAACCGGACCGTGCCAGGCGCGGAGTCGCCCTCGGGGCCCTGTGCAGGTCTTACCGACCAGGCCGATGGGTCGCGCTGCTGTGCGAGGCGGTACGACGACGCGTCAGATCTCGCGACGCCCTCAGCGCACCGCAGCCCGGGGACGCCGAATCACTCGCTCGACCGACCGGAACTACCCGCTTGTTCCACGTGGAACAGCCGCGCCGTCACACGGCCCTTTGCCGGTTGCCAGACCAACTGGCTGGGCACCCGGGCGGACTTCCAGTTCCGATGCCACACGCCCATGACGGCGCGCCGTGCCGACGATGTCGAAGGTCGGCGTTACCATGTTGGCATTCCCGGTTCCACGTGGAACATCGCCGCAGCGGGCTTGGCCGTGGAGTACGGCAGTTCGCCAGACGCGTGCCAGACAGTCCTATGATGGCGGCCCTCCAATGAGCGCAGCTACAACGCCCCTCAGGATCCCCAGCACGACGGCGATCATCCCCGTCGCACGCCGATCATTTCCAACCGCCGTGGCACGGTGCTACCTCTCTACGTCCAGACCGCCTCACGCAGGCGAGCGCCGGTCGTTGGCCGGGCGGTCTGCCTGGGCTGGCCGCAGACCGGCGGTGCGCGCGTCGCAGGACGTCGGCCAGGGATGGCGCGGCGACCGCCACGCGGCCGATCCGAGGAGGACAGGTCGCCCGTGGAACGCATCCTCACCCCGAGGCGCATTGGTGCGAATGCCATGAGCCTGGGCACCCTCGCCATTTCGGATCTGCGCTGCATTGAGCAGGCGGAGGTCGAGCTGACTCCTGGGCTGACGCTCCTGTGGGGTGAGAACGGATCAGGCAAGACTTCCGTGCTCGAGGCCATCTTCCTGCTCGGTCGCGGACGATCGTTCCGGACTAGGAACAATGAGCGCTTGATCAGGCGTGGAACGGATCGCCTGCGAATCGTTGGACAGGTCTCGGCCGCAGGGGACGCCATGCAAGCCGTGGGTTTCGAAGCCTCGCGTACGGGCACCACGGCGCGCATCGGAGGACGCCCCGCTCAGTCACTTGCCGAGCTGTCGCAGGCCTTTCCCGTCCAGGCCATCGAGCCCGGCGTGCATCGGCTGGTGGAGGAAGGCGGTTATCGCCGGCGCCGCTGGATGGATTGGGCGGTGTTCCACGTGGAACCTCAGTTCATGGACACCTGGGTGCGGTACCAGCGAGCGCTCCGTCAGCGCAACGCTGCTCTCAAGACTGACCCAGCTCAGGCACCTGCCTGGGACCCTGAGCTCGCCCGGCTCGGCGAGGTCATTGCAGAGTCGCGCCGTATCTTCCTTGATCGAATGCAGCCGTACTGGGCGACAGCCGTGGCCGATCTGAGCGGACTCCCGGTCACCCTGCATTACCTGCGGGGATGGAATCTGGAGCACTCGCTGACCGAAGCGCTCACGGGCTCTCGTGCGCGTGACGAGCTCCGGCAGCTCACGCACGCCGGGCCCCACCGAGCCGACGTGGCGGTGCGTCTGCATGGGCGGCCGGCACGCGAGGTGCTCTCGCGCGGCCAGCAGAAACTGGTCGCGGTCGCCATGACCCTCGCGCAACTGCGCCTTCTGCAGGACCAGACTCAGACCACTCCAACGCTGCTCCTCGATGACCCTGCCGCCGAGCTGGATGTGGAGCGTTTGCAGCGTTTCATCGCCGAAGTTGCCAAGCTCAGATGTCAGCTCGTTGTCACTTCTTTGCAGGCCGAATCGCGTCTTTTCGGTACGCCTGAACGCACGTTCCAAGTGCGACAGGGGAGGGTCCAGCCGGTATAATGTCGCGTCTCAAAACCGAGCGCCTGCATGACCGCTGACGACGTCTACGATTCCAGTAAAATCAAAGTCTTAAAGGGTCTTGATGCAGTGCGGAAACGCCCCGGAATGTACATCGGGGACACCGACGACGGCACCGGCCTGCACCACATGGTCTTTGAGGTCGTCGACAACTCGATCGACGAGTCCCTGGCCGGCTATTGCGACCGGATTGTCGTCACCATCCACGCCGATGAATCGGTGACCGTCTCCGACAACGGGCGCGGCATTCCTGTGGATATCCACCCCGAGGAGGGGCGCTCGGCGGCCGAGGTCATCATGACCGTGCTGCACTCGGGCGGGAAATTCGACGACAGCTCCTACAAGGTGTCCGGCGGCCTGCACGGCGTGGGCGTATCGGTGGTGAACGCGCTGTCGGACTACCTGCAGCTCACCATCGCGCGTGACGGCAAGCTGCACCGCCAGGAATATCACCTCGGCGAGCCGGCCGCGCCACTCGCGGTGGTCGGCGACACCCACGATCGCGGCACCACCATCCGCTTCAAGCCGAGCTCGCAGATCTTCACCAACATCCAGTTCCACTACGAGGTGTTGGCAAAGCGTCTGCGCGAGTTGTCATTCCTCAACTCCGGCGTGCGCATCGAGCTGCACGACGAGCGCGAGAACAAGTCCGACGTGTTTGCGCATGCCGGCGGACTGCAGGCGTTCGTGAAATATCTGAACCGCACGCGCACGCCGATCCACGAATCGGTGTTCTGGTTCCGCACCCAGGACGGCCCGGTGTCGGTGGAAGTTGCCTTGCAGTGGAACGACTCCTATCAGGAGAGCATGTTCTGCTACACCAACAACATCCCGCAGAAGGATGGCGGCACGCATCTCGCCGGCTTCCGCAGCGCGCTGACGCGCACGCTCAACGACTACGTCGAGAAGGAGCTGTCGGGCAAGAAGGACCGCATCCCGATGACCGGCGACGACGCGCGCGAAGGTCTGACGGCCATTCTGTCGGTGAAGTTGCCGGACCCGAAGTTCTCTTCGCAGACCAAGGACAAGTTGGTTTCATCCGAGGTCAAGGGCATCGTCGAGACCGCGGTCGGCACCAAGCTGCAGGAATTCCTGCTCGAGCATCCGCAGGAGGCGCGCTTCGTCGTCGCCAAGATGGTGGAGGCGGCGCGCGCGCGCGAGGCGGCGCGCAAGGCGCGCGAGATGACGCGCCGCAAGGGCGCGCTCGACATCGCGGGTCTTCCCGGCAAGCTCGCCGACTGTCAGGAGAAGGATCCGGCGCTGTCGGAGATCTTCATCGTCGAGGGCGACTCGGCCGGCGGTTCAGCCAAACAGGGGCGCGACCGGCGCACGCAGGCGATCCTGCCGCTCAAGGGGAAGATCCTCAACGTCGAGCGTGCGCGCTTCGACAAGATGCTGTCGTCGGCCGAGGTCGGCACGCTGATCACCGCGCTCGGCTGCGGCATCGGCAAGGACGATTTCGACATCGACAAGCTGCGCTATCACCGCATCGTGATCATGAGTGTCGACGGCGACGAGCACGTGTTCGTGCGCGACGGCTCGCAGGGGACGCGCATGGTTCGCATCGGCGCGTTCATCGACCGGGCGCTCGAAGGCGTCGCGCCGGATGCCCACGGCGTGACACGGCGCGTCCGTGAGCCGTTGGGTGAGGTGCTGTGCTTCGGCCACGAGGACCACCATGTACGCTTTCGCCCGATCAAAGGCGTCATCCGTCACCCAGTTGACGAACCGCTCTATGAGATCAAGACGGCGTACGGACGTTCGGTTCGCGTTACGGCCAGTCATAGCGTGTTTGTGTGGCAAAACGGAGAAATCAGACTCAAGCAGGGGAGCGAACTCGGACTAGACGATCGCCTAGTGGCTCCCAAAGTGGTTCGCTTCCCCGAAATGGCAGGCGGCGGACGCATCGACCTACTGCGCATACTGCATCAGACGCCTGAGGCGCGAGACCAGATATGGCTGCGCGGCGTTGCAGTTGAGGAGTGGTACAAATCCCGCGTTATGGGTGAGTATTCCAACCGAGCTGACATGTCTGCGCCGCGAGTGGACGTACCGCCAGAGGTCCGCCATGAGATGGCGTTACTACGCCGCGCCAGTGGCGTCGGCAACGCAGAACTCTGTCGCCGCGTGGGCATTCGGCAGCCGGTCACGTTCTACGCCTGGGAAAAGGGCACGTCACGGCCGACACTGGCGGACTATGAATCGTATCTTGCGGTAATCGGCGCCAACGCCGCCGTCGTGATGCCTCGTGTGCAGGTCGGACCCAGCCGACTCGAGCGCGTCTGGGAGAAGCAGTATCGTGGTTCGCCGAACAACCGCGTGCGAAACTTTGTGCGCCTTTCGGCCCTCGAAGCTGAGGACATCGCGTGGTTCGGCGACCGCTGCGACTTTGAACTAACTCCCGAGCACTATGCGGACAGAGGTCTCCAAAGGTTCATAAACGTAGACGCGGCCCTACTCAAGCTGCTCGGCTTCTATCTGGCAGAGGGGTCGTGTTCTGATCGGAACGGGGTGCGGCTCAGTATCGGTAAGGGCAACGTTCGCTTTCTCGATGAGATGGCCGAGGCCGTTACGAACGTGTTCGGCCTGCCGCCGCAGAGCTACCCTATCAACCGTGGCGCCGGTGAGCTCAAGCTGGTTAACCGTGTTGCGGCGCTTGTTTGGCAACACGTATTCGGATTCCGCGACGTCGACTCGATAACTAAGCGCATTCCGGACATAGTCTTCAACGTTGATGAGTCGTTGAGACTCGCTTTTCTCCGTGGGTACCTGCTTGGAGACGGTTGCGCGACAGCGGGTCGAGTGGTCTTCAGTACTTCATCGCGAGATATCGCTAGCGGCGTATCGTATCTGCTGGCTTCGTTCGGTATCGTGGGGAGAATCAGCGAGATTGCGGCCGACCGTGTGGCCCGCCGATGCGGAGCTCAAGTCTTCCAGACTACGCACCGTCACTGGCAGATTGAGGTATCGGCAACCGAGGATTTGGAACGACTGCGAGCAGTATGGAGCGACCATGCCGGCGCGGGCTCACTCGAAGAAAAGATTTCGAACGCCGATCGTGCGGGAGCGCGACGATATGCTGTCATAGATGGGGACCTGATCGCCCTGCCGATCGTTTCAATTTCAGCGGTCCAAGCGTCCAACGGCAACGTCTACGACTTCTCAGTGGAGACCGACGAAAACTTCATCTGCGGTTTCGGCGGCATTGCAGCGAAGAACACCGATGCTGACGTTGACGGAAGTCACATACGCACGCTGCTCCTGACGTTCTTCTACCGGCAGATGCCCGAGCTCATCGAGCGCGGTCATATCTACATCGCGCAACCGCCGCTGTACAAGATCAAGCGCGGCAAGCAGGAGTCCTACGTCAAGGACGACAACGAGCTCAACCAGGTGCTGCTGAACGCAGCGCTCGAAGAGGCCGCGCTGCACGTCAACGCCGCGGCCCCGCCGCTCAGCGGCTCGGGGCTCGAGGGACTGGCGCGCAAGTACATGGAAGTACAGGCCATCGTGAAGCGCTGGTCGCAGCGCTACGACGACCGCCTGCTCGAGCAGCTGGTGTACATGCCCGAGGTGACGACCGCCAATTTCGACCGCCCCGAGTGGCTAAGGGCCTGGGCACAGGATCTCAACCAACGCCTGAACCTTCTCGCCGACGGCACGCGCAGCTACCGCATCGAGACCCGCGGTCCGGGCGACGGGCATGCCGCGCGCGTCAGCGTTCACAAGACCGAACACGGCACCCCGAGCCACAAGTTCCTGCCGCGCGAGTTCTTCGAGTCGGCTGAATACCAGCGCATCGCGGACCTGGCGCGCACCCTCGCCGGCCTCATCGGCGAGGGCGCGTACGTCACCCGCGGCCACGACCGCCACGACATCGGTTCCTTCAAAGAGGCGATGAAGTGGCTGTTCGACCAGGCCAAGAAAGGGCAGACGTTCCAGCGCTACAAGGGACTCGGCGAGATGAACCCCGAGCAGCTGTGGGAGACGACCATCAATCCCGAATCGCGCCGCCTGCTGCAGGTGAAGATCGAGGACGCGGTCGCGGCGGACGACATCTTCACGACGCTCATGGGCGACCAGGTCGAGCCGCGCCGCGAGTTCATTGAGAAGCACGCGCTCTCCGTGACCAACCTCGACGTCTGAATGGCAGACCTATTCGAGCCTATTAGCCCAATAGCAAGACAATCGCTCGTCAGACGACCACAATCGTTCCAGTAACGAGCGGCTGAGCGGTAAATCGTGGGGCTTACTAGGACTCGTGCGGCGCCAGGCTCTGCACGGTGGCCTCGACCCACGCCTGGATCTCCTCGTTCACCGCACGCACCTCGCGGCCATGCGGGTCGAACGGGCGCCCGATCACCACCCGCACCGTGCCGGGCTTCTTCATGAGCCCGCGCCGCGGCCAGTAGAAGCCGGCATTGTGCGCGACCGGCACGATGAGGCGCCCCGTCTCCTGCGCGAGCAGCGTGCCGCTCACACCATAGCGGCGCGTCTCGCCGATAGGCATGCGCGTGCCCTCGGGGAAGATCATCACCCAGGCGCCCTCGGCGAGCCGCTGCTTGCCCTGCTCGACCACCTGCGACACGGCCGTATGGCCGGCCTTGCGGTCGATGGCGATGGCGTGCATCTGGCGCACGCCGAGGCCGACCACCGGGATCCACAGCAGCTCGCGCTTCAGCACCCACACCTGGCGCGGGAAGAGCACCATCATCGCCATGGTTTCCCACGACGAGGAGTGCTTCCACAGCGCGATATGGGCGCCTTCCGGGAGCGCCTCGCCCTCCACCCGGTAGTCCAGGCCGCAGCTCCACTTCAGCACCCACAGCACGCCCGCACCGTAGATGCGTACCAGCGCGAAGCGGCGCGGAAAAGGCAGGAACGCGCACGCGATCACGAACGGGATGGCGTAGAGGAAGGTCCAGGCGAACAGGAACCCGGTGAAGAACAACGAGCCGAGGAACTGCAGTGGCGCGACGCGCCAGCGCGCGCGGCTGCGGAGCGCGGTGCTCAACCGGGCAGCCGCGACAGGTCGGCGACGCCGGAGAAGAACCCCTGCAGCTGCGCGAGCAGCGTCAGGCGGTTGGCGCGCAGCTGCGGGTTCTCGTCCATGACCATGACCTGATCGAAGAATGCATCGACCACCGGGCGCAGCTGGGCGAGGGTGCCGAGCGCCCCGGCGTACTGGCGCTGCGCGGTGGCGGCGGCCACCGAGTCGCGCAGCGCGCGCATGGAGTCGAACAGGCGCACCTCGGCCTGCTCGCGCAGCTGCTCGACGTCCACCTCGCGCGCCGGGGCGGCGTTGGCCTTGCGCAGGATGTTGGCGATGCGCTTGTTGGCGGCGGTCAGGCTCGCAGCCTCCGGCAGCTCGAGGAAGGTGCTGAGCGCCTTGAGCCGCGCGTCGAAGTCCAGCGGCGAGGCGGGGCGCGCGGCGAGCACCGCGTCGAACATCTCGGTGCTGACCGGTGCGCGCCCCGGCGTCTGCGCACCATCCAGGTAGTAGGCGCGCAGCCGCTCCATGAGGAAGTCGTAGATCTCGGTGGCCGTATCAGGCGCAGGGGCGGCTGCCGCGGCGGCCTTGCCTGCCGCCGGCGCAGCAGTATCCGCACTCGGGGCCGCCGCGCGCAGCCGCTCGATGTCGGCACGCACGGCGGCGAGCGCCTGGCCGATGTGTGCCTTCAGGTCCAGGTCCAGGCCCTTCTCGATGAGGATGCGCTGCACGCCGAGTGCTGCGCGGCGCAGGCCGAACGGGTCCTTGGTGCCCGAGGGCCTGCCGCCGATGGCGAAGATTCCCGCCAGCGTGTCGAGCTTGTCGGCGATGGCGAGCGCGAGCCCGGTGCGGGTCGTCGGCAGCGCATCACCCGCGCCGCGCGGCAGGTAGTGCTCGCGGATCGCGAGCGCGACCTCCTGTCCTTCGCCGTCGGCCTGCGCGTAGTAGGTTCCCATGACGCCCTGCAGCTCGGGGAACTCGCCCACCATGGCGGTCAGCAGGTCGCACTTGCACAGGTCCGCTGCGCGCTGCGCGTTCTCGCGCGAGCCGCCGATCGCGACCGCGATGTCGCCGGCGAGCCGGCGCACGCGGCGTGTCTTGTCACCGAGCGAGCCGAGCTGCGCCTGGAAGGTCACGGCATCGAGGGACGCCAGGCGCACCGCGAGCGGCTGCTTCCGGTCCTGCTCCCAGAAGAACGCCGCATCGGCCAGGCGCGGGCGCACCACGCGCTCATTGCCGGCGCGCACCTTGGCCGGATCGCGGCTCTCGATGTTGCTCACGGTGATGAACGCCGGCAGCAGCGTCCCGGCATCGCTCTCCACCGGGAAGTAACGCTGGTGATCCTCGAGGGTCGAGATCAGCACCTCGCGCGGCAGCTTCAGGAAGCGCTCCTCGAAGCCGCCGGCGAGGGGCACCGGCCACTCGACCAGCGCCGTCACCTCATCGAGCAGCGCATCGCTCATCAGCGCCCGGCCGTTGAGGCTCGCCGCCACCGCGGTCACGCCCGCGCGGATGCGCTCGCGCCGCACGGCGAAGTCCGCGACCACGTGGCCGCGCTCGAGAAGCGTCCTCTCGTAGGCGCCCGGGGACGCGAGTGCCAGCGGGCGCGGTGCGTGGAAGCGGTGGCCGTGGGTGTGCCGCCCGGCAGCCGTCTCGAGCAGCGTCGCCGGCACTACGTCACGGCCGTACAGCATCACCACCCAGTGCACCGGCCGCACGAACAGCGCCTGGCCCTCGCCCCAGTGCATGCGGCGCGGGATGGGCAGCGCATCGAGCGCGCCCTGCACGATCCCGGGCAGCAGATCGGCCGCGCGGGCGCCGGCACGGGTGCCCTCGAAGTACAGGAACGTGCCCTTGCCCTCCGCGACCCGTCCGAGCGTGTCGAGCGGGACGCCGCAGCTCTCGGCGAAGGCGAGCGCGGCGCGTGTGGGGACGCCTGCGGCATCGAATGCGGCGCTCAGCGGCGGCCCGCGGCGCTTGAGGTTCTGCGGCGGCTGCTCCGCGGCGAGCCGCTTCACCAGGACCGCGAGGCGCCGCGGCGTGGCGAAGCCGGTGACCTCGCCGTGCGCCAGCCCCGCCTTGCCCAGAGCGGTGCGCACGCCGGTGACGAACGCCTCCGACAGTGTGCGCAGGGCTTTCGGCGGCAGCTCCTCGGTGCCGATCTCGGCCAGGAAATCGTGGTGCGCGCTGCTCATGCGCTCGCCCGCGGGATGGCGGTATTGGCCTGCGGGGCGGCGGGCGCCTTGAGCAGCGGAAAGCCGAGCGCCTCGCGGCTGGCGAGGTAGGCGCGGGCCACGGCGCTCGCGAGCGTGCGCACCCGCAGGATGTAACGCTGCCGCTCGGTGACCGAGATGGCGCGCCGCGCGTCCAGAAGGTTGAAGGTGTGCGAGGCCTTGAGCACCTGCTCGTACGCCGGCAGCGGCAGCTGCGCCTCGAGCAGGCTCTGGCACAGGCGCTCGTGGTCCGCGAAGTGGCGCAGCAGCATCTCGACGTCGGCGCGCTCGAAGTTGAAGGCGGACTGCTCGACCTCGTTCTGGTGGAACACGTCGCCGTAGGTGACGCGGCCCGACGGCCCCTCGCTCCAGAGGATGTCGTAGATGCTCTCGACGCCCTGCAGGTACATGGCGAGCCGCTCGAGCCCGTAGGTGATCTCGCCCGTCACCGGGCGGCAGTCGAGGCCGCCGACCTGCTGGAAGTAGGTGAACTGCGTGATCTCCATGCCGTTCAGCCACACCTCCCAGCCGAGGCCCCACGCTCCGAGGGTGGGTGACTCCCAGTTGTCCTCGACGAAGCGCACGTCGTGCACCAGCGGGTCGAGGCCGAGCGCGGCGAGGCTGCCGAGGTACAGATCCAGGATCGGCAGCGGCGAGGGCTTGATGACCACCTGGTACTGGTAATAGTGCTGCAGCCGGAACGGGTTCTCGCCGTAGCGGCCGTCGGTCGGGCGGCGCGAGGGCTGGACGTAGGCGGCGCGCCACGGCTCCGGGCCCACCGCGCGCAGGAAAGTCGCGGTGTGGAAGGTGCCGGCGCCGACCTCCATGTCGTACGGCTCCAGCAGCACGCAGCCTTCCTTAGCCCAGTAGTGATCGAGCGTGAAGATCAGCTCCTGGAAGGTGCGCGGCGCGCGGCCGATTTTCATGAGCGCTCCCGTGCCGTAAAGAGCGCGCGAGTATACGGCGCAAGTCCCGCGCGGGGGACGCTGCGACTTCGGCCTCCCAGGAGCAAGAAGCCCGCTGCGATCCACGCGGCACGCAGACACACCTTGCACCAAAACAGAGCACACGGCGGGCACGCGCCGAGCCTGGAATGGCGGCAGCTCTGCCTTTCGCACTGCAATAGTGCAATACTCCGCAAGGTCCGCACCAACATAGTGCAGCGAGCCGGTCATTAGGCGGCTAAGCGGTTGATTTCAGGAAGGTCGCGCGCTGGCACAGGCCCTGCAATGGCAGGCCACCTCGCCAGCCGCGGGTGAGCACAAGAGCAGAGCGGCGGCGATCTACCCCTTTCCCGGAGGCGATATGACACCGAGTGACGTACTGAAGCTCATCAAGGAAAAGCAGGTGAAGTTCGCGGACCTGCGCTTCACCGACACGCGCGGCAAGGAACAGCACGTGACCATCCCGGCGCGGCTCGTGGACGAGGACCTGTTCCGCGACGGCAAGATGTTCGACGGCTCCTCGATCGCCGGCTGGAAGGGCATCAACGAGTCGGACATGATCCTCATGCCCGAGTCCGGCACCGCGGTCATCGACCCGTTCTTCGAAGAGACCACGGTCAACATCCGCTGCGACGTCATCGAGCCGGCCACCATGCAGGGCTACGAGCGCGACCCGCGCTCGCTCGCCAAGCGCGCCGAGGCGTACCTGAAGTCCACCGGCATCGCTGACTCCGCGCTGTTCGGCCCCGAGAACGAATTCTTCATCTTCGACTCGGTGCGCTACGGCAACGAGATGCGCGGCGCGTTCTACGAGATCGACTCGGTGCAGGGCGCGTGGAACTCCCCCAAGGAATACGCGGACGGCAACAAGGGCCACCGCCCCGGCATCAAGGGCGGCTACTTCCCGGTGCCGCCGGTGGATGCGTTCCAGGACGTGCGCTCGGCCATGTGCCTGGCGTGCGAGGAGCTCGGCCTCAAGGTCGAGGTGCACCACCACGAGGTGGCGACCGCCGGTCAGTCCGAGATCGGCATCGGCGCGGGCACGCTGGTGCAGAAGGCCGACCAGGTGCAGCTGCTCAAGTACGCGGTACACAACGTGGCGCACGGCTACGGCAAGACCGCGACCTTCATGCCGAAGCCGCTGGTGGGCGACAACGGCAGCGGCATGCACGTGCACCAGTCGCTGCAGAAGGAAGGCAAGGCGCTGTTCGCCGGCGACAAGTACGGCGGGCTGTCGGACCTGGCGCTCTACTACATCGGCGGCGTCATCAAGCACGCCAAGGCGCTCAACGCCTTCACCAACGCCGGCACCAACAGCTACAAGCGGCTGGTGCCGGGCTTCGAGGCGCCGGTGATGCTGGCGTACTCGGCGCGCAACCGCTCCGCCTCGATCCGCATCCCGTGGGTGTCGAATCCCAAGGCGCGCCGCATCGAGGTGCGCTTCCCCGACTCGAGCGCCAACCCGTACTTCGCCTTCACGGCGATGATGCTCGCCGGCCTCGACGGCATCCAGAACAAGATCCATCCGGGCGACCCGGCCGACAAGGATCTCTACGACCTGGAGCCGGAGGAGGCCCGGCACATCCCCACCGTGTGCCACTCGCTCGACATGGCGCTCGAGCACCTGGACAAGGACCGCGAATTCCTCACCCGCGGCGGCGTGTTCACCAACGACGTGATCGACGCCTACATGGGACTGAAGCTCCAGGAGGTGACGAAGTTCCGCATGTCCACGCATCCGGTGGAGCTGGAGCTGTATTACAGCTGCTAGCGCATGAAAGGACGGGTTTCCTTCGCGTCCGCAGCGCCGCCTCCTTCGCGGCAGCGGCGGAGCGCGGGGAAAGGGGTGCGGGTGGCGGCGGTTATGCAAAGCCGCCACCCGCTTTTGTGGCGCTGCGCGCGCGGCGCTATGCTGGGACACGATGCGCCGACTGCTGTTTACCTTATTGTTGCTTGCCGCCCCGCTGGCCCTCGCGGCCACGGTCTACAAGTGGGTCGACGAGAACGGCGTGGTGCACTATTCGGACCAGCCGCACCCGAACGCCGAGAAGGTGCACGTGAAGGAGCCGCAGACCTACCGCGAGTCGAATCCGCTCGCGGCCCCCGCTGCACCGAGCCCGGACGGCGGCGGTGGTGGCGGCCCGACCTACCGCGGCTGCTCCATCGCGCAGCCGGCCGACAACGAGGACCTCGCCAACCCCGACTCGCTGGTGGTGGTGGTGCGCACCGATCCGCCGCTGCGACCCGGCGACCAGGTGTTCGTGACGCTCGACGGCCAGGCGCTGAACGACGGCCGGCCGACCGGCGCGCAGTTCACCATCTCGCCGGTGGAGCGCGGCACGCACGCGCTGCAGGCCACGGTCCGGGACTCGGGCGGGGCGCTCCTGTGCCAGACGTCCGGCGTCAGCTACAGCGTCCACCAGCCCTCGGTCCTCAATCCCGCCAACCCCGTCCGGCCGCGCTAGGCGCAGCGCTGCGGGGCACCCCGCCCGGCGGCCATGGCCGCTGAGCACGCGCTGCCGTCGGCGCTCGCGCACTTCGACCCGGCGGAGCTGCTCGACGCACTGTCCACCGGCATCGTCATGCTGGATGCACAGCTGTGCGCGGTGTACGCCAACGTCGCCGCGCAGGACCTGCTCGCCTTCAGCCTCAACCAGGCGCGCGGCCGCCCGTTCAGCGACTTCCTGCACGATGCCAACGGGCTGCCGGCGATCCTGCGCCGCGCGCTCGCCACCGGCGAGGGCATCACCGACCGCGAGCTCGTCGTGCGGCCCGCGGCCGCGCCGCGCGAGACGCGCACCCTGGACGTGACCATCACGCCGCTCGCCGGCCTCACCGGGCGCCACCTGCTGCTCGAGCTCGCCGACACCACGCAGCGGCAGCGCATCTCGCGCGAGACCGACCTGCTGGCGCGTCTGGACGGCAGCCGCCTGATGGTCCGCCAGCTCGCCCACGAGATCAAAAACCCCCTCGGCGGCCTGCGCGGCGCGGCGCAGCTGCTGGAGCGCGAGCTGCCGGCGCCGGCATTGAAGGAGTACACCCGGGTCATCATCGGCGAGGCCGACCGGCTCGCCGCGCTGGTCGACTCCATCTCGGGCCCGAACCGCGCGCCGGCCAAGTCGGAACTCAACATCCACGAGATCTGCGAGCACGTCTACCACCTACTGCGCGCGGAAGCCGCGCCCACCATCAGCATCGAGCGCGACTACGATCCGAGCCTGCCGAACGCCATGCTCGACCGCCACCAGCTGATCCAGGCACTGCTCAACGTGGCGCGCAACGCGCTGCAGGCGCAGGGCGACCTCGGGACCCTCGTACTGCGCACGCGCGCGCGCACCCACGTCAGCATCGGCTCGGTGCTGCACCGGCTGGTGGCGAGCATCGAGGTCGAGGACCACGGACCGGGCGTGCCGCCGCACCTGCGCTCCTCGATCTTCTATCCGCTGGTGACCGGGCGCGCCAACGGCACGGGGCTGGGACTGGCGGTGGCGCAGGAGCTGGCCACGCGCAACGGCGGCATCATCGAATTCGAGAGCGAAACGGGACGCACGGTGTTCACGCTGCTGCTGCCCCTGGGAGTGGATGTATGAGCGAGGCACTGCGGGTGTGGCTGGTGGACGACGACGCGTCCATCCGCTGGGTGCTGGAGCGGGCACTGCGCAACGACGGCATGACCGCGCGCGCCTTCGAGGCCGCCGAGCCGGCGCTCGATGCGCTGCGGCGCGACACCCCGGACGTGCTGATCACCGACATCCGCATGCCGGGTGCCTCCGGGCTCGAGCTGCTGAAGCGCATCCGCGCGGCGCGCCCGCAGCTGCCGGTGATCGTCATGACCGCGCACTCGGACCTGGGGAGTGCGGTGTCGGCGTACGAGGGCGGCGCGTTCGAGTATCTGCCCAAGCCCTTCGACATCGACCAGGCGGTGGCGCTGGTGCGGCGCGCCGCCAGCGGCGCGAGCTCCGGCAGCCCGGCGGGTGGGGCCGCGCCGCGCATCCCGGAGCTGCTCGGCCGGGCGCCGGCCATGCAGCAGGTGTTCCGCGCCATCGGCCGCCTGGCACGCTCGTCGGTCACCGTGCTCATCACCGGGGAGTCCGGCACCGGCAAGGAGCTGGTGGCACGGGCGCTGCACGAGCACAGCCCGCGCAGCGCGCGCCCGTTCGTCGCGCTCAACACCGCCGCCATCCCGGCCGACCTGCTCGAGTCGGAGCTGTTCGGCCACGAGCGCGGCGCCTTCACCGGCGCGGATGCGCAGCGCCGCGGCCGCTTCGAGCAGGCCGACGGCGGCACGCTGTTTCTGGATGAGATCGGCGACATGTCGGTGCCGCTGCAGACGCGCCTGCTGCGCGTGCTGGCGGAGGGGGAGTTCTACCGCGTCGGCGGCCAGACGCCGATCCGCGTCGACGTGCGCGTGATCGCCGCCAGCCACCAGGACCTCAAGGACCGCGTCACGCGCGGCCTGTTCCGCGAGGATCTGTACCACCGCCTGAACGTCATCCGCATCGAGCTGCCGCCGCTCGCGGCGCGCGCCGAGGACATCCCGGCGCTCTTGACGCACTACATGCGCGTCGCCGCCCACGAGCTCGGGGTCGAGCCGAAGGTGCTGGCCGCGGATGCGCTGGCGCGGCTGTCGGGCTACGAGTGGCCCGGCACCGTGCGCGAGCTCGTCAACCTGTGCCGGCGCCTGACCGTGCTCGCCCCGGGGAGCGAGGTGCACCTCGCCGACCTGCCGCCGGAGCTCGCCGGCGCCCAGGCGCGCGCCAACGATGCCGACTGGGCGCAGGCCCTCGCCGGCTGGGCCGAGCGCCACGTGCAGGCCGGCGCTCCGCCGCTGCTCGATGCCGCGCAGCCGCAGTTCGAGCGCGTGCTGATCCGCACCGCGCTCAAGCGCAC
>JANWKR010000067.1 GCA_025451275.1 Steroidobacteraceae bacterium
AATCTCGACAACAACCCGCCGTCGAACAACACACAGGGCGAGGCCTGGGAGTTTTCGAACGCACAGTGCTCGTCTGCAACCGCACCGGCGACGTGCATGATCGATTTCAACGCGGTAGCCAACAGCGGCGCGGTGGATATCGGCTTCAACGTCAATATCAATGGCACCAAGTTCTCGAAAGTCTTCGTCAACAAGAACGCCATCGTGACTTTCGCCACGGGGCTCGGTGCCTTCGCGCCGGCCACCACGTTCAGTGATCTCACGGCCAACGTGGTCGGAGCGGCCAACCCCTTCATCGCGGCCTTCTATCCGAGCAGCGAGCTGAGTATTCCGAGCTCCACCAGCCCCGAGCAGCTCGGTTTCCAGGGCGGCGCGGAGTACGGACGCGGCACCGCCAATCCGGCCTTCACCGATGGCGGCACGCCCACGGACCTGTCCAAGAACGTGGCGGCGTTCAAAGCCACCTGGGCCGAGGATGAAAGCGGCACGATCGAGAATCCGATCATCACCCGCATCGTGCTTTACAACACCTCCGCCAGCGGCGCAGACGGTGATTTCGACATCCGTATCGAGTACGGGCTGTCCGCCGGCACGACTTACAACGGCGGCACCGGCAAGAACGGCATCGTGGGCTTCCGCCTCGGCTCAGATGCCAACCAGGTCGTGACCTCCGCCTCTTCCAGCACCCCCACAGGGGTAGGCACCGACACGGACTACTACTACCACTTCTGCAGCGGCAGCCTGTCCGCCACCGCCTGCACCAAGCCGCTCGACTCGGACGGCGACGGCGTGCCCGACTCCATCGACAACTGTCCGCACGTCGCCAACCCCGACCAGAAGGACACCGACGGCGATGGCGTAGGCGATGCCTGCGACAACTGCCCGACCGTGTACAACCCGACGCAGGACCCCAATGCCTGCAAGGCACCGCCGCCGCCGCCGAAGCGCTGCGACGTGGACAAGGACGGGGACATCGACCTGCGCGACCTGGGCCTTATCCTTGAATCGCTCGGTAAAAAGGTCCCGGTCAACGATCCGCGTGATCCGAACGGCAACCTGCGCGTCGACATCTTCGACCCGCTGATCTGCGCGCAGCGCTGCACGCGCAAGTTCTGCGCGGTCAAGTAGGGAATCCGCAGGAGGCACTTTCGGGGGGAGCGGCGCCGCCGCTCCCCCCGATCGTTTTCAGGTGATCTCCACCCAGACGAAGCGCAGCTTGCCGACCTGCAGCAGGTAGCGGCCGCGCGTGAGCGTCGTGTCGCGCGAGCTGAGCTTGGCGAGCGAGGCCGCGTCGGTGCCCAGGCGCACCCCGCCCTGGTCGATGAGCCGGTTGGCCTCGGAGGTGCTCGCCACCAGGCCCGCGCTCTTGAGCACGTTCGCGACGCGCAGCGGCGCCCCCTCCAGGGTCAGCTGCACGGTGTCGATCTTCTCCGGCACGCCGCGCCCCTGGAAGCGCGCGATGAACTCGCCCTGGGCGCGCTCGGCCGCGGCCGCATCGTGGAAGCGCGCCACGAGCTCGCGCGCCAGCTCGAACTTGATGTCGCGCGGGTTGCGTCCTTCCTGCGCCGCCTGGCGCAGCGCCCTGATCACGGCGAGCGGCCGGAACGACAGCAGCTCGAAGTAGCGCCACATGAGCTCGTCCGAGATCGACATCACCTTGCCGAACATGGTGTCGGGATCTTCCGCGATGCCGATGTAGTTGCCGAGCGACTTCGACATCTTGTTGACGCCGTCCAGGCCCTCGAGCAGCGGCGTGGTCAGCACCACCTGCGGCTCCTGGCCATAGGCCTCCTGCAGCGAGCGTCCGACCAGGAGGTTGAACTTCTGGTCGGTGCCGCCGAGCTCCACGTCGGCCTTCATGGCGACCGAGTCGTAGCCCTGGGCGAGCGGGTACAGGAACTCGTGGATGGAGATCGGCTGCCCGGCCTTGTAGCGCCTGGAGAAGTCGTCGCGCTCGAGCATGCGCGCCACGGTGTAGTGGGCCGCGAGCCGGATCATGTCCGCCGAGCTCAGCTTGCCGAGCCAGCGCGAGTTGAAGTCGACGCGGGTGCGGTTCTTGTCCAGGATCTTGAAGACCTGCGCCTCGTACGTACGGGCATTGGCCTGGATTTCCTCGCTGCTGAGCGCCGGGCGCGTGGCATTGCGCCCCGAGGGGTCGCCGATGAGGCCGGTGAAGTCGCCGATCAGGAAGGTGACGTTGTGCCCGAACTGCTGGAACTGGCGCATTTTGTTCAGCAGCACCGTGTGCCCGAGATGCAGGTCGGGTGCGGTCGGGTCGAAACCCGCCTTGATGTGCAGCGGCGTGCCGCGCTTCAGCTTCTTCACGAGGTCGGGCCGGGTCAGCACCTCGTCTGCGCCGCGCTCGAGCTCTGCGATCTGTTCCTCGAAATTCATCTGCGTCCCGTGAAGCCGGTCGCGCCGCAAATCTGCGCGCACGGGTAGGTTAAAAGGAGCGAATTCCCCGCTTCCGGGACTTAACATACATTGACCAGCGGGTGTTAAGTCCGGTACGGTGCGCCCTTTTAAATCATCCGCATAAGCGTGTCGATGGCACTCAACCTCAAAGCAGCCGGAAAGCGCCTCGCGCTGCTGCGTCGCATGCCCTCGGCAGCCTTCCTCCTGCAGGCCGGCGCCTGCTCGGTGGTCGCCTGGTCGCTGTGGCACGGCGGCCTCACCCAGCCACCCTCCTTAACGTCGGTCGCCGCGCCCGCCCCGACGGCCCCGGGCACTGCACCGGCGGCGCCGGCCACGACCGTGGCGCCGGCCATGACCCTCGCCGCGGCCACGCCGCTGGCGGATGCCCGGGCTGCGCTCTCGGCCGTCGACGTCATCGTGACGCGCAACGACACCCTCGATCACATCTTCCGCCGCTGGAAGCTGAACCTCTCCGATCTCGCCTCCATGCGCTCCCTGCCCGGGGTACGCGCCAACCTCGACTCGCTCCGCCCAGGGGAGCTCCTGCACCTGTGGCACAAGGACGGGCAGCTGTTCGGGCTCGAGCGCCGGCTGAACGAGAGCCAGACCCTCAAGGTCTCGCGCGACGGCGACCAGCTCAAGGCCGACGTGGTACAGAACGCCCTCGACACCCGCAGCCGTACCGTGCGCGGCCGCATCGACAGCTCGCTGTTCGAGGCGGTCGAGAGCGCCGGCGCCCACGACCAGACCGCGGTCGCGCTCGCCGACATCTTCGGCTGGGACATCGATTTCGTGCTCGACGTGCGGCCCGGCGACACCTTCGCCGTGACCTATTCCGAGATCTGGCGCGACGGCAAGTTCGTCAAGGACGGCCCGATCGAGGCCGCCGAGTTCGTGAACCAGGGGCGCGAATTCCGTGCCGCGCGCTACGTCGACCCGGACGGCGAGTCGCACTACTACACCCCCGACGGGCGCAGCATGCACAAGGCCTTCCTGCGCGCGCCGGTCGAGTTCACCCGGGTCAGCTCGCGCTTCAACTCCGCGCGCCTGCACCCGATCCTGAACCGCATCCGCGCCCACAAGGGCGTCGACTACGCCGCCCCCATCGGCACGCCGGTCAAGGCCGCAGGCGATGGCAGCATCCGCTTCGCCGGCGTCATGGGCGGCTACGGCAACGTGGTCGAGATCGAGCACTCGCGCAGCGTCATGACCGTCTACGGCCACCTGTCGCGCTTCGCGCGCGGCACCCGGGTCGGCGCCCACGTCACCCAGGGGACCGTGATCGCGTACGTCGGCATGACCGGGCTCGCCACCGGCCCGCACCTCCACTACGAGTACCGGGTCAACGGCGTGTTCAAGAACCCGCAGACCGTGCCGCTGCCGAGCGCCGCCCCGATCGACGCCCGCTACCGCGACGACTTCCTGGCCCGCACCGCCCCCCTCCTGGCCACCCTCGATGTTCCGCAGGGCCCGATGCTGGTCGCGCGCTGAGGCCCGTCCGGGCGGGATCCCCGGGGCGCGGCCCCAGGCTTCACAGTACCGTCGTCCGGCACTGGTATTCTTGCCGGTCCCAGAGCCGCCCACGGTGCGGCCGTAACAGCTGAAGGCCGATGGACGCGCCGGACCTCAAGGCACCACAGCACTACATCAACCGGGAACTGTCGTTCCTCGAGTTCAACCAGCGGGTGCTGGACCAGGCCTTCGATGAGACGGTGCCACTGCTCGAGCGGCTCAAGTTCCTGTGCATCTCGTGCAGCAACCTGGACGAGTTCTTCGAGATCCGGGTGGCGGGACTGAAGCAGCTGCAGGAGCTCGGCGGCGGGCAGCTGGCCGCCGACAGCATGACCATCCCCGAGCAGCTGACCGCCATCCACGATCGCGCCACGCGGCTCGTGGCCGACCAGTACCGCTGCCTGAACGAGCTGCTGCTGCCGAAGCTGGCCGCCGAAGGGGTGCCGCTGCTGGAGCGCCACGAGTGGAGCGCCGAGCAGGCCACCTGGCTCGAGCAATACTTCGAGCGCGAGATCGAGCCGGTGCTCTCGCCGCTCGGCCTGGACCCCGCGCGCCCCTTCCCGCGCATCCAGAACAAGAGCCTCAACTTCATCGTGCGGCTCGAGGGCAAGGACGCGTTCGACCGCGACAGCGAGCTCGCCATCGTGCAGGCGCCGCGCTCGCTGCCGCGCGTGGTGCCGCTGCCGGGCGCCGGCGCGAGCCGCGCCTGCGTGCTGCTGTCGACCATCGTGCAGGCGTTCGTGCCCAAGCTCTTCACCGGCATCAAGGTGATCGGCTGCTACCAGTTCCGCGTCACCCGCAACAGCGACCTGTTCGTCGACGAGGAGGAGATCGACGACCTGCGGCGCGCGCTCGAGGGCGAGCTCGCCCAGCGCCGCTACGGCCTGGCGGTGCGCCTGGAGACCTCCAACGACTGCCCCGAGGACATGGTCAAGTTCCTGCAGGCGCAGTTCGCCTCCAACGGCCTCGACACCTACCCGGTGGCGGGCCCGGTGAACCTCAACCGCCTGTCGGCGGTGTACGACCTGGTGCAGCGCCCCGACCTCAAGTACCCGATCTTCACCCCGGGCGTGCCCAAGCGCCTGGTCGGCGCCACCGACCTGTTCGCGATGATCCGCCAGAAGGACGTGCTGCTCGAGCACCCGTTCGAGAGCTTCGCGCCGGTGATGGACTTCCTGCGCCAGGCGGCCGCCGATCCGCAGGTGCTGGCCATCAAGCAGACCCTGTACCGTGCCGGGCACGACTCGCCGCTGGTGGACGCGCTGGTGGCGGCGGCGAATGCCGGCAAGGACGTGACCGTCATCGTGGAGCTGCGCGCGCGCTTCGACGAGGAGGCGAACATCGAGCTGTCCAACCGCCTGCAGGAGGCGGGCGCGCACGTCATGTACGGCGTGGTGGGCTACAAGACCCACGCGAAACTGACGCTGATCGTGCGGCGCGAGGCGGGGGGCATCAAGCGCTACTGCCACCTCGGCACCGGCAACTACCACCCGCGCACCGCGCGCGCCTACACCGACTACGGCCTGTTCACCTGCGAGGACGAGATCGGCGCCGACGTGCACGAGCTGTTCCTGCAGCTCACCAGCCTCACCCAGACCCCGAAGCTCGCCCGCCTGACGCAGTCGCCCTTCGGCATGCACGAGATGGTGCTCGGCAAGCTCGCGCGCGAGGCCGAGCACGCCCGCGCCGGCCGCCCGGCACGCGTGATCGCCAAGATGAATGCGCTGGTCGATCCCCAGGCGATCGAGGCGCTGTACCGCTGCTCACGCGCCGGGGTGAAGGTCGATCTCATCGTGCGCGGGGTGTGTGCGCTGCGCCCGGGAGTGCCCGGCGTGTCGGAGAACATCTCGGTGCGCTCGATCGTCGGACGCTTCCTCGAGCACTCGCGCGTGTTCTATTTCGAGAACGGCGGCGAGCCGGACCTGTTCTGCGCCAGCGCCGACTGGATGGAGCGCAACTTCTTCCGGCGCGTGGAAGTGGCCTTCCCGATCAGCCTGCCCGAGCACGCCGCGCGCATCCGCCGCGACCTCGACGTGTACCTCGCCGACAACTGCCAGGCGTGGGCGCTCAGGCCCGACGGAAGCTACGAGCGCCTCACGAAGGACGGCGAGCGCGCGGTGAACGCGCAGGCGGAGCTCCTGACGACCTACGCCGCGGGTCCGATCGCCGCGGTCTGAGTCGGCTCCGGCCGCGGCGCGCGCAGTACCGAGACGCCGACGGCTGCGAGCCCGGCACCGAACAGGTACAGGAGCAGCGCCGGCAGCCAGTTCCAGGGGCCCCGATCGACGATCGCGCTGCCGCTCTTCTCCGGCCGATACAGCACCGTGACCGCGTCTCCGCGCCGGTAGAGCGGCGGATTCGAGCCGACGCTGTCCGTGAACTCGACCGCGTGGCCGGCGCCGTCGGTGTAGGCGACGACCGGGTGATAGGTGACGCCGTCGTGGTCGTGCGAGGTACGGAAGCCGGTCACGAGACCCGCGGTGCGGATCCCGGAGGACTCCAGGCGCATGAGCGAGCGGCTCTGGTAGACGCCGGCGGCCAGGAGCCCCAGGCCGGCGAGCAGCAGAAACGGCGCGACCCGCCTGAGAGTGGCGCGCTGCGCGCCCTGGCGGGCCTGGTAGGCCGGATCGGAGACGAGATCCTCGATGCGCGTGACCGGTGATGCACCGGAGGCTGCGCCCTGCCGGCGCGCCACCAGCTCGCGCAGGCTGAAGGCGCGGAGCGACTTGTCC
>JANWKR010000068.1 GCA_025451275.1 Steroidobacteraceae bacterium
GACGGCTGGTGTACTCGAACAGCCTCGGCGCCGAAGCCATGGTGCTCAGCGACATCATCTGGACACACCTGCCCGCGATCGACGTGTTCAGCATCGATACCGGGCGGCTGCACGAGGAGACCTACGAACTGCTCGAGCGCCTGCAGCGCCGCTACCAGCGCCGGCTGCGCGTCGTCTACCCCGACGCCGCCGCGCTGGAACGGCTGGTCGCCGGCCAGGGCGTGAACGGCTTCTACCAGAGCCTCGAGGCGCGGCTCGAGTGCTGCCGCGTGCGCAAGGTCGAGCCGTTCCGGCGCGCCATCGCGGGATTCCCGGCCTGGATCACCGGGGTGCGGCGCGAGCAGAGCGCCGGCCGCGCCTCCGGCGCGGCGCTGGAGTGGGATGCCGAGCACGGGCTGTACAAGAT
The DNA here is from genome assembly GCA_025451275.1 of Steroidobacteraceae bacterium. Classification (GTDB taxonomy): domain Bacteria; phylum Pseudomonadota; class Gammaproteobacteria; order Steroidobacterales; family Steroidobacteraceae; genus 13-2-20CM-66-19. The sequence goes on from JANWKR010000068.1 coordinate 407, forward strand.
CAGCCCGCTGCTCGAGTGGAGCGAGGCGGAGGTGTGGCAGTACATCCGTGCCCGCCGCCTGCCCTACAACCCGCTGCACGACCGCGAGTTCCCGAGCATCGGCTGCTCGCCGTGCACCCGCGCGATCCAGCCGGGCGAAGCCCGCCGCGCCGGCCGCTGGTGGTGGGAACGGCCCGAGTCACGCGAGTGCGGCTTGCACCCGCGGCAGTCAGCCCCGGCCGCTGCCGCGCACCATTGAGGGCGGAAGGAGACAACATGGACTACCTGCCTGTGTTCCTGCGCGTGCAATCGCAGCCGGTGCTCGTCGTCGGCGGCGGCGTCGTGGCGCTGCGCAAGGCCGAAAGCCTGCTGCAGGCCGGAGCGCGCGTCACCGTGGTGGCGCCGCAGCTGTGCGCGTCGCTCGCGGCGCGCGTGGCCCGCGGCGGCCTGACCCACCTCGCCACCGCGTTCCGTCCCGAGCACCTCGCCGGCGCGGTGGCGGCGGTCGCGGCCACCGACGATCCGGCGGTGAACAGCGCCGTGTCGCAGGCCGCCCGCGCCCGCGCCGTGCCGGTCAACGTGGTCGACGATGCCGCGCTGTCGAGCTTCATCTTTCCGGCCATCATCGACCGCTCGCCGATCCTGGTCGCGGTCAGCTCCTCGGGCGCAGCTCCGGTGCTGGCACGGCGCGTGCGCGCGCAGATCGAGGCGCTGCTGCCCGCGCGGCTCGGGGCGCTGGCGAGCTTCATGGGCGCGCAGCGCGCGCGCGTGCGGCAGGCCCTGCGCGCGTGGGCGCGCCGCCCTTTCTGGGAGCGCGTGGCGCAGGGTGCCGTCGCCACGCGCGTGCTGGCCGGCGATGAGGCCGGCGCGCGCACCGCGCTCGACCGCGAGCTGCACGCCGCACGCCTCATCGGCACCGGCGCCGCCGCCCCGCTCGGCGAGGTCTACCTGATCGGCGCCGGTCCCGGCGACCCGGACCTCCTCACCCTGCGCGCGCTGCAGCTGCTGCAGCAGGCCGACGTGATCCTGTACGACCGTCTCGTCGCACCGGAGGTGCTGCAGCGCGCGCGCCGCGACGCGCAGCGCATCTTCGTCGGCAAGGAAGCCGGCGACGGCGGGCAGCAGCAGCATATCCACGCCCTGCTCGTGCGGCTCGCGCTGGACGGCAAGCGCGTGGCGCGCCTGAAAGGCGGCGACCCGTTCGTGTTCGGCCGCGGTGGCGAGGAGCTCGAGCAGCTCGCCGCGCGCGGCATACCGTACGTGGTGGTGCCGGGCATCACCGCAGCGCTCGGCGCGGCCGCGGCCGCCGAAGTGCCGCTCACGCACCGGCGGCTGGCCCACAGCGTCACCCTGGTGAGCGGGCACGGCGAGACCGGCAGCGCGGCCGAGTGGCGCTTCTTCGCCGACCCCGCGCACACCGTAGTGTTCTACATGGGCGTGGCGCAGCTGGCGCGCATCGTCGCGCGGCTGCGTGCGGCCGGGGCTGCCGCCGAGCATCCGGTCGCGATCATCGAGCAGGCGACGCTGCCCGCGCAGCGCGTGCTGCGCAGCACGCTCGCGGCCGTGAGCGCGCGGGCGGCCGAGCGGCAGATCCGGCCCCCGGCCCTCCTCATCACCGGCAATGTCGCCGCCTTTGCCGCCGCGGATGCCCTCGGGGCGCTGGGCGCGGCATCCGCCCCGGCCGACGCGGTGGCCTGAATGCGTGCCGACGGCTTCCTCGGCGCCATCGGCAACACGCCGCTCATCCGCCTGCAGCGCGCCAGCGAGGAGACCGGCTGCGACATCCTCGGTAAGGCCGAGTTCATGAACCCCGGCGGCTCGGTCAAGGATCGCGCCGCCAGCGCCATCGTCCTCGACGCCGAGCAGCGCGGGGCGCTCGCCCCCGGCGGCACGGTAGTCGAAGGCACGGCCGGCAACACCGGCATCGGGCTCGCGCACGTGTGCCGCGCCCGCGGTTACCGTTGCGTCATCGTCATGCCCGACAACCAGTCGCCGGAGAAGTACCGGCTGCTCGAAATGCTGGGTGCCGAGCTGCACAAGGTGCCGGCGGTGCCCTACAGCAATCCCAACCAGTACCAGAAAGTGGCGCAGCGCCTGGCCGGCACGCTCCCCAACGCCGTGTGGTCCAACCAGTTCGACAACACCGCCAACCGCGCCGTGCACGCGCGCACCACCGGCCCGGAAATCTGGACCCAGACCGGCGGCCGCCTCGATGCCTTCGTCGCCGCGAGCGGCACCGGCGGCACCTTCGCCGGGGTCGCGGAGTTTCTCAAGACGCGCCGGCGCGCCATCCGCTGCGTGCTCGCCGACCCGCCCGGCAGCAGCCTGTACGCCTACGTGCGCAGCGGCGTGCTGCAGGCCACCGGCAGCGGCTCCATCACCGAGGGGATCGGCATCGGCCGTATCACCGCCAACCTCGCCGGCGCGCCGATCGACGACGCGCTGTACGTCGAGGACGCCGAGACGGTGCGCTGGGTGTACCGCCTGCTGCGCGAGGAAGGCCTGTTCCTCGGCAGCACCTCCGGCATTAACGTGGCGGCGGCCGTGCGCGTGGCGCGCGAGCTCGGGCCCGGCCACACCATCGTCACGGTGCTGTGCGACGGCGGGGCCAAGTACCAGTCGCGCCTGTTCAGCGCGGAGTGGCTGGCGCACAAGGGGCTGGCCGGCCCCGCGGCCATGCGCGGTGCGGCCGCACCCTTAAGTCTCACGGCGGCGCTGGTCGCCTGAGCGCCTGCGGTGCCCGGCCGCGGCGCTGGCCCCGCCGCGCCGCTCGTGAGACCCTTCCGGCCCGAACAACAAATCCGCGCCTCGCCGGATGATCGACTCCACGGGCTCAGCCGAGCTCGACGCCCTGCGCCTGAGTTTCGAGGTGGCGCTGCGCAGCGTCGCCTTCAGTCTGCCACTGGCGGTGCTGGCCGCGTGGCTCCTGACGCGCGCCCGCTTCCCGGGACGCCTGCTGTTCGATGCGTTCGTGCACCTGCCACTGGTGCTGCCCCCGGTGGCGGTCGGCTATCTGCTGCTGGTGCTGTTCGGCACGCGCGGCGTGCTCGGGGGCTGGCTGCGCGACAACCTCGGCATCGTGCTGCCGTTCACCACCGCCGGCGCGGCGCTGGCCACCGCGGTCGTCACCTTCCCGCTCATGGTGCGCGCCATCCGCCTGTCGCTCGAGAACGTCGACCGGGGCCTGGAGCAGGCGGCGCACACGCTCGGCGCCGGCGCGCTCGATCGCTTCGTGACCGTCACCCTGCCACTGATGCTGCCGGGAATCCTGGCCGGTGCCGTGACCGCCTTCGCCGCGGGACTGGGCGAGTTCGGCGCGGTGATCACCTTCGCGGCCAACATCCCCGGCGTGACGCGCACCCTGCCGCTCGCGCTCTACACCGCGATGCAGTCCCCGCACGGGGACGCGCTCGCGCTGCGCCTCGCCCTGCTGTCGCTCGGACTGGCGCTGGCGGGGCTGCTGGCGAGCGAGCTGCTGGTGCGGCGCGTACGGGTGTTGCTGGGCCGCTGATGCTGCAGGTCGCCGCCAGCAAGCGCTACGAGGGGTTCACGCTGCAGGCGCAGTTCGACGCCCCGACCCCGGGTGTGACTGCGCTGTTCGGCCGCTCCGGCAGCGGCAAGACCACCCTCATCAACATCATCTCCGGCCTGCTGCCGGCGGATGCCGCCCGCGTGCAGCTCGACGACCAGGTGCTCACCGACACGCAGGCGGGCATCCACGAGCCGCCCGAGCGCCGCCACATCGGCTATGTCTTCCAGGAACCGCGCCTGTTCCCGCACCTCACGGTGAGCGGCAACCTCAACTACGGCGCGCGCCGTGCGCGCCAGCGGCCGCGGGTGGTCGCCGCCGACGAGGTGATCGCGCTGCTGGCCCTGGCACCACTGCTGCAGCGCCGGCCGCACCAGCTCTCGGGCGGTGAGCGCCAGCGCGTGTCACTCGGCCGCGCGCTGCTGGCGCAGCCGCGGCTGCTGCTGCTCGATGAGCCGTTCGCCTCCCTCGACGCGGCGCGGCGCGAGGAGCTGCTGCCGTACCTCGTGGCGTTGCGCGACCGGGTGTCGATCCCCATGGTGTACGTCAGTCACCAGTTCGACGAGGTGTTGCGCCTCGCCACGCACGTGGTGCTGCTCGAGGCCGGGCGGGTGCTGGCGCACGGTCCGATCAATGAGATGAGCCTGCGCGCCGAGCTGCAGAGCATCGTCGGTCCCGAGCACGTGGGCGCGGTCGTCGACGGGGTGGTGACGCGCCTGGATGAGGCGGACGGCACCGCCGAGCTGGCGGTCGGCACCGGCACGCTGCAGATCAGCCTGCGAGCGGTCCCGGTCGGCACACGCGTCCGCCTGCAGCTGCTGGCGCGCGACATCATCCTCGCCGTGCAGCCGGTGCAGGGCCTGTCGGTGCGCAATGCGCTCGCCAGCACGGTGCTCGCGGTCGACGCTGACGGCTACGGCGGGATACTCGTGCGGCTCGACGTCGGCGGCGCCACGGTGCTGGCGCGCATCACCCAGGCCGCGCGTCGCGCCCTGCACCTGCGCCCGGGAGATGCGGTGTGGACCCTGGTGAAGGCCGCCTCGACCCGCGGCCATACCTACCCGCTCGCCCCGCGGAGCTGAAGTGTCCGCGGCGCCACTCATCATCCGCAACGTCGTGCCCGCCGACCGCGCGCAGTGGCAGCCGCTGTGGAACGGCTACAACGCGTTCTACGGCCGCGCCGACGCCACCGCCCTGCCCGCGCCCGTCACCGAGTGCACCTGGGCGCGCTTCCTCGAGCCATCCGAACCGGTGCATGCCCTGGTGGCGGAGCGGAGCGGGCAGCTCGTGGGTCTCGCCCACTACCTGTTCCACCGCAGCACCATCCACATCGAGCCGGTGTGCTACCTGCAGGACCTGTTCACGGGGCCGCAGGCGCGCGCTCAGGGAGTCGGCCGTGCGCTCATCGAGGCGGTGGCGGCGCGCGCCAGAGCCGCCGGCGCCTCGCGCCTGTACTGGCTCACGCACGAATCAAACGCCACCGCGCGCCGGCTGTACGACCGGGTCGCGCAGCACTCGGGCTTCATCGTCTACCGCCGCCCGCTGTGAGCGCGGGTCAGGCCCCGTCCGGTACCGCCTTCTCGCTCACCATGGTGAGCACGTCGTAGCTGGCGACCGTCTCGCCCGCCTGGTTGGTGATGGCGGTGTCCCAGCGCACCTCGCCGTAGTCCGCGCCGCTGCGCAGCGACTTCTCCTTGCAGGTGAGACGGACCTTGATGCGGTCGCCGGGCTTGACCGGCTTGGTGAAGCGCAGGGCTTCGAGGCCGTAATTGGCGAGCACCGGCCCGTACGGCGGATCGACGAACAGGCCCGCGGCGGCCGACACCAGGAAATACCCGTGCGCCACGCGGCCCTTGAACAGCGGGTTGCGGGCCGCCTGGGCCTCGTCGGTGTGGGCGTAGAAGCGGTCGCCCGACAGCGCCGCGAAGCGCTCGATGTCCTCCACGGTGACGGTGCGCTCGGCGGAGTTGAAGGTGTCGCCGATGAGCAGCTGGCCGAACGGCTTGCGGAACGGGTGGGTCCCGGGATCGAGCTCGCGCGCCCCCTTCGCCCAGCGGCCGGTGACCGCGGTAATGAGATCGGGCGTGCCCTGCACGGCCGTGCGTTGCATGTAGTGCAGTACGCCGCGGATGCCGCCCATCTCCTCGCCGCCGCCGGCGCGTCCCGGGCCGCCGTGCACCAGATGCGGCAGCGGCGAGCCGTGCCCGGTCGACTCCTTGGCGCAGTCGCGATTGATCACCGGCACGCGGCCGTGGAACGGCGCCAGTCCCAGCACGAGGCGTGAGGACACGCCGTCGTCGGCGCTGAAGATCGAGCCGGCCAGGCTCCCGCCGCCCAGGCGTGCGAGCGCGATGGCATCGTCGATCCCCTCGTAGGGCAGCAGGGTGCACACCGGCCCGAAGGCCTCCACCGAGTGCACCGCGCGTGCGCGGCCGGCGTCGCGGCAGTACAGGAGCGTCGGTGCGACGAACGCACCGCGCTCGGCATCCGCGCCCTCGAGCTGCGGCCGCGCGCCGTCCCCGTACACCACCTCCGCCTCGAGTTTGAGCCGCCCGAGCTGCTCCAGCACCTCGCGGCGCTGCGCCAGCGAGGCCAGCGGGCCCATGCGCACCTCCTCGAGGCGCGGATCGCCGATCACCACCCGCCCGAGCGCCGCGCGCAGCGCCTCGAGGACCTCGGCACTGCGGGCCGCCGGCACCAGGGCGCGGCGGATGGCGGTGCACTTCTGCCCCGCCTTGACCGTCATCTCGCGCACCACCTCGCGCACGAACAGCTCGAGCTCGGGGGTGCCGGCCACGGCGTCGGGGCCGAGGATCGAGGAGTTGAGCGAGTCGGTCTCGGCGGTGAAGCGCACCGCGTGCGCGCTGACCGCCGGGTGCTGGCGCAGCCTGAGCGCGGTGGAGGCCGAGCCGGTGAAGGACACTGCATCCTGGCAGGTCAGGTGCTCGAACAGGTCACCGACCCCGCCGCAGATCAGCTGCACCGCGCCTTCGGGCAGCAGGCCGGACTCGATGATGCGGCGGAACACCCGCTCGGTGAGGTAGCTCGTCTGGGTGGCGGGCTTGACGATCGCCGGCATGCCGGCGAGCAGAGTCGGGGCCAGCTTCTCGAGCATGCCCCACACCGGGAAGTTGAAGGCGTTGATGTGCACCGCCGCGCCTTCGAGCGGCACGCAGATGTGCTGCGCCACGAACGTGCCGCCCTTGGACAGCGCCTCCACACCGCCGTCGACGTACACGCGGCTGTTCGGCAGCTCGCGCGTGCCCTTGCTCGCGTACA
>JANWKR010000069.1 GCA_025451275.1 Steroidobacteraceae bacterium
CCGATGATGGACTGGACCGATCGCCACTGCCGGTTCTTCCTGCGCGGCTTCTCGCCGGACGTGCTGCTGTATACCGAGATGATTACCGCGGCGGCCATCCTGCGCGGTGACCGCGAGCGTCTGCTGGCCTTCGACCCGGAGGAGCATCCGCTGGCGCTGCAGCTCGGCGGCAGCGAGCCGGAACAGCTCGCCGCCGCGGCGCGGGCCGGCGAGGAGGCCGGCTACGATGAGATCAATCTCAACTGCGGCTGTCCCAGCGAGCGGGTCGCGAGCGGTGCTTTTGGTGCCTGCCTGATGCGCGAGCCGGAACTCGTCGGTGCGTGTGTCGCCGCGATGCGCGCGGCGGTACGCGTGCCGGTCACCGTGAAGATGCGCATCGGCGTGCTGAGTGCGGGTGCCGGGACGGCGCGCGGCGCGGTGGCGGACTTCAGCCATGCCGACTTCGGCTCGCTGAGTGCATTTGTCAGTGCCGTGCGCGACGCGGGCTGCGCGGCGGCGATTGTGCACGCACGCAAGGCGGTGCTCGGCGGGTTGTCCCCCAAGGACAATCGCGAGGTGCCGCCGCTGCGCTATGACATCGTGCGGCGGCTCAGGGAGGCGTTTCCGGCGCTGCCGGTGGTCGTCAACGGCGGGCTGCGCGAGCCGCGCGCCGTGCTCGCGGCGCTCGACTGGTGCGACGGCGTGATGCTCGGCCGCGAGGCCTACCACCGCCCCTACCTGCTCGCCGAGCTGCACCAGGCCATGCATTCTGGAGCAGCTCCGGCGCCAACTCGTGCTGTGCTGCTCGAGCGCATGCGCCGCTACGCGGAGCGCGAGCTCGCGGCCGGCGGTCGCCTGGCGCCGATCACCCGCCACATGCTGGGGCTGTATGCCGGCGAACCCGGTGCACGCGAATACCGCCGTGCCCTGAGCGAGGGCGCGCGGCAGGCCGGGGCACTCCCCGACCTACTGGTCCGGGCCATGCCAAGCCTGATCTAGGAAAGGTTGCTAGCGGCTTGAAAACGCTCGCGTATAATCGAACGCAAGCGCATGGGTAAGGACATTGAACTGGCGATCCTGTTTGCCGACGTTGTCGGCTCGACGCGCCTGTACGATCAGATGGGCGACGTACGGGCGCGCGACATGGTCGCGATCTGTATCGAGGTGATGCGCAGCGCCACCGAGCAGCGTCAGGGAACCGTGATCAAGACCATGGGCGATGAGGTCATGGCCACGTTCCCGAGCGCGGACGCGGCTCTCAATGCCGCCGCGCAGATGCAGCAGCAGATCTCCAGCCACGCGCAACTCAAGGTCGACGGTCAACCCGTCGCCATCCGCATTGGCTGCCACTTCGGGCCGGTGATGCTGGAGAACCGCGACGTCTTCGGCGCGGCCGTGCACACCGCCAACCGCATGACGAGCCAGGCCAAGGCCGGGCAGATCGTCACCACCGCCGCGACCGTCGACAAGCTGTCGCCGGAATGGCGCGCCTCGTGCCGGCAGATCGACATCGCGACCCTCAAGGGGCAGGGGAGCGAGGTGGTGCTGTACGAAGTGCTGTGGCAGACCGAGGACGTCACGAGCATGGTGCCGGGCATCGCCGGAGGGGATTCACGCGCGGCGCGCGGCATGCGCCTGCGGCTGCGCTTCGACGAGCGCGAGCTGCTGGTGGACGAGCGGCACTCGAGCATCACCATCGGCCGCGCCGAGGACAACGACGTGGTCGTCAAGGGCAACCTGATCTCGCGCCTGCATGCCCGCATCGAGATCAGCCGCAACAAATTCGTCCTGATCGATCAGAGCACCAACGGCACCTTCGTGCAGAGCGCCGACGGCGAGGAATCCTTCGTGCGGCGCGATAGCCTGCAGATCAAGGGTCAGGGCATGATCGGTCTCGGGCGACTGCCGGAGCAGGGCGCGCCGCAGACCATCCGCTACACCTGCGAGGAGGTGTAGCGCAGCGCCTCAGCCGAGCCGCTGCTCCGTCGCCTTGAGCTCCTCGAGCAGCGCCGCCGGCAGCCGGCTGCCGTAGCGCGCCAGGTATTCGCGGATCTCGGCGACTTCCTTGCGCCACAGCGCCGGGTCGACACTCAACAGCGCCGCGAGCGCGTCGCGTCCGACGCCGAGGCCGTCGACGTTCAGATCCTCGGGGCGTGGCAGCCAGCCGATTGCCGCTTCGGTCGCCGCGGCCTTGCCGGCGCAGCGATCCAGCATCCATGCCAGCACCCGCAGGTTCTCGCCGTACCCCGGCCACAGGAACTTGCCCTGGGCGTCGCGGCGGAACCAGTTGACGTGGTAGATGCGCGGCGCCTGAGCCAGGCGCGCGCCGACCTCCAGCCAGTGCTGCCAGTAATCCCCGAAGTTGTAGCCGCAGAACGGCTGCATCGCCATCGGGTCGCGGCGCACCACGCCGACCTGGCCCACCGCCGCGGCGGTGGTCTCGGAGGCCACGGAAGCCCCGACCAGCACCCCGTGCCGCCAGTTGCGCGCCTCGTACACCAGCGGTGCGACCTCGCGGCGCCGGCCGCCAAACACGAGCGCCGAGATCGGCACGCCGCGCGCATCCTCGGCGTGGGGGGACCACGAAGGATTGCGGCGCGCGGTCACGGTGAAGCGCGAGTTCGGGTGGGCGGCGGGACCGCGCGCCGGATCGTACGGCCGACCCTGCCAGTCGAGCACCGGCGTGCCGGTGGTCAGTCCTTCCCACCAGGGCTGGTTGTCGGCGGTGAGCGCGACGTTGGTGAACAGCGTATCGCGCCGGATCATCTCGTAGGCGTTGCGGTTGGTCTTCGGGTTGGTGCCCGGCACCACCCCGAACAACCCGGCCTCCGGATTGATGGCCCAGAGCCGCCCGTCCGCGCCCGGGTGCAGCCAGGCGATGTCGTCACCGACGGTGAATACGCGCCAGCCGGGGAGCGAGGCCGGCGGAATCAGCATCGCGAGATTGGTCTTGCCGCACGCCGAGGGGAACGCGCAGGCGATGTAGTGCGTCTCGCCGCGCGGGTTCTGCAGCCCGACGATAAGCATGTGCTCGGCGAGCCAGCCCTCGCTGCGCGCCTGCCAGCTGGCAATGCGCAGCGCGTGGCATTTCTTGCCGAGCAGCGCATTGCCGCCGTAGCCGGAGCCGTAGCTCTCGATGGCGAGCTCGTCCGGGAAATGCATGATGAAGCGCCGCTCGGGGTCAAGCTCGCCGGTCGAGTGCAGTCCGCGCACGAAGGTCCCGTCCTGCGCGATGCGCTCGAGCGCGGCGCGGCCGGCGCGCGTCATGATGAGCATGTTCAGGACGACGTACGGGCTGTCGGTGATTTCCACGCCGCAGCGCGACAGCGGCGAGTCGATGGGTCCCATGCAATACGGAATCACGTACAGCGTGCGCTCGCGCATGCAGCCGCTGAACAGCGCACGCATCTTGACGTGCGCCTCCTGCGGGTCCATCCAGTGATTGTTGGGGCCGGCGTCCTCGCGCGCGGCGGTGCAGATGTAGGTGAGGTGCTCGACCCGCGCCACGTCGCTCGGCGCCGAGCGCGACAGGTGACAGCCGGGGAACTGCTGCGGGTTCAGCTCCTTCAGCGCGCCGCTCTTCAGGAGCTGGCCGGTGATTTCGCGCGCCTCGGCCTCACCGCCCTCACACCAGTGGACGGCGCGCGGCTGCGTGAGCTGGCGCACCGAATCGACCCACTCGGCGACGGCGCGGCTCAGGCGTGGCAGCGGGGTCAGCATCTGTGGGGCAGTAGCCATCCGCGGTTCCTCTTATTAGCGGGCGCTTCCGTGTAACCCTGAAGTATATCCCGGCGGGCCCCCGCCCCCTGCTAGAGTAGCGGCGGCCGATTGTCTGCCAATACCGCGCCGCGCACCAGATTGCAGCAAATTCAGGAAGATATGGCCCTCGGCCGGGCCCGGTCCCTGGCCAAGGATCCCGCCCCGCGCGCTTCCGCACATGTTGGAGCTTGAGGACATATTCGGTCACGGAGGGCCGCTCGAGCGGGCACTGAGCGGTTTCAAGGTGCGGCGCGAGCAGCTGCGCATGGCCGAACGCGTCGGCGGCGCGCTGACTGCGCGCGAGCTGCTGGTGGTGGAGGCGGGCACCGGAACCGGCAAGACCTTCGCCTACCTGGTACCCGCTTTGCTGTCCGGAGCACGCGTGCTGATCTCGACCGGCACGCGCACGCTCCAGGATCAGCTGTTCACGAAGGACCTGCCGCTCGTGGCTTCCGCCATCGGCCGCCCGGCGCGCGTGGCACTGCTCAAGGGGCGCGCCAACTACCTGTGTCGCTACCGCCTGGCAGGTGCCGAGCAGGCCGTCGAACAGCTGACGCTCATGGAAACGGAAGCGCCACGCGGCGGCGCCTCACGCAGCATGCTGGCGCGCATCCAGCGCTGGTCACGCACGACCGCGCGGGGAGATCTGGCCGAGGTGCGTGGCCTTTCCGACAGCCACCCGGTATGGGGCCAGGTCACCTCGACGCGCGAGAGCTGCCTCGGCGCGCGCTGCCCGGAGATCGCGGGATGTCACGTGGCGCTCGCCCGCCGTGCGGCACTCGAATCCGACATCGTGATCGTCAACCATCACCTGCTGCTCGCGGATCTGGCGCTCAAGGAGGACGGGTTCGGCGACCTGCTCGGCTCGGCCGATGCCGTCATCCTTGACGAGGCGCACCAGATTCCCGATTTGGCCACGCAGTTCTTTGGTGCCAACGTGAGCAGCCGTCAGGTGGAGACTCTCGTCCGGGACCTGCGTCTGGAGCTGCACGCGCCCGCCGCCGGCGGCGCCGCTGCGGAGCCGGCGTTGCGCGCGGTGGAGGCGGCCCTGCAGGGCCTGCGTGCCGCGCTGCCCGGCATTCCGGGGCGCAGCGCCTGGGGCGGCGCCGCAGGCTCCAGCGCGGCGGCCGCGCAGCAGCTGATCGAGGCGCTCGAGCAGCTGGCGGCAGCGTTCGGTGCGGAGGACTCGGACGCTGCGCGGCAACACGCCGAGCGCGCCGCGGAGCTGGCGGCGAGTCTTGCGCGCATCGCGGCCATCGACGAGCTCGAGGGTGCACGCACGCTCGAGGTCACCGCGCGCGGCTTCGCCCTGAGTCTCATGCCCTTCGACATCTCCGCGCGCTTCCGCTCCCTGGTCGAGGCACGCCGCGGCGCCTGGATCTTCACCTCCGCGACGCTGTCGCTCGGGCAGGAGTTCGGCCACTTCACCGGCCGGCTGGGACTCGCCGAGGCGCCAACGCTGAAGATCGACAGCCCGTTCGATCACGAGCGGCAGAGCCTGCTGTACCTGCCCGGGGGTCTGCCGGAGCCGGCGACGCCGGGCTATGTCGCGGCGGTGATCGACACCGCGGTGCCGCTGATCGACGCGGCCGGCGGCGGCGCGTTCGTACTCTTCACCAGTCACCGGGCGCTGGCGCAGGGTGCGGCGCTGTTGCGCGCCCGCTGGGGCGCAGCGCCACGCTACCGCCTGTTGGTGCAGGGCGAGGCGCCGCGCGAGCGCCTGCTCGAGGAGTTCCGCGCCGACGGCAACGCCGTCCTGCTCGGTACCGCCAGCTTCTGGGAGGGGGTCGACGTCAAGGGCGAGGCGTTGCGCCTGGTGGTGATCGACAAGCTGCCGTTCGCCTCGCCGGAGGATCCGCTGGTGCGGGCGCGCATCGAGCATCTCACCGCCAACGGTGGCAACGCATTCCGCGACTACCAGCTGCCCGAGGCCGCCCTGGCGCTGAAGCAGGGCGCGGGGCGCCTGATCCGCAGCGAGGACGACTACGGCGTGGTGGTCATCTGCGATCCGCGCATGCGCGGTCGCGCTTACGGCCGGGTGTTCCTGGCGGCGCTGCCGCCGATGAGCGTGACGCAGGACGCCGACGAAGCGCGCCGCTTCCTCGCGCGCCATGCGCCGCGCAGGCCCGACGCGACGCGGGCGGCGGCGGCGACGTGAAGATCCTCGCGCTCGACACCGCAACCGAGAACTGCTCGGTCGCGCTCCTTATTGATGGCCGCCTGAGCTCGCGCGAGGAGCGACTGCCGCGCGGACACGCCGAGCGCCTACTGCCCATGGTGGATGAGCTCTTGGCGCAGTGCGGCACCGCGCTACGCGGCCTGGATGCCATCGCCTACGGCCGCGGCCCGGGCGCCTTCACGGGAGTACGGCTGGCGGCGAGCGTCACCCAGGGGCTGGCCTTCGGCGCCGGGCTGCCGGTGGTGCCGGTGTCGGACCTGCGCGCGGTGGCGCAGCGGGCCTTCGACGCGGCGCCCGGCGCACACGTACTGGTGTGCAGCGATGCCCGCATGCGGGAGGTCTACTGGGCGTGCTTCGAGCGCGCCGCCGACGGCCTCGCCGCGCCCGTGGGCGAGGAGCGGGTATCCCCGCCGGCGCAGGTATCGCTGCCCCCCGCGTGGGCGGATGGCACGGCGGGCGTCGGCTCGGGATTCGCCGCCTACCCGGAGCTGGCGCGGACGCTCGGCGCACGCATCAGCCCCTGGTCCGACATCCTGCTGCCACGGGCTGCTGAAATCGCCCGGCTGGCGGAGCCGGAGGTCGGCGCGGGGCGGGTTTTGCCCGCCGATCAGGCAGTTCCGGTGTATTTGCGTGACGAGGTTGCACGGCTGCCCGCGGCGGCGGTCATTAAACTGACACCGGGGTGAGGCCGGTGTCATGAATGTGCAACACAGTGTCTCTGTAATACGCGCGCTAGCCAAATTTGCTGAACCATGTCCGCGAAACAGGTATTGATCGTCGAGGACGAGCGGCCGATCCGCGAGATGATCGCCTTTGGCCTGAAGCGGGCCGGCTTTGAGGTGCGCGAGGCCGAGGACTGCCGCGCGGCCCGGGCGGCCCTCGCCGACACGCGCCCCGATCTGGTGCTGGTCGACTGGATGCTGCCCGACATGAGCGGGTTGGAACTCACCCGCGCGCTCAAGCGTGACCGCGAGACGCGCGACCTGCCGATCATCATGCTGACCGCACGGGCCGAGGAGGGTGACAAGGTCGCCGGGCTCGAGGGCGGGGCGGACGACTACGTCACCAAGCCTTTCTCCCCGCGCGAGCTGCTGGCGCGCATCAACGCCGTGCTGCGCCGGAGCAGTGTCAACGGCGTGGATGAACTGCTCGAGTTCGAGGGCCTCGTGCTCGACCAGGGCAGCCACCGGGTCATGGTCGGCGGCCGGACCGTGGTGCTCGGCCCCACCGAGTACCGCATGCTGGAATTCTTCATGACCCACCCGGAGCGCGTCTATACGCGCGACCAGCTGCTCGACCGCATCTGGGGTGGTAACGTCTACGTCGAGGAGCGCACGATCGACGTGCACATCCGTCGCCTGCGCAAGGCGCTCGAGGATTTCGGGTACGATCGGTTCGTGCAGACGGTGCGCGGCTCGGGGTACCGGTTCTCGGCGCGCACGGCGTAGACGGACTGCTCAAGGGGCGTCTTCGATAGCCATGGAACCCGCAACCCAGGTGTGGTGGTTCGCGGCCGGCCGCTTGCTCGCCACGGTGCTCATCGGCTGCGGCGCGGGCTGGCTGTTCGGCAATCCTTTCGGCGGCCTGGCCATCGCACTGGCGCTGCACCTCACCTGGGTGCTGGTCAACCTGGTGCGCCTGGAGTGGTGGCTGCGCCATCGCAACTACGCCGACCCGCCCGACATCGGCGGTGTCTGGGGCGAGGTGATCTCCCAGATCGTGCGCCTGCACCGCCGCAAGCGCTTTCACAAGCAGCGCTTCGTCCAGCTCATGCGCCAGCTGCAGCGCTCGACCGCGGCGCTCCCCAATGGCGTGGTGATTCTCAATGCGCAGCGCGAGATCGTGTGGTTCAACCGCATGGCGGCGCGGCTGCTAAACCTGCGTCGCACCGGCGATCTCGGCATGCGCATCGAGCACCTGCTGCGCGAGCCGGAGTTCGTGCGCTATCTCGCCAAGGGCGACTACAGCAACCCGGTGGTGATACGCCAGTCGAGCGCCGACGAGTGTTATCTGTCGCTGCAGGTCGCACCCTACGGTGACGGCCAGCTGCTGCTGCTGGTGAGTGACGTGTCGCGCCAGATGCGCCTCGAGGCGGTGCGGCGCGACTTCGTCGCCAACGCCTCCCACGAGCTGCGCTCGCCCCTCACGGTCGTCTCCGGCTACCTCGAGACTCTCGGCGCCGACGGCTCGCTCGATCCAGAGCTGCGGGGGCCGATCGCGGAAATGCGCCGCCAGGCCGAGCGCATGACGGCGATCATCCGCGACCTGCTCGAGCTGTCGCGCCTCGAGGAGACCGACGAGGTGGTCGGCGGCGAGCCGGTGGACGTCGCGGCGCTCGCGGCGCTATTGCGCAAGGACGTGCTGGCGCGCGCGGTGCATCCGCGCGAGGTGCGCGTGCGCATCGACTCGGAGGCACGCCTCCTGGGTGATGAACCCGAGATCCACTCGGCCTTCTCCAACCTGGTCGACAACGCGGCCAAGTACACCCCGCCCGAAGGCTCGATCGAGATGCGCTGGTGGGTCGATGAGGACGGCGGCCACTTTGCCGTGACCGACACCGGCTTCGGCATCCCGTCCGAGCACATCCCGCGCCTCACCGAGCGCTTCTACCGCGTGGATGCCGGCCGGGCGCGTGCCACCGGCGGCTCGGGACTCGGTCTCGCCATCGTCAAGCACGTGCTGCAGCGCCACCACGGCACGCTCGAGGTGCGCAGCCAGCTCGGCAGCGGCAGCACCTTCACCTGCCACTTTCCCCTCGAGCGCGTGGCGGCCACGGCCCCGGCCGTGAGCGCGGCAACGGCTTAAGTTTCACGCGTAACTGCCTAATTTGTCAGAAAGGCGTCGCTGAGCCGTCACGCAACCGACACGAAAGCGCCCGACCCTACGGGTGTCCTTTGGCACCAGGGCAGGAGCGCAGATGGCACACGGCACCCGGACACGCGGCGGCAGGACGACGGCCCAGACCCTGTTCCTGTCGGACCTGCACCTCGGGTTCCGCCACGCCCGCGTGCGCGAGCTCAACGAGTTCCTCGCCGGGGTCGAGGCCGAGTGCATCGTGCTGGTCGGTGACATCGTCGACGCGCTCAGTCTCGCGCAGCGCCCCTTTTGGACCGCCGCGCATACCCAGGTGCTGCGCACGCTCCTGGCCCGGCAGCGCTCGGGCGTGCGCCTGGTGTACATCCCCGGCAACCACGATGCCAGCCTCGCGATGCTGGCGCAGATGCTGCAAGGCCAGTTCGAGGTGCATCGCGAGTGGGTGCACCGCACCGCACGCGGCGAGCGGCTGCTGGTGATGCACGGCGACCAGCTCGACACCGCCATGCCGTGCCCGCGCTGGCTGAGTCGCCTCGGCGATGCCGTGCACGGCGTCATCGTGATGCTGAACCACCGGATCAACAACCTGCGGCGGCGCCTGGGGCGGCCGTACTGGCCGCTCACCGAGGCGCTGAAGCTCGGCATCGGCGCCAGCCTGCGCTACATCGAGCAGTTCGAGCAGCTGGCGGCGGAGTATGCCCGCGTGCGCGGTTACGACGGCGTAGTGTGTGGACACATTCACCGCCCCAACCTCACGCGCCTCGGTGGCACGCTGTACGCCAACACCGGCGACTGGGTCGAGTCGTGCTCGGCGCTCATCGAGTGCGAGGGCGGTGAGCTGCAGCTGCTGCGCTGGCCGTACGCCGCGCAGGGGGCGCTGCGCAACTCGCCGCGGCTGGTCGCCGACGCCGCGTGAAGATCGCGCTCGCCAGCGATGCGTGGACGCCGCAGACCAACGGCGTCGTCACGACCCTCAAGGCCACCGCCGCGACGCTTACCGAGCTCGGGCACGAGGTGCGCGTCATCTCGCCCCAGGGGCTGAGCAGCATTGCCTGCCCGAGCTACCCCGAGATCCGCCTCGCGCTCGCTCCGGGCGCTCACCTGGTGCGCGAGCTCAAGGCCTTCCGCCCGCACGCGGTGCACGTCGCGACCGAAGGACCGCTGGGGCTCGCGATGCGGCGCTATTGCCGCGCCCGGGCGCTGCCGTTCACGAGCTCCTATCACACGCGCTACCCGGAGTACCTGCGCGCGCGCTGGCCCATTCCTCTCGCGGTCAGCTACGCGTGGCTCAGGCGTTTTCACGGCGCCGCGGTGCGTACCTTCGTCTCGAGCGCCAGCCTCGAAGCCGAGCTCGGCGCGCGCGGCTTTGCGTGCCTGCATCGCTGGCGCCGCGGCGTGGACCTGCGGCGCTTCCGCCCGGTCGCACCGCATCCGCAGCTGGCCAGCCTGCCGCGGCCGCTCATGGTGTACGCCGGGCGTCTCGCGGTGGAGAAGAACCTCGAGGCGTTCCTGCGCCTCGAGCTGCCCGGCAGCAAGGTCCTGATCGGCGACGGGCCGGAGCGCGCCGCGCTCGCCGCCCGCTACCCGCAGGTGCGGTTCACCGGCTACTGCTTCGGCGAGGAGCTGGTGAGCCGGCTCGCCGCAGCCGACGTGCTGGTGTTTCCGAGCCTGACCGACACCTTCGGACTCACCATGCTCGAGGCGCTCGCCTGCGGTGTGCCGGTAGCCGCCTTCCCCGTTCCGGGGCCGCTGGACGTCATCGAGTCCGGCGTGACCGGGGTCCTGGACCACGATCTGGGCCGGGCGATCGGGGCGGCGTTGCGTCTCGAACGGCGCGTGTGCGCGGCGCGCGCCGCGCAGTTCAGCTGGCACGCGGCCACTGCGCAGTTCCTGGCCGGTCTGGCGCCGATCCCGCTCGCACGACGCGCGGCGCTGGCTGTCGGCCGCAGTTCCGCTATGATCGCGCGTATTAGCGCGCGCCGGCAGGCGAGCGAGGCCGGGGACGCCAACTGATGGAAACCGCCGATCTCAGTCACCACATCTCGCGTCGGTTCAACGAGGATCTCGAGCGCGTGCGCAGCAAGGTGCTGGGCATGGGCGGCTTCGTCGAGCAGCAGCTGCACAAGGCCATCACCGCGCTGGTCGAGGGCGACAGCTCGCTCGGCGAGGCGGTGGCGCTCGATGACCAGCAGGTCAACAACATGGAGATCGCCATCGACGAGGAATGCAGCCGCATCCTCGCGACCCGCGCCCCGGCGGCCGGCGACCTGCGGGTGATCGTCGCCATCATCAAGACCATCACCGACCTGGAACGCATCGGTGACGAGGGCGAGAAGATCGGCTACATCGCCTCGCGGCTCGCCACCATGGAGCGACCAGCCGACAAGTACCGCGAGATCAAGCACCTCGGCCGCGTCGTGTCCGACATGGTGCACGATGCCCTGGATGCGTTTGCGCGCATGGACGTGGAGTCGGCGCTGCGCGTGGCGCGCCAGGACCGGCTGGTGGACGAGGAGTACGAGGCCATCCAGCGCCAGAGCATCACCTTCATGATGGAGGATCCGCGCACCATCCGCCGCGCCCTCGACGTCATGTGGGTGGTGCGCGCCCTCGAGCGCATCGGCGACCACGCCAAGAACATCAGCGAGTACGTCATCTACATGGTGCACGGCAAGGACATCCGCCATACCTCGCTCGATGACGTCGAGCGCGAGCTGCGCGGCGGCACCGTAGACAAGCAGCCCAACGCTTCGGCCTGACCGGTACCGCCCCGCGTGCGCCCGCGCCTCCTGAATCTGGCCGGCTTCGGCGCCTGTGCGGCGCTTCTGGCCTATGCGCTCTACGCGCAGTTCCACCTCGGGCTCGAGCCGTGCCCGCTGTGCATCTTCCAGCGCATCGGTCTGGCATTGCTCGGTGTGATGTTCCTGGCGGCGGCCGTGCACGACCCGCGCGGTCGCGGCGCGCGCGCGACCTATGCGACGCTCATCGGTGTGGCGGCGCTGCTCACCATCGGAGTCGCCGCCCGGCATCTGTACGTGCAGAGCCTGCCGCCCGGGACGCTGCCGTCCTGCGGCGCCCCGCTCGCGGTGCTCATGAAGTTCATGCCGGTGTGGCAGCTGATCCGCAAGGTGCTGACCGGGAGTGGGGAGTGCGGGCTGGTGAACTGGCGCTTCCTCGGCCTCGCCATGCCGGCCTGGGTGCTGATCTGGGCCGTCGCCCTGGGCGCCCTCGGCCTCGCCGCCAACCTCAGGCGAGCAGCCGCACCAGCACGTTGAAGTACATGCGCGCGAGCGCATCGACGTCGGCGAGACGCACGCTCTCGTTGACCTTGTGGATCGACGCGTTCACCACGCCGAGCTCCACCACCTGCGCCCCGAGCGGGGCGATGAAGCGCCCGTCCGAAGTCCCGCCGCCGGTCGAGAGCGCCGGCCGCGAACCGCGCACCTGTGCCACGGCATCGCCGACCGCCTGCGACAGCTCCCCGGGAGGGGTGTAGAACGGCTCGCCCGACACGTACCACTCGAGGCTGTAGCGCACGCCGTGGTGCCTGAGGATGTCCTCAACAGTGCGCTTGAGTCCTTCCAGGGTCTGGACCGGCGAGTAGCGCAGGTTGAACCGCGCCCTGAGCTCGCCCGGGATCACGTTCGGTGCGCCGGTGCCGGCGTTGAGGTTCGACACCTGGAAGCTGGTAGCCTGAAAGTGCTCGCTGCCCTGGTCCCACTCGCGGCGTGTCAGCTCGGCGAGTGCCGGCGCCAGGGTGTGCACCGGGTTTTCGGCGAGCTGCGGGTAGGCGACGTGCCCCTGCACCCCGTGCACCGTCAGCCGGCCGCTGAGCGAGCCCCGGCGCCCCACCTTGATGGTGTCGCCGACCACCGCCTCGCTCGAGGGCTCACCGACCAGGCACCAGTCGATGCGCTCGCCGCGTTCCTGCAGCAGCTGGGTGACCCGGCGCGTGCCGTCGACCGACGGGCCTTCCTCGTCGCTGGTGATGAGGAAGGCGATCGAGCCGCGATGCCCGGGGTGGACCCGCACGAATTCTTCGGTCGCAGTGACCATGGCCGCAAGCCCGCTCTTCATGTCGGCGGCACCGCGGCCGTACAGCACCCCGTCGCGCACCTCCGGGGAGAAGGGGTCGCTGTGCCATTCCTCGAGGGGCCCGGTCGGGACCACGTCGGTGTGGCCGGCGAAACAGAAGAGCGGCGCCACCGCGCCGCGGCGCGCCCAGAAATTGTCGACGCTGCCGAAGCGCAGCTGCTCCACGGCAAAGCCCGCGCCTGCCAGGCGCGCGCACAGGAGCTCCTGGCAACCCCCGTCGACGGGTGTCACCGAGCGGCGGGCGATGAGTTCCTTCGTCAGGTCAACGACTTGTGACATCGAGGTGGGAGCAGTGCGAATGGACGTCGGCTGTGCACCGGGAGGCGGTGCGCGTTTATACGGCTTCGGCTCGCCTGCGGGCAAGCCGCGGCACCCATGTCACGCCGCTGCAAACTCCCGCGGCGACACTGTCGGGGCGGGTCCCAGGGACGGGGCCTGGCTTCTCGGGGCTCCCCGGGGCCTGCTGCCCGGGGTGTCACGAGAACGTCACACTAGTGACATCTAATGGCGCGCACCCGGCGCCGGGGCGGGAAAGAGCCCTGACGTGGCTACGAAAACACACGAGACCCGTTAGGAGACAGCATCACCATGAACGCATTCCATCCGAAGCAGCTGCTGTGGGCGGTCACCGCCGCGGTCGCGCTGTGCGGTACCGCGCCGGCGGCCGACATCTCCGGTGCGGGGGCGACCTTTCCCTACCCGATCTATTCGAAATGGGCGGACGCCTACAAGACGCAGACCGGCATCGGCCTTAACTACCAGTCGATCGGCTCGGGTGGCGGGATCAAGCAGATCAAGGCCAAGACCGTCACCTTCGGCGCCTCGGACATGCCCCTCAAGCCCGAGGATCTCAAGGTGTCGGGCCTCGTGCAGTTCCCGATGATCATCGGCGGCGTGGTGCCGGTGGTGCACGTCAAGGGCGTGGAGCCCGGGCAGATGGTGCTGGACGGCGCCACGGTGGCTTCGATGTACATGGGCGAGATCACCAAGTGGAACGACGCCCGCATCAAGAAGCTCAACCCGAAGCTGACGCTGCCCGACACGGCGATCGCGCCGGTGTACCGCTCGGACGGCTCGGGCACCAACTTCCTGTTCTCCGACTACCTGTCCAAGTCGAGCCCGAAGTTCAAGGACTCGATCGGAGCCAACACCTCGGTGCAGTGGCCGGTCGGCATCGGCGCCAAGGGCAACGAGGGCGTCGCCAACATGACGACGCAGACCGACGGTGCCATCGGCTACGTGGAATACGCGTACGCGAAACAGAACAAGATGGCGTACGCGCAGCTGAAGAACCACGATGGCAAGACCGTGGCGCCGAACGCCGAGAGCTTCCAGGCGGCCGCGGGCAGCGCCGACTGGGCGCACGCCCCCGGCTACTTCCTCATCCTCACCGACCAGCCGGGCGCGGGCAGCTGGCCGATCACCGGCGCGAGCTTCATCCTGGTCTACGGCACGCCTCCGGACCCGGCCGCGACCGGCGCCGCGCTCAAGTTCTTCGACTGGGCGTACAAAAACGGTGGCAAGATGGCGGCCGAGCTGGACTACGTTCCGCTGCCGGACAAGCTGATCGCGCAGGTGCGCGAAACCTGGAAGACCCAGATCAAGGGCATGTGAGCTTCCGGGCCGGCACGCCCCGCGCGGCCGCGGAACACGCGCCTTGCTGTCAGGGAACCGGCGACCGCCCCGCACTGCGGGACGGCCGCCGGTTGCGGTTACGGGGTTAGCAACTCGAACGGTTGCCGTCGATGAACACAGTGGCTGCGATCGATCCGCGACACGCGGCCGGGCAGAGGCTGCGCGAGCGGGTGTTCCGCGGCGCCACCCTCGCCGCGGCACTGCTGGTGCTGCTGCTGCTCGGCGGGGTCGCCGCCGCGCTCCTGCTCGGCGCCTGGCCGGCGCTGGCGCACTTCAAGCTCGCCTTCCTGACGCGCGAGATCTGGAACCCGGTCACGGACCAGTACGGCGCTCTGGCGCCGGTCTACGGCACGCTGGTCACCTCTTTCCTCGCCCTGCTGCTCGCCATCCCGGTGAGCTTCGGCATCGCCATTTTCCTCACCGAGCTCGCCCCCGTGTGGCTGAAGCG
>JANWKR010000070.1 GCA_025451275.1 Steroidobacteraceae bacterium
CTCGTTGAAGATGATGTCGAAGGCGAGCGTCGACTTTCACGAGACCGAAACGCCGGTGATCACCGTGAACCCGTCCCGCGGGATCTCGACGTCGAAGTCATTCAGGTTGTGCTCGCGCGCCTTGTGGATGCCCACGGCGGGCCGGTCGCGGCCGTTGCCGTAGTGCGGCGCCGGCTCGGCCACCGCCACCGGCGCCGCCGCCGGCACCAGTGCCTGCTCGTAGGCGGCGAGCGCCTGGCCGGTGAAGGAGCGCGGCGTGGCGCGCACCTCGGCCGGAGTGCCGGCGCACACGATCTCGCCGCCGCGTTCGCCGCCTTCGGGACCTAAGTCGATGATCCAGTCGGCGGCGCGGATGACGTCGAGGTTGTGCTCGATCACCAGCAGCGAGTGCCCGGCGACCAGCAGCTTGCGGAACGCCCTGAGCAGCTTCGCCACGTCCTCGAAGTGCAGTCCGGTGGTCGGCTCGTCGAACAGGAACAGCTTGCCCTTGTGGGTGGTGCTGGAGAGCACCGAGCCGGCCTCCGCCAGGTGCCCGGCGAGCTTCAGGCGCTGCGCCTCGCCGCCCGAGAGCGTCGGCACCGGCTGGCCGAGCTTCACGTACTCGAGGCCGACGTCGGCGAGCGGCGCGAGCCGCTGGGCCACCTCGGGGGCGTCGGCGAAGAAGGCGCGCGCCTCGGTGACGGTCAGCCCGAGCACCTCGGCGATGTTGAGCCGGCGCCGGTCGGCGCCCTCGCGGCGGATCTCGAGGATCTCGTCGCGGTAGCGGCGGCCGTCGCAGTCCGGGCAGCGCAGGTACACGTCCGACAGGAACTGCATCTCCACGTGCTCGAAGCCGTTGCCGCTGCAGGTCGGGCAGCGGCCGTTGCCGGAGTTGAAGCTGAACGTGCCGGGGGTGTACTTCCTCTCCTGCGCGGCCGGCTCGGCGGCGAACAGCGCGCGGATGGCGTCGAAGGCGCCGACGTAGCTGGCGGGATTGGAGCGTGTGGTGCGGCCGATCGGATTCTGGTCGACCATCACCACATCGTCGATGAGTTCCGCGCCGGTGAGCCCGGCGAACTGCCCGGGCGCCTCGGTGGGCTTGCCGCGGTACTTGAGCAGGGCCGGGTACAGCACATCCTCGACGAGGGTCGACTTGCCCGAGCCCGATACGCCGGTGACGCACACCAGGCGCTTGAGCGGGATGCGCACGTCGAGACTCTTCAGGTTGTGCTCCGCGGCTCCCTTGAGCTCGAGCCAGCGGTTGGACACGGCATCCGCCACCACGCCCTCGTGGGCGGCGGGCGCGGGCGCGACGGCCTCCGGGCCGCCGGCGACGCGCTTGTGGCCGCCGAGGTAGGCGCCGGTGAGCGAGGTGCTGCTGCCGCGGATCGCGGCCGGGCTGCCGAAGAACACCACCTCGCCGCCACGCTCGCCCGCGCCGGGCCCCAGATCGAGGATGCGGTCGGCCTCGAGCATGATCTGCGGGTCGTGCTCGACCACGATGAGCGAGTTGCCGGCATCGCGCAGGCGCTTCATGACGGCGATGACGCGCTGCATGTCGCGCGGGTGCAGCCCGATCGAGGGCTCATCGAGCACGAACAGGGTGTTGACCAGCGAGGTGCCGAGCGCGGTGGTGAGGTTGATGCGCTGCACCTCGCCCCCCGACAGGGTGCGCGACTGGCGGTCGAGCGTCAGGTAGCCGAGGCCGACGTCGACCAGGTAGCGGAAGCGGCCGCGGATCTCCGCCAGCAGCAGCTCGGTGGCCTCATCGAGCGGCCGCGGCAGCTCGAGCTGCTGGAAGAAGGCGTAGGAGCGTTCCACCGGCAGCAGCACCAGATCGTGGATGCACAGGCCGGGCAGCGCCTCGAGCGTGCCCGGCCGCCATGCGACGTCGGCGGGCGCGAAGCGCGGCGTCGCGCCCAGTGCCTGCTGCGCGAGCGCGGCGTTACCCAAGCGCCACAGCAGTGCCTCGGGCTTGAGGCGCGCGCCACCGCAGGCGGCGCAGGGCGTGTAGGCGCGGTAGCGCGACAGCAGCACGCGCACGTGCATCTTGTAGGCGCGCGTTTCGAGCCAGGCGAAGAAGCGCTTGACGCCGTACCAGACCTTGCGCGACCAGGCGCCCTCGCCCTCGATCACCCAGTTGCGCGCCTCGGCCGACAGTTCGCGCCACGGCACATCCAGCGGGATGCCGCGCAGCTGCGCGAACTTCTCCAGGTCCTCCTGGCACTCGGCGTAGGACTTGGTCTGCCAGGGCTTGATGGCGCCGCCGCGCAGCGACTTGGTCTCGTCCGGGATGACGAGGCCGTAGTCGATGCCGATGGTGCGGCCGAAACCCCGGCACGTGTCGCAGGCGCCGAGCGGCGAGTTGAACGAAAACTGGCTCGGGTTCGGCTCGCGGTACGACAGGTCGCAGTGGGCGCAGTGCAGCTCGCTCGAGTAGCGCCAGGTGTCCAGTTGCTGCGGCGGGTCGGCCTCGTCCACCACCTGCACGTCGACGCGCCCGCGGCCGACGCGCAGCGCCGCCTCCAGCGACTCGAGCACGCGGCCGCGCTCCGCGCCGCCGAGCCGCAGCCGGTCCTGCACCACGTGCAGCGTGAGCGCGGGGCGCGCCTTGGCGCTGCGCGTACGCTTGCGCCCGCGCGCAGCGGGCGCGGCCGGCACTGCGGCGGCGGTCGCGGCCGGGGCGTCGCAGAAGCGCGTGTAGCCCTGGCGGGCGAGCAGCTCGCGTACCTCCTCGGGCGTGAAATTCTCCGGCACCGGCACCGGGAAGCTGACGAGCAGGCGCGGATCGCCTTCGCGGGCGGCGCGCGCGCCGAGGTCGGCGTAGATGCTCTCGGCGCTGTCGCGGCGCACCGGCTGGCCGCAGCGGCGGCAGAACAGCGCTGCGGCGCGCGCGAACAGCAGCTTCAGATGATCGTTGAGCTCGGTCATCGTGCCGACGGTCGAGCGTGAGGTGCGCACCGGGTTGGTCTGGTCGATGGCGATCGCCGGCGGGATGCCGGTGATGGCATCGACCTGCGGCTTGTCCATGCGGTCGAGGAACTGCCGCGCGTAGGGCGAGAAGGTTTCGACGTAGCGGCGCTGGCCTTCGGCGTACAGGGTGTCGAACACCAGCGACGACTTGCCCGAGCCCGACACCCCGGTGACGACGATCAGCTCGTTGAGCGGCAGGTCGAGATCGAGGTCCTTCAGGTTGTTCTGGCGCGCGCCACGCACGCAGATGGCGTCACCGGAGGCGAGGGTCATTCCGTCACCGTTGGCAGTCGCAGGGTTCGAGGAGCGCGCCTTTGGAGGCTAGGCGCGAGCCTGGCGAAATTGTAAAGGATCCGGCCGCCCTTATGGGGGCATGGCGCGGCGTTTGCAATCCAGTGCCGCGAAGCCCGGTCTACTGTATGCCGGACGCGCGACCGCCGGCCTGACCCGTGCCGTCGCGCGTCAACGACAAGCACTTGGGGCGCTGCGCGGCGGTACAATCGGCGCCGCCTGAACCTCAACCTCCTGAAGGAGCTGCAGATGAATTCAAGAGTGTTGTCGAGTGTGGCCCTGGCCGCCGCCGCGGCGGTGATGTTCTCCACCGTGGCCGCGAGCACTGCGCGCGCCGCTGAGGGCAAGGTGAAATGCGAAGGGGTCAACTCCTGCAAGGGTCACTCGGCCTGCAAGAGCGCCAGCAACGCCTGCAAGGGGCAGAACTCCTGCAAGGGCAAGGGATTCCTGGAGATGACCAAGGCGGAGTGCGACGCCGCCAAGGCGAAGGCCACCAAGTAGGGCGCGCCGGGCCGGGCGCGGCATGCGCCCCGCCCGGTTTCCTCCATGCTCAGGTATCCAGCACTCGGTTTCGGACTCGGCCTGCGGGTCGATCACTACGAGGCCATTCTCGCGGAGTCCCCGCGCGTCGACTGGTTCGAGGTGCTCACCGAGAACTACCTGGTGCCGGGCGGCAAGCCGCTCGGCTACCTGATGCGCATGCGCGAGCGCTACCCGCTGGTGATGCACGGCGTCTCGCTGTCGATCGGCAGCACCGCGCCGCTCGACCGCGACTACCTGCGCCAGCTGAAGGCACTCGCCGCGCGCGTCGAGCCGGCGTGGATCTCCGATCATCTGTGCTGGACCGGAGTGGCCGGGCGCAATACCCACGACCTGCTGCCGCTGCCGTACACCGAGGAGGCGCTCGCGCACGTCGTGGAGCGGGTGCGCATGGTGCAGGACGTCCTCGGCCGGCGCATCCTGCTCGAGAACGTCTCGAGCTACGTGGCGTTCCGCGACTCACCGCTCACCGAGTGGGGCTTCCTGGCGGAGATCGCCGCGCGCGCCGACTGCCTGATCCTGCTCGACGTCAACAACATCTACGTGAGCTCGGTCAACCACGAGTTCGACCCGCTCGAATACCTGAATGCGATTCCGGCCGAGCGCGTGCAGCAGATCCACCTCGCCGGCCACGAGAATCACGGCGACTATCTCATCGACACCCACGATCATCCCGTGCCCGACCCGGTGTGGCGCCTGTACGCGGCGGCGCTCGAGCGCTGCGGCGCGGTCTCCACCATGATCGAGCGCGATGACCACATCCCGCCGCTCGGCGAGCTGGTCGCCGAGCTCGAGCAGGCGCGCGCGCTCGCGGCGCGCACGCTGTCCGGCGGCGGCGCCGGGCCGCAGCGGCCGCAGACCACGGCGCGCCGGGCGGAGCGCCTGGTGGCGGGCGGCACATGAGCGCGCTCGCGCACCTGCAGGGCGAGTTCCAGGAATACCTGTTGCGCGGTGCGCCCGCGGTCGAGGCGCAGGTCCTGGGCAGCGCGCGCGTGCCGGTCGCCACGCGCCTCGGCATCTACGCCGGCGCCTACCGCAGCCGCCTGGCCGATGCGCTCGCGGCGAACTACCCGGCGCTCGCCAAGCTGCTCGGCGCGGCGGACTTCGCCACGCTCGCCGTGGATTACGTGCGCGCGCACGACTCGCCGTTCTTCTCCATCCGCTACTACGGCGACCAGCTGCCGGCGTTTCTCGCCGCGCACGAGGACTACACCGCAGCTCCGGTACTGGCGGAGCTGGCGCGCTGGGAGTGGACCATGACGTGCGTGTTCGACGCGGCGGATGCCGCGCCGCTCGCACACACCGAGCTGGCCAGCATCCCGCCGCAGCGCTGGGCACGGCTGCGCTTCGTCTGGCACCCGAGCGTGCACCGGCTCGAGCTCGCCTGGAACGTGCCGCAGCTGTGGCAGGCGCTCAGCGATGACGCCGCGCGGCCGCCCGCCACGCTGCAGGCCGCATCGTGGCTGCTGTGGCGGCGCGAGCTGGCGACCTACTTCCGCTCGCTGTCGGCCGCCGAGGCCGCAGCCCTCGATGCCGCGCGCAGCGGCTGGCCGTTCGCCGAGCTGTGCGAGCTCTTGTGCGAGGAGGTCGGCGAGGCGCAGGCACCGGCGCAGGCCGCGGAGCTGCTGCGCGGCTGGCTCGCCGCCGGGCTGATCGTCGGCACGAGCTGACCGGTCCGCGCCCGCGGCCCGGGCGCAGCGCTGCATGGCGTACAATCCGCGCTGCAGATGCGGCGGGATTCCTGATGCAGCTTCCGACTTACGGCAACGTACTGGAGATGATCGGCAACACGCCGCTCATGGCCGTGCGCCGCATCGACACCGGCCCGTGCGCGCTGTTCCTCAAGCTCGAGAACCAGAACCCCGGCGGCTCCATCAAGGACCGCGTGGGGTTGTACCTCATCGAGGCCGCCGAGCGCAGCGGTGCGCTCAAGCCCGGCAACCTGCTCATCGAGGCCACCGCCGGCAACACCGGGCTGGGACTGGCGCTGGTCGCGGCGCAGAAGGGCTACCGCCTGCTGCTGGTCATCCCCGACAAGATGAGCCAGGAGAAGATCTTCCACCTCAGGGCCATGGGCGCCGAGGTGCAGATGACGCGCTCGGACGTCAGCAAGGGCCATCCCGAGTACTACCGCGACACCGCCGAACGCCTGGCGCGCGAGACGCCCGGTGCCTACTTCGTCAACCAGTTCGGCAATCCCGCCAACGCCCTGGCGCACGAGCAGACCACGGCGCCGGAGATCTGGCGCCAGATGGACGGACGGCTGGATGCAGTGGTGTGCGGCGCCGGCACCGGCGGCACGCTCGCCGGCCTCACGCACTTCTTCGCGCGCACTGCGCCGAAGGTCGAGCTGGTGCTGGCCGACCCGGTCGGCTCGGGGCTCGCTCACTACGCACGCACCGGGAGCCTCCCGGACAAGATGACGCCGTGGCTGGTCGAGGGCATCGGCGGGGACTCGGTGCCGCCGGTCGGGGACTTCACGCGCGTCGCCGGCACCTACAGCATTCCGGACGCGGAAGCGTTCCGCACCTGCCGCGAGCTGCTGGCGCGCGAGGGCATCATCGCCGGCACCTCCACCGGCACGCTGCTGGCGGCGGCGCTGCGCTACTGCCGCGAGCAAAAGACTCCCAAGCGGGTCGTCAGCTTCGTATGCGACAGCGGCAACAAGTACCTGTCCAAGGTGTACAACGACTACTGGATGCTGGACCAGGGCTTCCTCGAGCGCTCGCAGCTCGGCGACCTGCGCGACCTGATCGCGCGGCGCCACACCGAGCGCGCCGCGGTGACGGTGAACTCGACCGAGACCGTGATGGCTGCCTACCGGCGCATGAAGCTCTACGACGTGTCGCAGGTGCCGGTCATGCAGGACGCCCGCATCGTCGGCATCGTCGACGAGGAGGACATCCTGCTCGGCGTGGTCTCCGATCCGGCGCACTTCAACGAGCCGGTGACCAGCGCCATGGCGAGCCACCTGGTGACCGTGCCGGTCGATGCCCCGTTCGCGCAGCTGGTGGAGATCTTCCGCCGCGGCATGGTGGCGATCGTCATGCACGACGGTCAGTTCCAGGGGCTCATCACGCGCATCGACCTGCTCAACTGGCTGCGCCGCAAGCTGTGACTGACGAGGCAATCCCAACATGAGTGAGGACACCAGCGGGCAGCGCTTCGCCACCCGTGTCATCCACGGCGGGCAGCGTCCCGATCCGCTGACCGGCGCGGTGATGCCGCCGATCTACGCCACCTCGACCTACGTGCAGTCGAGCCCCGGCGTGCACCAGGGCTTCGAGTACTCGCGCACCCGCAACCCGACGCGCGATGCGCTGCAGGCCTCGCTCGCCAACCTCGAGGGCGGGGCCGCCGCCTTTGCCTTCGCCTCCGGCATGGCCGCCACCTCGACGCTGCTGGAGCTGCTCGATGCCGGCTCGCACATCGTCGCCATGCACGACCTGTACGGCGGCAGCTACCGGCTGCTGGAGAACGTGCGCAAGCGCTCGGCCGGGCACAGCGTCTCGTTCGTGGACCTGTCGCAGGAGGGCGCGCTGCAGGCGGCGCTGCGCCCCGACACGCGCCTGGTGTGGGTCGAGAGCCCGACCAACCCGCTGCTGAAGCTGGTCGACCTGAGCGCGGTGGCCGCGCTGGCGCGTGAGCGCGGCATCATCGCCGTGTGCGACAACACCTTCGCCACGCCCTTCATCCAGCGCCCGCTCGAGCACGGCTTCGACATCGTCGTGCACTCGACCACCAAGTACCTGAACGGGCACTCGGACGCCATCGGCGGCGCGGCGATCGTGCGCCAGGGGTCCGAGCTCACCGAGCGCATCGGCTACCTGCAGAATGCCATCGGCGGCGTGCCCGGTCCGTTCGACTCGTTCCTGACGCTGCGCGGCATCAAGACGCTCGCGCTGCGCATGGAGCGGCACTGCGCCAACGCGCTCGCCATCGCGCAGTTCCTGGAGCAGCACCCCCAGGTCGAGCGTGTCTACTACCCCGGGCTCCCCAGCCACGCCCAGCATGCGCTGGCGCGGCGCCAGATGAGCGGGGGCTACGGCGGCATCGTGACTGCGGTGCTGCGCGGCGGTCTGCCCGCGGCGCGCCGGGCGCTCGAGGCCTGCCAGCTGTTCGCGCTCGCCGAGAGCCTGGGCGGCGTGGAGAGTCTCATCGAGCATCCCGGCATCATGACCCACGCCTCGCTCCCGGCCGCGACCCGCGCCGCGCTCGGCATCAGCGACGGGCTCATCCGGCTGTCGGTGGGGGTCGAGGCGGTCGAGGACCTGATCGCGGAGCTGCGGCGCGCCCTCGGTTGAGGCGCGTGCGGGTCACGGTGTTAGGATCAGGCGCGCCCCGCGCCTGCGCCCGTTCTGCACGATGCGCGTCGGCATCCTGCGCGGCCGGCACAACATCCGCGCGCCCGCGGCCCGCGGCCACCCGCTGTTCGGCGCGCCTACCGCGTGCAGCTCAACACCCTCGAGCAGCTCGCTGTGCGGGGTGCTGAAGGCCTGGTTCGCGCGACGCGCCTGAAGGGTTGCACGGCCTTCAGGGGCCGAGCCCGGCGTGGCTGGTGAGATACACCGCGTAGGTGCCGAGCCAGTGGCCGCCCTCGTAGTGCTCGCCGGTCACCGCGGGCAGCGCCGCCTCGGCGTGGGCCCGGGCGGCGGCCCGCAGCGCGGCGCTGCGGGCATCGCCCGCCGGCAGTCCGTGCGCGATGCCCTCGAGCATCCAGGCGCGGCTCAGGTTCAGGCCGTCGATGTGCGCCAGCTTCGGATCGGCGCGGTCGGTGACCACGCCGGGCGCGAGCCAGGCGCCGCTGCCGGCGCTGCGCGGGATCTGCGGCAGGAAGCCGCTGAGCCAGCGCGCGAACGCCGGCGGCGCGAGGATGCGTCGCATGAAGTCCGCCTCAGCCAGGCACGGTGACAGGAAGTCCTCGCCCGAGGGCTCGTAGCTGAGTGGGCAGGCACGGTCGTGCAGGTAGAAGCGCTGCGCGGCATCGCTGAGCAGCGCGCGCATGTGCTCATCGTGCGTCACCGCCGCCCAGTCCCACACGAGACCGAGTGAGAACGCCGTCTGGTCGTGCTCGCCGATGCGGATCGGGTAGTGGAGCTTGGGCAGGTAGCTCTCGAGGCGCGCCGCCGCCTCGGTCTCGAGCGGCGCCAGCGCCGCCGACCAGCGCCGCGCGTCGGCGTCGTCCCAGCGGCGCAGCTCCGCCGCCAGCTGCAGCAGCCACGCCAGCCCGTAGGGGCGCTCGAACGAGGCGCGGCCCGGGGCCCGCAGATAACTCACCTCGCGGGCGATGCTGGCGGCGGTGAAGCTCTTGCCGAGCTCGGCGCGCGCCTGTGCCGCGAACGGCGCGTCCGGGAACAGGCGCAGCAGCCGCACCAGCAGCCAGTGCCCGTGCACGTCCGAGTGCCAGTCGAGGCAGCCGTAGAACGCCGGCGTGAGCTCGTGCGGCGGCCGGGCGTCGGCGGCACTGTTGAGCGTGTGGCTGACGTGGTTGGGATACTCCTGGTGCAGGCACTTCAGCGCCAGCGCCGCGAAGCGCGCGGCCGCGCCGGCATCCAGCGCGCCGCGCGGCGGCGCTAACAGCGCGGCGCCGGCGGGTGTGGCGGTTGCGGCGAGCGCGACCAGGCAGGCGAGGGCGGGTGCGATGCGGTGTTTCATGGGCACATGTTACGCTGGCTGGCGTGAGCGAGCCGCTGCCGATCGTGCTGATCCCGGGACTGCTGCTGTCGCCGCCCCTGTACGCGGCGCAACTCCCCGCACTGTGGCGTCGGGGCCCGGTGACCATCGCCGCGCATTACTGCGATGACAGCATGGCGGCCATTGCGCAGCGCATCCTCGCCGGCGCGCCGCCGCGCTTTGCGCTCGTCGGCCTGTCGATGGGCGGCTACATCTCGTTCGAGATCATGCGCCAGGCACCGCAGCGCGTCGCGCGGCTGGCGCTGCTCGACACCATGGCGCTGCCGGACACGCCGGAGGTGAGCAGCGCGCGCCGCACGCAGATGGCGCTCGCCGAGGCGGGACGCCTCGACCAGGTGGTCGACAACCTGTGGCCGCGCCTGGTGCACCCCGGCCGCCAGGGCGACCGCGCGCTGCGCGCGCTCATCGACGCCATGGCTGCGGACGTCGGCAGCCAGGGCTACCTGCACCAGCAGCGCGCCAACATCTCGCGCCCGGACTCGCGCCCGACCCTCGCCGGCATCCGCTGCCCGACGCTGGTGCTGGTCGGCGACCAGGACGCACTCACCCCGCCCGAGCGTGCGGTCGAGATCGCGAGCGGGATCGCCGGCGCGCGGCTGGTACGCGTCGCCGACTGCGGCCACCTGTCCACGCTCGAGCGCCCGGACGAGGTGACGCAGGCACTGCACGGCTGGCTCAGCGCCTGACGGTGCACATGGGCGGACCACAAGAGCAGCGCACCGCGCTCCTCGCGCATCCGGATGTCCCGGGCGAGGCGGTGTGGCACATCGCGGTGGACGTGCGCCTCAGCGCCGCCGACCTGACCTGCCGCTACACGCTGTTCGGCGAGCTGGCGCGCGTGCGCCTGCCCGGCGCCCGTACCGGGCGGCGCGCGGACGGGCTCTGGCAGCACACCTGCTTCGAGGCATTCGTGTCCGGCGATGACGACCCCGGCTACTTCGAGTTCAACTTCTCGCCGGGGCTCGACTGGGCGGCCTACCGCTTCAGCGGCTACCGCGACGGCATGGCGCCGGCCAACCTCGCGCAGGCGCCGGGGCTGAGCGTGCACCGCGCCGCCGAGCGCCTCGAGCTGTCGGCCACCGTGCACCTCTCGGGTCTTGCGCCGCTGGCGCGCGCGCGGCGCCTGCGGCTCGCTCTCGCCACGGTCGTCGAGGAGGACAGTGGTAGGCTCTCGTACTGGGCGCTGCGGCACGCGCCCGGCAATCCTGACTTCCACCACCCGGACAGCTTCACCCTCGAGCTCAGTGCACCATGAAGTTCGGCATCGACCGCC
This sequence comes from Steroidobacteraceae bacterium, assembly GCA_025451275.1. Classification (GTDB taxonomy): domain Bacteria; phylum Pseudomonadota; class Gammaproteobacteria; order Steroidobacterales; family Steroidobacteraceae; genus 13-2-20CM-66-19. The sequence continues at coordinate 10,751 of JANWKR010000070.1, forward strand.
TGGTGGAGGAGCCCGCGCTGCGACGCGCGCTCGCCGGGCGCCGCGTGGCGCTGCTGGCGCATCCGGCCTCGGTGACGCGTGATCTGACGCACTCGCTCGACGCCCTGGCGGCACTCGGCGACGTACGCCTGACGGCGGCGCTCGGCCCGCAGCACGGGCTGCGCGGCGACAAGCAATACAACATGGCCGAGTCGGACGACTACGTCGACCCGCGGCACCGCATCCCGGTATTCAGCCTGTACGGCCAGGTGCGGCGGCCGACGCCTGCGATGCTGGACACCTTCGACGTGCTGCTCGTCGACCTGCAGGATCTCGGTTGCCGGATCTATACCTTCGTCACGACGCTCCGCTACGTGCTGGAGGCGGCGGCGCAGCACGGCAAGGCGGTGTGGGTGCTCGACCGGCCCAACCCCGCCGGCCGCCCGGTGGAAGGCCTGACGCTGCGTGCCGGCTGGGAGAGCTTCGTCGGCGCCGGCGCCATCCCGATGCGCCACGGGCTGACCCTGGGCGAGCTGGCGCGCTGGTTCGTGAAGACGCTGCGCCTCGACGTCGAGTGCGAGGTGGTGAGCATGCACGGCTGGCAGCCCGACGCCGCTCCCGGCTACGGCTGGCCGCTCGGCGAGCGCACCTGGGTGAACCCGAGCCCCAACGCACCCAACCTGTCGATGGCGCGCGCCTACGCCGGCTCGGTGATGGTGGAGGGCACGACGCTGTCTGAAGGGCGCGGCACCACGCGCCCGCTCGAGCTGTTCGGCGCCCCGGACCTCGACGTGACGGCGCTGCTCGCGGAAATGACGGCGCTCGCGCCGCAGTGGCTCGCCGGCTGCCGGTTGAGGGCGTGCTGGTTCGAGCCCACCTTTAATAAGCACACGGGGAGCCTGTGCGCGGGCGTCCAGGTGCACGTCGAGGACGCCGCCTTCTACGACCACCGGGCGTTCCGGCCGTGGCGCCTGTTCGCGCTGGCGTTCAAGGCGCTCAGGCGCCTGCGGCCCGACTACCCGCTGTGGGCGGACTTCCCGTACGAATACGAGTTCAACCGGCTCGCCATCGACGTCATCAACGGCAGCGAGCTGCTGCGGCGCTGGGTCGACGACCCCGCCGCGACCCCGGCCGATCTCGAAGCGCTCACCCGGCCCGATGAGTCCGCCTGGGACGCCGAACGGCAGGGCGTGCTGCTCTACTGAAGCGACGCAGTCACTGTCCGCGCTCGTGAGTGTTCGCCGCTCAATCAGCGGTCGCCATCGCAAGCGCAACGACGCACTCGCGAGCACAGTTCCCCCTACTGACGCTCGAAGGGCTTGAAGCCGCTGTA
>JANWKR010000071.1 GCA_025451275.1 Steroidobacteraceae bacterium
CTACCGCCGACCTGCGCGGCATCGGGCCGCAGCGTACGCTGGTGCTCATCAACGGCCGCCGCCTCGGCATCGGCGATCCCAACACCGCCAACCCCAACCCGGCGCCGGATCTGGACCAGATCCCGGCCGCCCTGATCGAACGCATCGACGTCGTCACCGGCGGCGCCTCTGCGGTTTATGGCTCGGATGCCCTGGCGGGCGTCGTCAACTTCATCATGAAGAGGGACTTTACCGGCGTGGAGCTGGACGGCCAGTTCAGCGAGTTCTATCACGACAACCACAACAGCTGGGTGCAGAATCTCGAGGCGCAGGCCGGCGACACGGTGGTCAACGGCACGCGGCGCGACGGTCAGAACCGCAACTTCAGCCTCGTGATGGGCAGCAGCATCGCCGAGGGGCGCGGCAACGTTACCGGCTACCTCACGTACCTGAAGGCCGAGCCGGTGGCCAGCGCCGAGCGCGACTTCGGTGGCTGCCAGTTGCAGCTCAACGCCGCCAAGGACGGCGTGGTGTGCACCGGCTCGCAGAACTCGAACTTCTTCCAGATCGCCAACGGTAACGCCTATTCGGTGGTCGGCAGTCAGTTCCTGCCCTGGCCGCAGAACAACTCGGTGCCGCCGGCGTTCTTCAACTCGCAGCCCTACATCTACATGTCACGCGGCGACCAGCGCTACAACGGCGGCTTCTTTGCCCACGTCGACATCAATGACCACTTCAAGCCCTATGCCGAGTTCGGGTTCATGGACGACCAGACGCGTATCGCAGTTGCGCCGTCCGGCCTGTTCCAGACCAACCCCCTCGATCCAACCGGCAACGGCAACTTCAACATCAACTGCAGCAATCCGCTGCTGAGCGCACAGGAGGCCGCGATCCTGTGCACCCCGGCCCAGATTGCCGCCGATGGCGCCAACCCGGGCTCGGTGAGCGCCAACGTCAACATCGGCCGGCGCAACATCGAGGGCGGGGGCCGCCAGTCCTTCTGGGAGCACACCAACTACCGCGGCGTGGCGGGCATGAAGGGTGACATCGGCGGTGGCTGGACGTACGACGCCTACGGGTCGTACTACTACACCTCGCTGTTCAACTCCAATACCAACTACCTGGACTATTCCAAGATCGACCAGGCGCTGCAGGTGACGGGCACAGCGGCCAACCCGGTGTGCATCAGCGGTCCGCCGTGTGTACCGTGGAACATCTTCACTCAGGGTGGCGTGACGCAGCAGTCGCTGCAGTTCATGTACTCGCCTGGCACCTCCTTCGGGACCTCCACCGAGCGCATCGTGCACGCCGACATCACCGGTGATCTCGGCAAGTATGGCGTCAAGCTGCCCTGGGCCAACGACGGGGTCGGTATCAATTTCGGTTTCGAGCATCGCAACGACGCGCTGTCCTTCGCGCCGGACGCGGCCGAGGCGAGCGGCTTCCTCGCCGGATTCGGCGGGGCCTCGGTATCGATCGACAACAGCATCTCGGTCAAGGAGGGGTTCATCGAGGTGCGCGCGCCGCTGGCGCAGGATCAGCCGGGCATCAAGGACCTGAACGTCGACGGCGGCTTCCGCCACTCGGACTACGACCTGGCAGGCGGGGTGAATACCTACAAGTTCGAGGTGCAGTACGCGCCAACCGCTGACCTGCGCTTCCGCGGCGGCTACCAGCGCGCCATCCGCGCGCCGAACGTGCTCGAGCTGTTTGCGCCCCAGGCGAGCGGACTCATCCAGGCGCCCGGCATCGATCCGTGCGCGCCGACCCGCGACCCGGCCACCGGCGTGCTGACCCCGGCCACCGCCTCGCTGGCTGACTGCGCCCACACCGGGGTGACCGCCGCCGAATACGGCAACGGTGGCACCACCAACCTCATCAAGCAGTGCGTGGCGCTGCAATGCGGCCAGCTGACGGGCGGCAATCTCGCCCTCAAACCGGAGCAGGGAGACTCGTACAGCCTGGGTGTCAACCTCACGCCGAGTGCGCTGCCGCACCTCTCGGCCAGCATCGACTACTGGGACATCAGGCTCAAGGACGTGATCGGAGTGATTCCGGCCACCGTCATCCTGCAGGACTGCCTGGCCACCGGCAGCCCAGTCCTGTGTCCGCTGATTACGCGCACTCCGCAGGGGTCGCTGACCGGCTCGAGCGTGGCCTCCGGCGGCTACATCAGCCAGGTGGGCCAGAACATCGCGGCCGCGGAAGTCAGCGGCATTGATGTGCAGCTCAACTACAAGTGGCCGCTGGCCACCGCCGGCTCACTGAACTTCCTGCTGGCCGGCTCGTACATGCTGAAGAACACCACCACGCCCTTCGCCGGCGCGCACACCTACGACTGCACCGGATTGTACGGGCCGACCTGCCTGACCATCTCGCCGCGCTGGCGCCACAACCTGCGGGCTACCTGGGTAACGCCGTGGAATCTGGAGTTCTCGGCCGATTGGCGCTACATCGGTCCGGTGAGCCTGGATTCCAACACCTCAGATCCGACCCTCAGCAACGGCCAGTTCGACGCCTTCGACGCGCGCATGGCGGGCCAGAGCTATCTGGACCTGTTCGGCAGCTGGACGGTCACCGACGGGCTGGAACTGCGCGCCGGCATCAACAACGCCTTCGACCGGGATCCGCCGATCGTGGCTTCGAACGTCGCGGCCTCCGGCGCGGCCAACTCGTTCCCGACCTACGACCAGCTCGGGCGCCAGCTGTTCGTGGCCTTCACCCTCAAGTACTGACCTGGGGCTCTCCAGGCACGGGCGGTTCCCTCACGGGGACCGCCCGCTCTCTTAACGGGTCAGTGCTGCGGGTACAACCCGCGCACGCGTCCGAACAGGCGCGTGAGGGCGAAGAGGGCATCGATGGCCGGGGTCGGCACTTGCACGCGCTGGCCGATCTCGCGCACCGCACCGACCAGCGCATCCAGCTCGAGCGCGCGCCCCGACTCCACGTCCTGCAGCATCGAGGTCTTGAAAGTACCGAGCTTGCGTGTCACCGCGTGGCGGTCTTCGGGCGACTCGCGCACCGCGCAGCCGATGCGCTCGCCCACCGCGGCCGCCTCGCGCATGGCCGTGGAGCAGTAGGCGCGCACGAGCTCGTCATCGAGCACCCGGTCGGTGGTGGCGCCGGTGAGCGCCGAGACCGGGTTCATGGTCATGTTGCCCCATAGCTTGTACCAGACGTCGTAGCGGATGCGCGGCGAGAGGGTCACCTCGAAGCCGGCACGGATGAGCAGTGCGGCGAGCTCGCGCAGCCGCGCCGACTCCCCGCCCGCGGGCTCACCGAGGATCAGCCCGCGTCCCATGCGGTGCGCAGCGACGCCGGGGGCCGTGGTGGTGGCCGCGGCGTGCACCACGCAGCCGACCACGTGCCGCAGCGGCAGGGCCTCGGAGATGACACCGCCGGGGTCGACGCTCGCCAGCGGGGCGCTGCCGAGGGCGGCGAGGCCGGCGCCGAACCACCACGGCACGCCGTTCATGGCCGGCAGTACCACGGTGCCGGGGCCGAGGAGCGGGACCAGTGACGGCGCGAGCGGCGGCAGCGCCGGCGCCTTGAGACTGAGGATGACGAGGTCCTGCGGGCCGAGCTCGCGCGGGTCGTCGGCGGCGAGCGCCGCCGGCGCGGTGAGCAGCTCGCTGCCCTGCTGCAGGCGCCAGCCGTGGTCGCGCAGCGCGGAGAGCGTTGCGCCGCGGGCCAGTGCCGAGACCTCGACCGCACCGGTATGTGCCAGGCGCGTGCCGAGAAAGCCGCCGATGGCGCCCGCGCCGACCACGCATGCCTTCAAATGGCGAACCTCGCGGACCTGGCGGGCGCGGCTGCGCGCCTAGCCCATGTGCAGGCCGCCGTTGAGCGAGAAGTCGGCGCCCGTGGCGAAGGCTGCCTCATCGCTCACCAGCCACGCGACGATCGAGGCGATCTCGGCCGGCTCGCCCAGGCGCTTGACCGGGATGCTGCTGATGATCTTCTCCAGGCGTTCGGGCTTCACCGCGCGCACCATGTCGGTGCCGATGTAGCCGGGCGAGACGGTGTTGACGGTAATGCCGCGCGCCGCCACTTCCTGCGCCAGCGCCATCGTGAAGCCATGGATGCCGGCCTTGGCGGTCGAGTAGTTGGTCTGGCCGAACTGGCCGCGCTGGCCGTTGACCGAGGAAATGTTGACGATGCGGCCCCAGCCGCGCTCGATCATGCCGTCGATCACCTGTTTGGTGACGTGGAACAGCGAATTGAGGTTGGTCTCGATGACGGCGTGCCAGGCCTCGTTGCTCATCTTCTGAAACGTGCCGTCGCGCGTGATGCCGGCGTTGTTCACCAGGATGTCGATCGGGCCGATTTCGGCGCGCGCACTGTCGAAGGCGCGCTTGGTCGAGTCCCAGTCGGAGACGTTGCCCTCGGAGGCGTGCACGTTGAAGCCCTCGGCACGCATTTCCGCCAGCCAGCGGTCCTTGCGCGTCGAGCCCGGCCCGCAGCCGGCGATGACCGTGTAGCCCTCCTTGCACAGTCGGCGGCTGATGGCCGTGCCGATTCCGCCCATGCCCCCGGTGATGTACGCGACGCGCTTGACTTGCGATCCCATGGCGATCCCCCGCAGTTTTTCTGAATATTACTACGCCCATTCACGCCGGGCGCGATGCGTGCGCCGGACGGCGGCGCGCTACTCGCGCACGTAGCGGCCGGGCGCATCCTCGAGCGCGGCGGCAGCGGCACCGCTGCCGCCCACGGCGCGCGCCGCCTCGCGCCGCGCGGTCGAGTGCTCGCCTAGCCAGCGCTGCCACGCCGGCCACCACGAGCCCTCGCGTGGCGGGGCGCGCTGCAGCCAGTCGTCCGGCGTGAGCGTATTGGTGGCGTTGCTCCAGGTGAGCAGGCGATGGCGGCGCTTGGGGTGTACCGGCCCGCTGACGATGCCGGCATTGTGGCCGCCGCTGGTCAGCAGGAAGGTGCAGTCGGTGCTGCGCGTCAGGCCGCAGGTCTTGTAGACCGAGCGCCACGGCGCCACATGGTCGGTCTCGGTGCCGACCACGAACATCGGCAGCCGTACCGCTCCCAGGTCCACCGGCTGCCCGGCGCTGCTGAACACCCCGCGCGCCAGCTCGTTCTTCAGGTACAGCCGCTCGAGGTACTCGCTGTGCATGCGCCACGGCATGCGCGTGCCGTCGGCGTTCCAGGCCATGAGGTCGTTGAGCTGCGGACGCTCGCCACGCACGTACTGGTTGACGGCCGGCGCCCACATCAGATCGCGCGAGCGCAACAGGGCGAAAGCGCCTCCCATGCGCTCGCTCTCGAGCACGCCGGCCCTGTTCATCATCGCCTCCAGCATCGCGATCTGGCTCGGCGTGATGAATACCGACAGCTCGCCCGGCTCGCTGAAATCGGTCTGCGCGGCGAGCAGGGTGAGGGAGGCAAGCGAGGTGTCACCGGCGGCGGCGAGGCGCGCGGTGGCGATGGCGAGCAGCGTGCCGCCGATACAGTAGCCGACGGCGTGCACCGGCTGCCGGGGCACGCGGCGGCGCACCTCGGCGAGCGCATCGAGGAAGCCGAGCTGCACGTAGTCATCGAGGCCGAGGTCGCGGTCGGCGGTGCCCGGGTTCTTCCACGAGATCATGAATACCGTGTGGCCCTTCTCGACCAGGAAGCGCACCAGCGAGTTGCGCGGTGACAGGTCGAGAATGTAGTACTTCATGATCCATGCCGGGGTGATCAGCACCGGCTCGGCGTACACGTCGGGCGTCTGCGGCGAGTACTGCAGCAGCTCCATCAGGCGGTTGCGAAACACAACCTTGCCGGGGGTGATGGCGACGTCCTTGCCCACCTCAAACCGTTCGGTGCCCGGGGCGCGCGCGCCGCTGCCGAGTCGCTGCGCGTCCTCGAGCCAGTTCTTCAGGCCGCGGATCAGGTTCTGGCCGGACTCCGCGGCGGTCTTGTTGAGGAGCTCAGGATTGGTGTGCAGGAAATTGGCCGGCGAGGCCGCCTCCAGCAGCAGTCGCCCGGCGAAGCCGGCACGTGCGAGCTTGGGGTCCGCGGCGGACGGCGCCAGCGCCTGTTGCCACCACGTGGCCCAGTTGGCGTAGGTGCGCGCGTAGACGTTGAAGGGCCAGACGTTCCAGGCCTCGTCGCTGAAGCCCTGCGTCTCACGCTCCGGGGCGAGCGGGCTGCCGCTCGCGGCCTGCGCGGCAAACTGCCAGGTATCGAGGAGCTTTTCGTAGGCGCTCTGCGCCAGCTGTGCCTGGCGCGGCGGCTGGGTGGCGACGTTCAGGTACCACTGCCACCAGGCCTCGAGATAGTCATCGGGTGCCAGGCCGCCGGTGAGGGCGGCGAGCTGGGCGCGCAGTTGGCGCTCGACGTCTGCCTGGGGCGCGGAGTCGGGGGAGGCGGTCGGGTCGGGAGGCGAGCCGTGCGGCGCGCCGGCCTTGTTATTCGGGGCGGGGGTCAAGGCGGTCTCCGTAGGGAATCACGCCCGGGGGCGTGCGCCCCCGGGCGTGCGATACCGCCAAGATATCAGGCTGCCTTGCGGGTCGGCACTGCCTTCGCGGCCATGTCGCTGCCGAGCTGGCTGAGCTTGGACTGGATCTCGGACGTCACCGTCGCGAACTCCTCGGCACGCGCGCGCAGCTTGTCGACGAACTGCGTGTTGAGCTCGGTCTGCTTGCTGAGCAGGTCCGTGGCCGTGGTGGCCGTGAACGTGGCGCTCACGCGCGCCAGGCCCGACTCGAGGACGTCGCCGGCGACCGCGTACTGCAGGCGCGCCAGGCGCTCGAAGGTCTTGAAGCCGTCCTGCTGCGCCTTCAGCACGGGCGCGAACGCCTCGCGGGTGGCGGCCAGTACGGTATTGGAATCGAAAGTGCGCTCGTTCATGATCGTAAGACTCCGTGCATACGTGGAATGGAGCGTATTCTACACGGTTTTGTATGCACCGCAAGAGAGATATATCGGGACCGGATCGAGCAGCTACAGTAGTCATTAATACGTTGATTTATCTAATTTTATTTGTCTATCAAACTGCGCATCGTATTCACTAGTATTTTTGCGTTGCACAGGTTACATGCGCAGACCGGCGTCGACCTCCAGGCAGCGCCCCGTGAACAGGTCATTCGCGAAGATGAAGCCGACCGCATTGGCGATCTCCTCGGGCTCGCCGAGCCGGCCGAGCGGGATCGGGGCGGTCATCTTGGCGAGCGCTTCGGGCTTCATTGCCTCGACCATGGGGGTGCGGATGAAGCCCGGCGCAACCGCACCCACGCGGATCCCGTGGCGCGCCAGTTCCTTGGCCCACACCACCGTCATCGCGGCGACACCGGCCTTGGCGGCACTGTAGTTGGTCTGTCCGGCATTGCCGGCGCGCGAGATGCTCGAGATGTTGACGATCACCCCGCCGCCTCCATCGCGAATCATGCGCTCGGCCGCTTCGCGTGCGCACAGGAACACGCCGGTGAGATTCACCTCGATCACCGCCTGCCACTGCGCCAGCGTCATCTTGCCGACCACCTGGCCGTCCTTGACCTTGACCAGCATGGCGTCGCGCACGATGCCGGCGTTGTTCACCAGCCCGTCGATGCGACCAAAGTCGGCCGTCACTTGGTCGAGCGTTCCGATGACGCTGTCCTCGCTGGCCGCGTCGGCGACGTAGCTGCGCGCGCTGCCACCGGCCGCGGCGCACAGCTGCCGCGTCTCCTCCGCGCCCGCGGCATCGGTATCGAGCACGGCAAGATTCGCCCCCTTGCGGGCGAAGTGCGCGGCCAGCGCGCGGCCGATGCCGCGTCCCGCCCCGGTCACTACGATTGTCTTGGCACTTACGTCCACTTGGCTGTCGCTCCTGGCGAGGATGAGAATTTGAGAAAGAGTCGGGGGCGCCGCGGGCTCAGCCGCGGCGCTTGCCCGGCTCGGGCCTGGCCGGCTTGTCGCCGCCGCCAGGGCCCGGGGGCGTGAAGGCCGAGAGCATCGACGCCTGCATCTTGGCCCACATTTCCATATTCTGGCGCGCCATCTCTGCGAGCGGTGCCATCGGCGTCTCGAGCGCCTTGGCCATCTCTTCCTGCATCAGGCTCTGCTGGCGCAGCAGGCCGCCGATGCTCTGCTCGAGGTAAGAGGTGAGCAGCTGCTGCACCGGGTTGCCGTAGAAACGGATGATGCCTTCGAGCAGCTGCGTGCTGAGCACCGGGGTGCCGAACTGCTCCTGGGCAGCGATGATCTGCAGCAGGATGCTGCGGGTCAGGTCCTCGCCGCTCTTGTCGTCGATCACTTTGATGCGCTGGCCGCTGGCGATCAGCTTGCGCAGGTCATCGAGCGTTACGTGGCGGCTGTCGTGGGCGTCGTACAGGCGCCGGTTGGCGTATTTGCGTATCAGGCGTTCTTCGGCCATCGTAATCGCTCGTTTCAGCCGGGCGCCGCGCCCGCCGCCGCGTCACCGGCAGCGCGAATAGTAGTCTCTTGAGTATGCACCGCACAATGACCGGCTTCACGTTTCTCCGGAAGCGGCTTTCGATCCCGGAGAGTTGTTTTTCAAGGCTCATATGCGCACCGGTACAAGTCTGAGGACCGCTCGCTGTCGCACTTTTCTGCAACGCATACAACATGAATGACCCGTTCGGTAGCTCCCGGCCCGAGGCCGCCTTCAGCGGCGCCGCCGAGCGCTTCCTCGAGCTGCTGAGGAGCTTCGGCATGCCCGGCGCGGCGGCCGGCGGACGCCCGCCAGACTGGTCCGGGCTGGCCGGCCCGCTCGCGAGCCAGTTCGAGCAGTGGCTGAAGATGTCGCAGGCCTCGGGCCCGTGGTTCGGTGCCGGGGCCGCGCCGGGCGGTTTCGCCGCCGCCGCACCCGCCTGGGCATTCGGGCCGCTGCCGCTGGGGCCGGCGGCGGTGCAGGGCAACGAGGCGCAGCGCGTGCTGGAGCTGCTCGGACGTCTGGGCCAGCTGCAGGGCCAGCTGGCGACGCACTGGAGCGAGGTGGCGCAGCGCGCCGCCGGCAGCTTCATTGCCCGCCTGGGAGGCGCCCCCGCCGCGCCCGCGACGCCCGATGAAGCGCTCCGGCTGTACGAGCTGTGGGTCGAGTGCGCCGAGGAGGCTTACGGCGCCACCGTGCGCCGCGACGACTTCTGCCGGCTGCAGGCTGAGCTCGCCAATGCTTCCGCGGCGCTGCTGGTCGAGCAGCGTCGCCACGCCGAGACGCTGGTGCGCGCCTTCGGACTGCCGACGCGCAGCGAGGTGGACGCCCTCTACGGCCAGCTGAAGGAGCTGCGGGCGCAGTTGGCGCAACTGCGGGTGCAACCGGCAGACCGCGCGCCGCGGGCGCCGCGTCCCCGTGCCGCCAAGGGGCGCAGCCGGCCGCCGCGCAAGCGGCGTACGGCGCGCGGCCGCGGGTCGCGCTCTTGAACACCGCCGGCGCCGCCCCCGGTGCGGCTTTCCAGGAACTCGCGCTGCGCGTCGCGGCCACGCTGACGCGGCTGCGTGCGGCGCGCGACGTAACGGTCGGCTGCTCGGCCCGGCGCGCCGTGTGGCAGCTGGGCAAGACCACGCTCTATCAGTACCTGCCGCTGGCCGGCGCGGCGCCGGTGGCCGGTGCGCGGCCGCTGCTCATCTGTTTTGCACTCGTCAACCGTCCCTACGTGCTCGATCTCGACCCCGAGCGCTCGCTGGTGCGGCGGCTGCTGGCCGCGGGCCTGACGGTGTACCTGATCGACTGGGGCGACCCCGACGAGGCGGACCGCGGCACCGAGCTCGGCGACTACATCGAGACGCATCTGGGCGGGTGCGTGCAGCACGTGCTGCAGGCGCACGCCTGCCCCGCGCTCGACCTGCTCGGCGTCTGCCAGGGCGGCGTGCTCAGCCTGTGCTACGCGGCGCTGCACCCGCAGACGGTCGCGAGGCTGGTCACGATCACGACCCCGGTCGACTTCCACACCCCGGACAATCTGCTCGCCAAGTGGGTGCGCGACGTCGACACCGCGCTCATCGAGGCGAGCGGCAACATCCCCGGCGAGCTGCTCAACACGCTGTTCCTGGCCCTGATGCCGCTGCGTCTGACACAGCAGAAGTACGTGCGCCTGCTCACCGGCCACGCCGACCAGCGCACGATCGAGGCCTTCGTGCGCATGGAGAAGTGGATCTTCGACAGCCCGCCACAGGCGGCCCGCGCCCTGGCGCAGTTCGTGCGCTGGTTCTACCAGGAGAACCGCCTGGTGCGCGGCACGCTCGAGATCGGCGGGCGCCGGGTTGATCTCGGCGCGGTGCGTGCTCCGCTGCTCAATCTGTACGCACTCGAGGACCACATCGTGCCGCCGCAGGCCTGCGCGGTGCTCGAGCGCTACGTCGGCAGCCGCGACTACAGTGCGTGTGCACTGGCCACCGGCCACATCGGCATGTACGTGAGCCGCAGCGCCCGCACCGAGATCCCGGCGCGCATTTGCGCCTGGCTGCAGCCGCGCAGCGCCCGGCGCGCTCAGGAGCGCCGCGCCAGCGCGCGCTCGTGAGCGGAGCGCTGGAGCAGATCGAGGATGCGGCCGTAGCCGTGGCTCTTCGCGGTGGTCTCGATGTCGGCGCGCAGCGTCGCGGCCGCGCCGGTGCCGGAAGCATTCAGCAGCTCGAACGCCGCCAGCTTCGCCTCCAGTGACCAGCCGAGCCAGCGGCGCTGCTCGGCGTCGGCGGCCAGCGCCAGCAGTCGCTCGGCGGCGTCGCCGCCGGGGCGGGCGGCGCCGTCGAGCCGCGCCAGCGCGATGTCGACGACGTAGACCTCCTGGCGCGAGGTAATGGAGGCCCGCAGCGAACGGGCGCGCTGCGCCGCGGCGTCACGCGCGGCGTGGTCGCCGAGTGCCTCGGCGCACAGCGCCAGCATCGCCAGCGCGTCGGCCTCGCCGGTGCGCTCCTCCTGGGCGGCGAAGCCGCTGCTCGCCTGCTCGAGGCGCGTGCGCGCCTGGCTCCAGGCGGCGCGGTCCATGTCCAGCTGCGCCAGTGTCATCAGCGAGTTGTAGCGGTAGCTGGGGTCGCCTGTGCCGACCTGGCGGATGACCTCGGCGAGCGAGCCGCGTGCGGCGGTGCCGTGGCCGAGATCGGCCTCGATCAGCGCGCAGGTGAAGCCGCTGAACACCCGGAACTGCGGGTCGGTGAGCGTGGCGGCCTCGGCGCGAGCGCGCTGGCAGGTGTCGCGGGCCTGGCTGAGCTCGCCGCGCATGCGCTGCACGTCGGCGTAGTTGGTGAGCGGCCACACCGTGTGGTTGCCGGCTCGCTGGTCGAGTGCGATGACCTCGCGGAACTCGCCCAGCACCTCGTCGCTCGCCGCGTCATCGGAGGCGATGGTGGCGAGCGCCTGCAGCGTCCAGGTCTGCATGCCCAGGTCGCCGGTGTTGCGGCCCAGCTGCAGCGCGTGCTGCGCGGCGGCCTGCGCGCCGTCGCGATCACCGGCCAGCCACAGCATCGAGCACAGCGCGCGGTACACGCGTGCCACGCCGGCGAGATCGCCGATGCTCTGTTCGAGGGCCATGGCGCGCTGATACTCCTCGCGCGCCTCCTGGCCGCGGTTCAGGTTACCGAGCAGCTGCGCCAGCTCACGCCGCGCGTCCGCTTCGCCGCGCGGGTTGTGAATGGCGCGATAGGCCTCGATCGCGGCATTGAGATTGTCCCGCGCCGCGTCGTTGGCCCCGAGCAGCACTCGTGCGGCGGCGTGCGCTGCCTGGGCATCGGCGGTGAGGCCGGCCGCGTCGTGCTGCTGCGCCTGGTGCAGCGCCAGCTCCGCGTGCGCCGCCGCCCCTCTGGCGTCGCTCTGGACGCCGGCGATACGCGCGGCGGCCAGCTCGACGCGCGGGTCGGCGGCGCTGCCCGGCAGCTGCCGCAGGCCACGCAGAGTCGTCTGCGCGCCCGTGACCGCCCCCGCGGCCAGCTGTGCATCGATCGCCTGCAGCCGGTACTCGGGGTTGAGGGGCTTCAGGTGCACCAGCTGTTCCCAGGTGTGCGCCGCCTCGCTCCACTGCGCGCGCGAGCTCTGCGCGACCGCCTCGGCCTGCAGGCGCTGCTCGTCCGGCAGCCGTGCGGCATTGCGCGCGGCCTGCTCGGCGGCCGCCACGGCCTTGTCCTGGTAGCCGAGCGCCGTCCAGGCCTGGGCGAGGTAGGTGTAGGCGGGCGCATAGCCCGGCGATTCGGCGATGGCCTCCAGCAGCTCGTCACGGGCGCGCGCCGGGTCGTAGTGGTGCAGGGCATCGAGTGCGAAGCCGAGGCGCCGGGCGACGTCGAGGCTCGGCGGCTGCTCGTGGGCCACGAGGTCGAGCGCCGCGGCGCTCGAGGGCGCTGCGCCGAGCTTCGCGCGCAGGCTGGCGCCCGCGCGGGTCACGAGGCCGATGAGCCCCGACAGTCCCGATTGGCTCGAGACGGCCGCCAGCACCACGCCGCTGCGGCTGTCCTGCACCGCCAGGTCGATGCGCAGCGGCGCGTCCTCCGCCGAGCCCGTGACCAGATAGCTGCCGCTCACGACGTAGTCGGCATCCAGCCGCCGCCGCAGTCGCGTCAGGGTCTGCGGCGCATAGCCCCCGGCGGCCGGGCTCTCGATGTCGGTGCTGGCGCCGCGCACCACCTCGTCCGGCACCACCTGCAGGCTGTCCGTGGCGTTGAGCTCGGTGCCCAGCATCTCGGTGAGGGCCGGGGCGAGCCACGCGTCCTTGGCGTTGCGCGACAGGTTGCTGAAGCCCACCAGAGCGATGCTGCGCCCGTGGTGAGCCGGTGCCGCAGGTCCCGGGATCATCCGCCAGGCGAGGGCGAGCACGGCGAGCCAGGCGAGGCCCGCACCGGCAAAGAGCCCGTAGCCGCCGCTGCTGCGCCCGAGGCGCGCGGCAGGAGGAAGGGGCAGGGGTTCTAGCGGCGGCGCGGCGGCGGCGGCCACGAGAGCCTCAGGCACGGCGGCGGGCGATGGCGGGGGAGCGGGAAGCAGCGGGGCTGCGGCCGGGACGGCGGGTGCGAGTCCGCGCTCCACCGGCGCCACGAACCGGTAGCCGAGCTTCGGCACGGTCTCGATGAAGCGTGAGTCTTTTTCACCATCGCACAAGGCCCGGCGGATCAGCCACACGTGCTTGGTGAGGTTCGACTCTTCCACGTAGCCGCGCGGCCAGAGCGCCTTCATCAGCTCATCCTTGCTGACGACGTGGCCGGCGCGCTCCACCAGCAGCACCAGCGTGTCAAAGACCTTGGGGGTCAACGATATCGGGCGGCCGGCGCCCAGGAGCCGCCGCTCGGCGGGCTGGAGCTCGAACTCCCCGAACCGGAATGAGGGTTTTTCCTCTGCCATCATTGACTTACAGCCATGCGAGCGGCGGCAGCAGTTTTGCCAGAAAAGTGCCAGTGAAACGGCAGGACCCGCCGCCCTCCTGCGCGCCAGTCTCCCCACACCTAAGAACCGCAACCACGGCCGCAGGCCGCCATGCAGGGAAGGTTTCGGGGTTTTACATATGCTCAGCCGTGCAGCGCGCCACGCAGCTCTCGCGCCGGTGCTCGGGCTCGGGGTGCTGTGCGGCGCCTCGCTTGCCGCCGCCACGCCGGCACCGGCTCCGGCCGTGCACGAGGTCGACTGGCGTACCAGTCCGCTCGATCTCAACCTGCGCGGATTGAACGGCGAGCGCTTCCGCTTCCGTTGTCCGCCCGGCAAGGCCGTGAGCGGCCAGGTGATCGGCAGCGGGCCCTACACCGACGGCTCCTCGATCTGCGCGGCGGCCGTGCACGCCGGCGTCATCCGCGCGGCGAGCGGTGGATTCGTGACCATCGAGGTGCGCCCGGGCGAGGCGCACTACAGCGCCACGCTCATGCATTACGTGCAGAGCGAAGCCTACGAACAGTTCTGGAGCGGCAGCTTTCTGGTGGTCGCGGCCGGAGGCAACCCGCCGTGAGGCGGGCCTCGCCGGCGACCCGATTCATCAACTCACTCGAGGGAGACATCTCAATGAAGACGAAGACGATCTGGTCCGCGTGCGCGCTGCTGGCGCTGGTGGCCGGCACAGCCGCTGCGGCCGACAGCCCCTGGAACGGCACGTGGAAACTCGACGCCGCGAAGAGCCATCTCACCGGCCAGACGTTCACCTACTCGAAGGGCCCGGGCGAGATGCTGCACTACGAGGACGGCAGCACCGCGAGCTTTGACTTCGGACTCGACGGCAAGGAGTACAAGTCCTGGGGGAACCGCACGGTCAGCTTCACCGCTGCCGGCCATAACACCTGGGACACGCAGAGCAAGGCGGATGGCCGGGTGCTGGACAAGGGACACTTCGTCCTGTCCGAGGACGGCAAGACGCTGACCATGGCCTTCGACGGCAAGAAGCCGGATGGCAGCGCCTACCACGAGGAGGACGTGTTCACGCGCGTGTCGGGGACGGAGGGTCTGATCGGCACGTGGCGCAGCACCAAGGTCAAGGGGCCGTCCGGGCCGCAGTCCTTCGTGATCTCCGCGCCCGCCGACGGCGTGCTCAGGTACGACATCCCGGACATGAAGGCGTATGCCGAAGGCAGCGCCGACGGCGCCGATCATCCGGTCACCGGTCCGGACGTGCCGCCCGGCATGACCATCGGCTTCAAGATGCTCAGCCCGAAGAAGGTCAAATACACCATCAAACTCAACGGCAAGGTCGACAGCGTCGGGGTGCAGACCATCGCCGCAGATGGCGCCTCCTTCTCGGACGTCTCCTGGAATCCGGGCAAGGCGAACGAGAAGACGACGGTCGTCTACGTCAGGCAGTAGCCGGCTTTCTTACCAGGGGAGGGCGGACATGACCATGCGCTCCAGTGGTGCCGGGCTCGCGCTGCTCGCGGCGCTTGCCGCCTGCCAGGGTGGCGCGGATCCTGGGCACGCCGAGGCTGAGATCCGCGCCGCCGATGCGCACTGGCTCGCGGCCGCGCGCGCGCACGATCTGGAGCGCACGCTCTCCTACTGGTCCGACGACGTGATCCTCATGCAGCCAGGTTCGGCACCGCTGGTGGGCAAGGACGCCCTGCGCAAGTACGTCAAGGAGTCCTTCGCCATCCCCGACTTCTCCATCTCGTGGGTGATCGATCGGGTGTGGATCGCGAAATCCGGCGACCTTGCCTACGCAACGGGCACGGACGAGATCAGTCTCACGACACCGGATGGCAAGCATGTCGTGGAGCACAACGATTCGGTGGGGATCTGGCGCAGGGGGCCGGACGGCGCCTGGAAGTGCGCCGTGGACATCTGGAACTCCGCCGGACCGCAATCATGACGGCGGCGGCGGCGCATCCCGCAGGGCCGCACGGCGGCGCGGCCGCCGCACGCCAGCCGTTCGTCTGGCTGGCGCTCGGCATGGCGGCCGTCGCGCTCGGCGGCTTCGCGCGCTCGTATTACCTGAAGCGCCTGTTCGCCACGCCGGCCCTGCCGCTAGTGCTGCACGCGCACGCGCTGCTCATGTCAGGGTGGCTCAGCGTGTTCATCGTCCAGAGCTGGCTGATCGCTGCGCGGCGCGTCGCCTGGCACCGCCGGCTGGGCGTGGCGGCGGCGGTGCTCGCCGCGCTGGTCGTGCTCTCCGGAGCGGCGCTCACCGTGCTGGCATTCGAGCGCGAAGCGCGCGCGCACGCGGTGGGCAAGTTCCACTACCTGCTGCTCATCAACCTGGTCAACCTGCTGCTGTTCGCGGGCTTGATCGGCGCCGGCCTCGCGCTGCGCGTCCGCGCCGAGGTCCACAAGCGGCTGATGCTGCTGGCGGCCGTCACGATTCTGGCGCCGGCCGCGGCGCGCGTCGCGTTGCTCGCCGGTCACGCGCCGCTGCTGCAGTTCCTCGCGTTCTACGGCTGCATCCTGGGCTGCGTGCTCGTGGACAGCCTCTGGCATCGACGCCTGCATCCGGTGCTCGGCTGGGGCGCACTGGTAGTCATCGCCGCCTTCCAGCTCAGCTATTACGCCGTGCAGAGGCCAGCCTGGCTGTCGTTCCTGCGCCACGAGTTCTGGTGACGGCGCGCCAGCGCAGGCGCGCGGGGACTCGATGCCAGCTGCCAGTGGGGCGTCTGGTCAGTACCCGCGCTCGATGTCCACCACCGCCAGCATCGGCTCACCGGCGGCGTAGCGGCGCAGGTTCTCACGCAGCAGCGCGTAGCGCTGCTCGTCGGCGAGCGCACTGTTGGCGGACACGTGCGGCGTGATGAACAGGTTCGGCGCGCGCCACAGTGGGCTGTCGGGCGGCAGCGGCTCCGGATCCGCGACGTCGAGCCCGGCGCCGGCGATGCGGTGCTCGGTGAGCGCGGCGGTGAGATCCGCGGTCACGGTGCTGCGGCCGCGGCCGACGCTGAGGAAGTAGGCGCTGCTCTTCATGCCGGCAAAGAACTCGCGGTTGAAGATGCCGGTGGTCTGCGCGGTCAGCGGCGCGCAGTTGACCACGTAGTCGGCGTCGCGTGCGAGCTTCGGCAGCTCGTCCGGCAGCCCCACGTAGTCGACGAAGTCGGGGCCACTGCGGCCGCTGGCGCGCGTGGCGGTGACGCGCATGCCGAAGGCATGGGCGCGGCGCGCCACCTCGGTGCCGATACCGCCGAGTCCGACCACGAGCAGGGTCTTGCCCTCGAGGTCGGCCGCCTCAGGCCCGTCCTCGGCCCAATGCGCCTGTTGCTGCTCGCGCAGGTAGTAGTCGAGGTGGCGGCTGAGCAGCAGCATCATGGCGATGACGTGCTCGGCCATGCTGGGACCGGCGGCGCGCTGCAGGTTGGTGAGCAGGATGTGCCGCTCGTGCAGCAGCGGCTGCTGCACGCAGCGCTCGACACCGGCAGCCGGCCACTGGATCCACTCGAGGTGCTTGGCCTGCTTGAGCACCTCCTCGGTGCACACACCGATGCTGACGTCCGCGTTGGCGATGTCGCGGGGGCTCGCCGCCGGCATCTCCACGAGCTTCGCCTGCGGCACGGCCGCCTGCAGCAGCGCCAGGTGGTCGTGTACGTAGGGGGCGACCAGGACGATGCGCGGCGGGCGCCAGCCGGCACGCTCACGCACCGGCGCCTTGTCCACCGGCACGCCGAGCGCGTCGGCAAGGTTTGCGCCGGCCGGGGCCTCGGCGGCGCGCGCGGGCAGGCCGCCGGCCAGCGCCAGGGTGAGGGCGGCCACGGGCGCGACACGGGCGCAGGGCAGGCAACGCTTCATCGGGGTCCTCGCGATCGGTCGAGTTGGTTGGCGGCCGGCGCCGCATGCGCAGTCTACGCCATGCCGCCGCTGACCGAGATCACCTGGGAGGTCACGTAGGAGGCATCGTCCGAGGCGAGGAAGGCCACCACGCTCGCGACCTCCTCGGGCAGGCCCACGCGGTTCATGGGCACGAGGCGCTCGATCGCCTTGGCGTCGAACAGCCCGGATGTCATCGGCGTGCCGATGATACCGGGCGCCACCGCGTTCACCGTGATGCCGCGCGTGGCGAGCTCGAGCGCCAGCGCCTTGGTGGCCGAGATCAGCGCGCCCTTGGCGGCGGCGTAGTTCACCTGGCCCTTGTTGCCGATCAGGGCGGCCACCGACGATACGTTCACGATGCGGCCCCAGCGGGTACGGATCATCGGCAGCAGCAGCGGCTGGGTGGCGTTGAAGAAGCCGTTCACCGACACGTCAATCACGCGGTGCCACTGCGCCGCGCTCATGCCCGGCAGCACCGCATCGTCGTGTACGCCGGCATTGTTGACCAGGACCTGGATCGGCCCCTCCTCGAGCACGCGCTCGAGCGCCGCGCCACTGGCGGCGGTGTCGGTGATGTCGAAGGCGACGGCGGTGGCCGTGCCGCCCGCGGCCTGGATGTCGCGCACTACCGAGTCGGCGACCGCGAGGCCGCGATGCGCGTGCACGTAGACGTGATGGCCGGCGTGCGCCAGGCGCCGGCACAGGGCGCCGCCGATGCCGCCGCTGCCGCCCGTGACCAGGGCACGTCGTCCGCTGGCGTTCATGAGTGTCCTCCCCCCAGCACGATACTGGCACGGCCGCTGAGCAACTGCTGCTCGGCGCCCCACACCGAGAACTCGTACAGCACCGTGCGGCCGTCGCCGATGACGCGCTCGGCGAGGGCGATGAGGTCGGCCTCGAGATCGTCGAGCCGTGTCACATACAGCGCCACGTTGCGCACGCTCGCCAGGTAGCCGATCGTGCCGGCGCTGCCGCGCACGCTGGTGGACATGGCGCTGGCGAGCGGCGCACTGGCGGCCACCAGTGCGCCGTGCACCGCCATGGCCTGGGCTGCGTATTCGATGCCGCAGGCGGCGCCAAGGCGGCCGTGGGCACGCAGCGGGTTGTCGGCGGTGCGGTGGGTGGCGCTGCGGCAGCGGATGTGGCGCGCATCCCAGGACAGCACCTCGTCGAGCAGGCACATGCGCCCCTTGTGCGGGATGTGCTGCTCGATCCAGTGGCGGTCTAGGGGCATGCGTCCACCTCCACGGCGATGCGCCAGGGGTCGAGGTAGTCAATCATGACGCGTCCCGGGGCCCGGCGCGCGAGCTGTGCGAGCAGCGGCAGGCTGCGCGCTGCCGGTATCGCGCCGCGCAGCTTCTCGAGGGCTGCGTCGGTGAGCGTGTCGGCCGGTGCCTCGCTCAGACGCACGTCGAGCCGGGCGAGCGGGCGCGCCCCGGGTGCGGGCGCGAGCACCAGGGCGATGCCGAAGCCGTCCGGGATCGGACGCGCCCCGTAGAGCGGCTCGGGGTAGCGCGCGTCGTAGGCGACGAGCAGCACCGCGCTGCGTTCCGTCACCACCTGCGTGAGTGCCTCGAGGAGTCCCGCGCCGAAGCTTGCGTCGTAGGCGCACAGGGCGTTGCAGGCCGCGGTCGCGCCGGTCGCGATGCCCCAGTAGCCGGCGGCGGCGTTGTGCACCGAATTGTGGAAGCGGGTCGGCGACAGCTGCCGCTCGCTCGAGGCGAGCGTGCGGCAGATCTCGTCGCAGTTCTGTCCGTCGCCGCCGGAGGAGCTGAACACGGCGGCCAAGGTGGCGGCGTCGGCGCCGGCGTGTGCCACGGCCTCGAGACCTGCCGCCAGCGCCAGTTTCACGACCGCCCCGGTGCGGCGCCGCTCGGCCGCCGGCAGCGCCTGCGGTGCCGGCAGCACGGTCGGCGCGTGTACCCAGGGCTGCGTGCCGCTCAGCACCCGCGCCGCCGTCGGCCAGTCGGCCAGGCCCGGGCCGAGCAGCCCGATGCCGTCGAGCCAGGCGGTCAGCGCCGTCACGCGTGCGCTCCGGCGCGCGCCAGCACCAGGCTGCAGTTGGAACCGCCGAAGCCGAAGGAATTGCTCATGACGCGTCGCAGCCGCGCGTCGCGATTGCCGAGCAGGTAGCTCACCGGCAGCGCGGCATCGACCGCGGCGGTGTTGACCCCGCCGGGCATGAATCCGTGCCGCAGCGCCAGGGCGCAAATCACCGCCTCCAGCGCCCCGGCCGCCCCGAGCGCGTGCCCGGTCGCGCCCTTGGTGGAGCTGGCGGGTACCGCAGCGCCGAGCACCGCGCCGACGGCGATCGCCTCGGCGGCGTCGTTGCTCGGCGTGGCGGTGCCGTGCAGGTTGATGTAGTCGATGTCGGCGGCGCCCAGACCGGCCGCTGCCAGCGCCTGGCGCATGGCCGCCGCCGCGCCGCGTCCGTCCGGCGGCGGCGAGGACATGTGGTAGGCATCGCTCGACTCGCCGGTGCCGAGCAGCAGCACGCTGTCCTCGCCGGCAGCCGCTGCGGGCCGCTCGAGCAGCGCGAACGCCGCGCCCTCGCCGATCGAGATGCCGTCGCGTGCTACATCGAACGGCCGGCAGGGGCCGGTCGACACCAGTTGCAGCGAGTGAAAGCCATAGAGCGTGGTGAGGCACAGCGAGTC
Source organism: Steroidobacteraceae bacterium (assembly GCA_025451275.1). Lineage (GTDB taxonomy): Bacteria > Pseudomonadota > Gammaproteobacteria > Steroidobacterales > Steroidobacteraceae > 13-2-20CM-66-19. The sequence continues at coordinate 19,747 of JANWKR010000071.1, forward strand.
CACTCCGCCCACCACCGCGGCCTCGATGAGGCCCGCGGCGATCGCGCGCTGCGCCGAGGCGAACACCTTGGCACTCGAGGAGCATGCCGAGGAGATGACCACCGCCGGCCCGCGCAGCCCGAGGGCGCGCTGCACGAATGCCCCGAGCGAGAAGGTGTTGTGCGCGCCGCGATAACGAAAGTCCGGCGGCAGCGCGCCGCTCACCGGGTCGAGGCGCCGGAAGGCCTGCTCGGTCTCGAGGATGCCGGAGGTGCTGGTGCCGACGAAGACGCCGATGCGGGCGGCGCCGTGGCGGGCGGCGCTGCGCGCCACCGCCGCCGCGAAGCCGTCCTGGCCCAGGGCGAGGAGCGCCAGGCGGTTATTGCGACACTCGAACGCCGCGAGCGCCGCGGGCAGCGGCGCGGCGTCGACGCCGGGCACCTCGCCGACGCACATCGCGAGCCGCACGGTTTCGAAGGCACAGGGCGCCAGCCCCGAGCGCTGCGCCTGCAGCGCCGCGAGCGTCGGCTCCAGGCCGCGGCCGAGGGCGCTGGTCGCGGTGTAGCTTGCGAGCGCGAGCGGCGTCATCGCGGCTCGGCCACCAAGAGCACGTTGGCGAACGGCGTGCCTGCACTCATCGGCAGCGAGCGGCTCGTGAAGCCGAGGCGCGCGAGCAGCTCCTCCCAGGCACGCAGCGGGCGGCACTGCAGCCGCGGCCAGCGGCCGCGGCGCACCACAGCGACCGTGTGATCGACCGCGCTGCTGAGCGCGAATCTTACGCCGGCATCGGCGTCGCCGACCCGCAGCAGCAGCAGACCCGCACGGTCGAGGGCGGCGCGCGCCCGCGCCAGCACCCGTTCCTGCGCGGCGTATTCGATGAAGTGCAGCACGTCGAGGATCACCACGGCATCGGCGCTGCCGTAGTCTACGTCAGCGATGTCGCCGTGCACGATGTGCAGCCCGGCGCCGGGCTCGGCGGCGAACGCGCGCCGCGCACGCTCCGCCTCGCTCGGGTTGATCTCGATGCCGCGGTAGGACGCCAGCTGCGGCGGCGCCGGCCACTGTGCGGGCCAGTCACGCCTGGCGGCATGGCAGGCGTGCGCAGCCAGGAGCCACGCGGCCAGCAGCCCCTGGCCGCAGCCAAGATCCAGCAGGCGCGCGCGGCCGGCCAGGAGACCGTGCGCGAGGATGCCGGCAAACATCGGGTCGCCGCCGAGCTTGCCGCGGGCGAAGTTCCAGGCGAACAGGCCGGCGCTGCGGTAGCGCGCACTTGCCGCTTCCACCAGTGGCGCGAGCCGCGGTGCGGTGCTCACGGCGCGGAGCCCGCAGCGCCCGGCAGCGCCTCGGGCAGTGTCACGGTGGCGAGGCCGGCGGCGGCGAGCGCGGCGATGAGACCCGGCAGCACTTCAAGGCTGACCGGCGTGCCGCCAGCGCGCGCGGCGTGGCCGTCGTGCAGCAGCAGGATGTCGCCGCCACGCAGCCCGCGGGTGAGGCGGCCGAGGACGCGCGCGCGATCGGCGCTCACCGTGTCGAAGCCGCGGCGCGTCCAGCTCACCAGCTGCAGCCCGGCGCGTGCCAGCACCGGCTCGAGGAAAACGTTGCGCAGTCCGGCCGGCGCGCGGAAGAAGCGCGGCGCCGCGCCGGTGGCATCGGCGAACGTGTCCTGCGCCTCGCCGACTTCACGCGCCAGCGCCGCCGGGCCGAGGAGCGCGAAGCGGTGCAGGTGGTGCTGCGTGTGGTTGCCGAGCGCATGGCCCTCGGCGAGGATGCGGCGCGCCAGCTGCGGGTAGCGCCGCACGCGCTGGCCGACGCAAAAGAACGTGGCATGTGCCTCGTGCTGCGCGAGCAGCTCGAGCGTGCGCGGCGTCACCTCCGGGTGCGGCCCGTCGTCGAAGGTGAGGGCTACCGCCCCGGCGACCGCGGCCGGCAGCCGCACCCAGTTGGGGCCCAGCAGCCGGCTCCGCGGCCACAGTCCCGCCGCGGTGAGCAGCAGGTGATCGGCGACGACCGCGCCGAGCGCCCACGGCCACTGCTGCGGACGCAGCAGCACGGTGGCGAGCGCGCCGACGTGCAGCGCCACCGAGGCGCGCAGCAGCCTCGCCATGGGCCGCGGACGCGGCGCGGCGGTTTCAGGCGCCGGCGGCAGGGAGGAAGCGGGCATCGAGGAAATTCTCCCAGAGCCGGTGCCAGGTGGGCCAGTCGTGTCCGCCGGATACGGTGTCGACCGACCGGCCGGCGAGTGCGGCGGCCAGCAGGCGGTGCCGGCGTGCAAAGCGGTCCTCGCGTCCGAGCCCCAGATGGATCGGCAGCGGGCCGCGGCGCGCCCGGGCGATGTAACTCCACACGCGCCGCTCCTCGTCGTCCGCGGCCGTCTCGCCGGGACGCCAGGCGTCGAGGCCGCCGGCGCGCTCGATCTCGGCGGTGATCAGGTGGCTGCCCAGGTAGGGCGCGAACAGGCACAGCCCGGCGAGCTCATCCGCGTGCTGCGCCGCGTAGCACAGCGCCAGGTAGCCGCCGAGCGAGATCCCGCCGAGCCACACGGCGACACCCTGCGCGCGCGCGGGCACGATGATCGCGTCGCGCAGCTGCTCAAGCGGGGCGCGGTCGGTGGCGTGCCGCAGTTCGGGCGCCACGAACGCGAGATCGAGCCCCAGGCGCCGGACGCGGACCGCGGCGGCGAAGCCCTCGCGCTCAAAGTCGGCCGCCGCCGCATACGCGGCCGGCAGCATGACGATGCTGACCGGCGCGACGGTGCCGGCCGCGGCGGCGGCGCGCAGCACCTGCATCAGGCGCGGCCGGCGGCCGCCGGCCGCGCCAGAAGACCAGAAAACCAGAGCGCCAGCAGCGTGCCGGGCGCCACGGTGGAGCCGAGGTCCGCCAGCACCGGCACGCGCGAGAACGCCAGCACACCGAAGGCGATCACGGTAGCGGCGTTGGCCACGCCGAGCGAGGCCAGGGTGCGCGGCACCGAGCCCTCGTACGGTCGGGCGCTGCTGCGGTCGAAGAACAGCGCATAGTTCGAGCCGACCGCGACGATCAGCAGCATGCCGACGACGTGCAGGATGGTCAGCCGGTGATGCGTGACGACCAGCAGCGCCGCGACCGTGAGCACTGCAAGCACGAGCGGGGCGACCACGCGCGCCACCCGCGCCGCCGAGCGCAGCGCCACGGCGAGCAGCACCACGATGGCCGCAAGCCCTAAGAGCGCGAGCCGTCCCGCGGCCGCGAGATAGCCGCCGTAGAGCGCGTCGGCCTCCGCCTTGAGGTCGAGCAGCGGGGCGCCGTCCTGCGCAGCGACCGCGGCGCGCAGCCGTGCGAGCGCGCCCGGGGCCAGGTCGCCGTCAGACACCGCGACCGGCAGCAGCGCTGACCAGCCGGCGGACGTGTGCACGAGCAGTGCATCGGTGGCGGCGGCGAGGGAGGTGCCGGCCAGGTCCGCTTCGGTCAGCGTCGCGCCGCGTCGTGCCGCGGCCACGTCGGCGACGAACGGCTCGAGCACCCCAGGCTTTACCGGCAGTCCCGCCAGTGCTGCGGCCAGGCGCGCGCGCAGCTCGCCCTCCGTGGGCAGGCTCGCCTGGCGCGCCAGCTGCACCGCCCGTGGCGGCAGATAGCGGGTCGGACTCTGGAAGCTGCCGATGACGCCTGCGTCCACGAGCGGGCTGAGGCGCCCGCTCAGCCGCTGGGCGGCAGCGAGCGCCGCCTCGCGGTCCGTACCCGAGGCGATTGCGATGTAGCGCACGTCCGGGGCGCCGGCATCGGCGCGCAGCTCGTCATCGAGGCGCTGCGCCGCGAGCGGGATGGGATTGAGCGCCGCGAGCTCGCGGCTGAAGAGCGCGCCGCGCTGCAGGTACAGCACCGCGGCGGCGGCGAGCGCCAGTAGTGCGAGCGCGGCGGCCGCGCGCCGGCGCTGCAGTCCCGCGAGCGCCCGCACCAGCTTCTCGCCCGCCGCGCTCAGGTCGCGCACCGAGCGCACGCCCTGCGCCCAGTGTGGCAGGACGAAGCGCGTCACCAGCGCGGCGGCGACCAGGCCGGCGATGGAGTACAGGCCAAGCTGCGCCAGCCCGGGGAAGGCCGATGGCAGCAGCGCCGCAAACCCGCAGATGGAGGTGAGCACTCCCAGCCGGATGGTCGGCCACACCGTGCGGCGGAAGTCGCCGCCGCTCTGGATGAAGAGATAAATGGAGTAGTCCACCGCCTCGCCGATGAGGGTCACGCCGAAGCCGAGCGTGATGCCATGCACGGCGCCGAAGCCGAGGGCGACGGCGGCGACGCCGGCGAGCGCGCCGGACAGCACCGGCACCAGCGTCAGGACCAGGGCCGGGAGCGAGCGGTACACCGCGAGCAGCAGCACCGTGATGAGCACCGCGCTGACCGCGGACAGCCGCAGCACCTCCTGCTTGACGATGGCGCGTGACTCGACTGCGAACACCGGCGGCCCGCTCATGAGGAGCCGCGGGGCGGCGCGCTGCGCCGCCGGCAGGGCGGTCACGGCCGCGGCAAATGCGCGGCGGATGGCCTCGCAGGCGGCCTGCTGGGCGTCGGTGTCGGAGCCGGCCGCGCGGGTCTGCACCAGCAGCAGCGCGCGCGCGCCACTGGGCGAGCTCCACACCCCACCGTCGGTGTGCGGCGCGGCGCCCGGACCCAGCGAGTCGAGGATCGCGAGCAGCTCGCCGGTCGGATCGCGCGGAAACAGCGGCTTCAGCAGCAGTCCCTCGGGCGCGGCGAGCGCATCCAGCGAGTCGCCGATGGCCGCGTGCAGCCCGTCCACCGTGAAGCGCTGCGGCGTGACGTCATCGGCCAGCAGGTAACGGTGTGCGAGCAGAAACTCGCGGTCGCGCTGCAGCTGGGCCGCGTCGCCATTGTTGACCGCGGCGAACGCGGGGTCGGCGCGCAGGCGCGCGGCCAGCTGCAGCGACAGCTGCGCGCGTGTTTCAGGTTCGCCGCCCTCGATAGCGAGCATGATCAGGTGCACTGCCGGACCGGCGCGCAGCTGCTCGACCAGCAGGCGCTGCGCGGCGGTCGGGGCGCGCGGCAGGAACGCGGACAGGTCGGCGACGTAGGTCGCGCGCGCCACGATGGCGGCAGCCAGCAGCACCGCCAGCGCCCACACCACCGTACCTGCGCGGCCGGCGCTGCTCACGGGGGAACTTCGGCGCCGATCGTGAGCAGCGAGCGGTCGCCGTCGCTCTGGCGGATCTCGACGCTGTGGATCACCTCGCGCGCGCCGCTGATGCGGATGTCGCGCACGGTGTGCGCCACCGTGGCATCGACGGGCACGAGCTCGAGCGTCCAGTGCCCGAGATCACCGCTGAACTGCACGTGGAAGTAGTGCTCGAGCGCGGCACGGTCGCCGGCCAGCGTGGCGCGGATGCTCTCCACGAACGGCACCACCTGCGGATAGTCGCGCAGGCTGAGCACGTGGGTGCGGCGCCCGCGCTGCGCGGTCAGCACGCCGTGCTCAAGAATCAGGCTCTCGCGCCGGGGTTCGAGCGTGCGCTTCTCGAGATGGTCCGGCGCCTCGTACAGCAGCTCGCCCGCGGAGCGCAGCGGCCGCTCGAGCATCGCCATCTCATGCACCTCGGTGAAGCTCACCCGGCCGTGGCGGCGCGCGGCCAGCAGTCCGAGCAGCGCGGTGAAATCGTCGTGCGGTGCGTCGGCCTGCACGGTGGCGGCCGGCACCGGCGGGCCGGCGGCCGCGCCCAGGGCGAGCCACAGCGCCGCCAGGGCGCCGGCGATCGGCCCATGGCGCCGGACGTTCAAGGGGACCGGCCGGGCGCCCGGGCGGTGGCATCGCCGCCGTGCCAGAAGTCGTAGAAGTTGAACCAGTTGTACGGGTCGCTGTGGCAGTACTCCTCGAGGATGCCGACGTAGCGCTCGACCGCGGCGCGCACCGCCGCCTCGCGCCCGCCGGCGGAGGGCTGCGAGA
>JANWKR010000072.1 GCA_025451275.1 Steroidobacteraceae bacterium
CGCGGATCAACTGGTAGCCATCCATCTTCGGCATGCCAATGTCACAGACGAGGACCGTCGGCCTGGTGGTCTTCAAGGTGGCAAGCGCTTCCTCCGCCGTCACGAAACTCGTCACCTTGGCCCCCTGGTCTTGCAGCACCGTTCGCAGCAGCTCGCGCGCATCGGGTTCATCGTCCACGAGGAAGACGTGCACGCCTTCGAGCCGCGGGAGCGAGAGCAGCTCGGTGGATTGCGTCTCCGCCGTCGGATGGACGCGCGGAGAACCCTCCTCTTGCAGCTGAACAATCGACAGCGGCAGCTCGACGGAAAAGGTGGCGCCCAGGCCTTCACCCTGACTTGCCGCCCTGATGATGCCGCCGTGCAATTCGACCAGCTGCTTGGAGATCGCCAGGCCCAGGCCGAGGCCGCCGACGGACCGCGTTGTCGAGCTGTCCCATTGCGAGAATCGCTCGAACACGTGCGGCAGATAATTTGCCGCAATCCCTATGCCGGTGTCGCTGACGCTCAGTTCGAGGTGAGAATTCACGCGTTGCAGCAGCACCTGTATCTGGCCGCCCTTCGGGGTGAACTTGATGGCGTTGGTTAGCAGGTTCCACACTACCTGCTGCAGGCGGGCAGAGTCGGCGCTGACGACGTCCTGCGTTGCACCCAGGATCGCCTTCAGCCGAATGTCCTTGGCCGTTGCCGCGGGCATGGCGGTATCCAGGGCCGCTTCCACGATACTGGCGAATGAGACCTGATGGAGGTCGAGCCGCAGCTTGCCCGTCGTGATGCGGCTCAGGTCCAGCAGATCGTCGATGAGCTTGACTTGGGCCCGCGCGTTGCGGTCGATGACTTCGATGGCGCGCCTTTGTGCGTCGGCGCTCCTGGAGGGCGCGTCTTTCAGCAGCACCTGAGTCCAGCCCAGAATCGCGCTCAACGGCGTGCGCAATTCGTGCGATAGCGTCGCCAGGAATTCGTCCTTGAGTCGAGTGGTGCGCTGTGCGGCCATACGCGCGTTTCGCTCAGCGTCCAGCATCTCTTCGCGCTGCTGATTGGCAAGCTCCATGGCCTCGGCCCGCTTGATCTCCGTGAGGTCGCGGGTCAGCTTGGCGTAGCCGAGGAGCTGCCCGCTGTCGTCGCGAAGGGCGCTGATGGTGACATTGGCCCAAAACGTTGTGCCATCCTTGCGCACGCGCCATCCGGTATCGACAAAGCGGCCCTCTTCCGCTGCCACCCGCAGCTCGTGCTCTGGCCAACCGCTTTCCTTCGCATCGGGCGGATAGAAGAGCGAGAAGTGTTGGCCGATGATCTCGCTCGCCTTGTAGCCCTTGATCCGCTCAGCCCCGCTGTTCCAAGTGGCCACCCGGCCATTGGGATCGAGCATGAATATGGCGTACTCGCTGAGGCCGTCTACCAGCAGGCGAAAGCGCTCTTCGCTCCGGCGCAACTCCTCGTCATGGGCGCGCCGCCGCGTCAGATCGCGCGTGACCTTGGCGAACCCCAGCAGCTCACCGTCTGCACCTCGCACGGCCGTGATGACCGCGTTCGCCCAGAACTGCGAGCCGTCTTTCCTGACGCGCCAGCCGTCGGTTTCGAATACGCCGGTGTCTGTCGCTACCCGGAGTTCGTACTCAGGCAATCCGCGTGCCAGGTCTTCGGGAGGGTAGAACCGCGAAAAGTGCTGGCCGATGATCTCCTCGGCTCGGTATCCCTTGAAACGCTCGGCACCTGCGTTCCAGGTGAGAACGTGCCCGTCCGGATCCAGCATGAAGATGGCATAGTCGCGGACGCTCTCAACGAGCAGCCTGAAGCGCTCCTCGCTTTCCCGAATTGCGTGCTTGGTACTGTCAGGCTTGCGCAGCATACCTGGACACCCTACCACGCAGTGAGCTGACACATGCTCCTGGCCCGGCGTAGGTTTTCACCCACGCCTTGTCAGGCCATCGCGGAGTTTCCGGGGTCGGAACGCTGTAGCCCACGCCTCGTGATCGCTGCACGGAAATTGGGAGTGTGCGGTCGCGGGTTGTCGTGGCACGAGGAAATGCCGTCTGCTACCGCGTAAGGGGCGGGCGACTGCGGAGCGGCAGCGGGGCCTGGGTCGAGGCCGCGCTCGCCAGGGCCGTCAGTTCCAGAGGCGCAGGCTCTTCAGCCGCGCGACGTCGCTCACGGCATCGGCATCCGGATCCAGTCGGCCGGCGGCCACGCCGCCGTGACCGGGGGCATCATCGTCATCGAACGCGGTCGGCGGCGGCACCACGAGCTGCGTCGCGCCCTTGCCGGTCAGCGCCTTGTTGAGCGCGGGCAGCTCGGCGGTCGTCAATTTGTCGAAGCCCGAAGAGATGTCGTCGAGCTCGGCACGCAGGGCCGCGATGTTGTCCAGCTGGTACTGCCCGGGCGGACCTTCCCAGGAGTTGAGGGCGCCGTAGAGCTGGTCGGTATGCTCGCGCAGGCGCTCTTCGCCGGTGATGGCGCCGCCTTCCTTGGTGGCGACGATGCGCTTGCGCAGGGCATCGAGCTTGTCGTCGAGCTCACCGAGTCGCTTGTGCAGCGGGTCCTTGTCAGGACGCCCCTTGTTGGCCTGCGCGATCTGGGCGCGCAGCCCGACGATGCGGCCGAACAGCACCGACTCGTCGTTGAAGAGGTTGTACACCTTCATCGCCGCATCGTACTGCGCCTGCCGGCCGGCGACCGTCCAGGTGACGCGGCGGTCGAGGCCGACGGTGAGGGGCGTCTCGTAGGTCTTGTCGCCCTTCAGCATGCGCACCGTGTAGGTGCCGGGCGGCATGCGCGGTCCCTGGGTGCCGGCGAAGGCCAGCTGCACCGCCGGCGGCACGTGCGGCGCCGCACGGTGCATGGTCCAGAGCACGCGGTTCAGCCCACGGCGCGTGCTGGCCGGCAGCTCGTCGAGCACCTCGCCCTTGGCGTCCAGCACCTGGATCCTGAGCTTGCCGAACAGCTGGCGCGTGCGCTGGTAGTACGTGATCACCGCGCCGTCCTGCGGGTTGTCGCCGACGAAGGCCGCGGCGCCGGTCGGCCAGCCGCCCTGCGCCTCGATGCGCTGCTGCACCGGCCGCGCGGACATGAACACCGCATCCTGCGTGGTCAGCTGCGGTGTCAGGTGGCGCAGCGGGGTGATGTCATCGACGATCCAGATGCCGCGCCCGTGGGTGGCGAGCACCAGGTCGTTGTCGCGCGGCTGTACCGCCAGATCGCGCACCGCAACCGCGGGCAGGTGGCCCCCCTTGAACTGGGCCCAGTGAGCGCCAGCGTCGCTTGAGATCCACAGGCCGAACTCGGTGCCCAGGAACAGCAGCTGCGGGTCGACCGGGTCTTCCTTGATTACGTGCGCATAGCCGCGCACGCCCTTGGTGTCCTTGCCGTCGACCAGCGCATTCCAGGTCTTGCCGTAGTCCTGGGTGACGTACACGTAGGGAGTCAGGTCGCCGAAGCTGTGGCGGTCGAATGCCGCATAGGCGGTGCCGGGCGCGTAACGGCCGGCCTCGACCCAGTTGACCCAGCTGTTCCTTGCCAGACCGTGCACGTTGCCGACCACGTTGTCCCAGTGCGCGCCGCCGTCGCGCGTCACCTGCAGGTTGCCGTCGTCGGTGCCGACCCAGATGAGTGCGGCGCTGACCGGCGACTCGCTGATGGAGTAGATCGTGGTATGCATTTCCGCGACCGAGTTGTCGACGGTGACGCCACCCGATTCCTCCTGCTTCTGCTTCTGCGGATCGTTGGTGGTGAGGTCCGGCGAGATGCGGTCCCAGGTCTGGCCGTGATCGCGCGAGCGGAACAGGAACTGCGCGCCGATGTAGATGGTGGCGGGCTCGTGCGGCGACACCGCGATCGGCGTGTTCCAGTTGAAGCGCAGCTTCTTGTAGCGCTTGAGGTCCTCGGCGCCCAGCCGCGGCTGGATATCACGCAGCTCGTGGGTGTGGCGGTTGACGCGGCCGATGGTGCCGCCCTGCGCCTCGGCGTAGACGTAGTCCGGGTCGGATGGGTCGGCCCACATCCAGAAGCCGTCGCCGCCGTACATGTTCTCCCAGCGCGAACTGGTGATGCCGCCCGGATAGGCCGACTCGCCCACCCAGGAGGCGTTGTCCTGCAGGCCGCCGTACACGCGGTACGGGTCCTGGTTGTCGAGGCTGACGTGGTAGAACTGCGAGATCGGCAGGTTGTCGGTCTTCCACCACTTGTTGGCGCCGTCGTACGAGATCCACAGGCCGCCGTCGTCGCCGGCGAACACGTGCCGCGGGTTGCTCGGGTCGACGAGCACGTCGTGCACGTCGCCGTGCATGCCGTGGAAACCGCCGATAGTGCTGAAGCTCCTGCCGCCGTCCTCGCTGAGGATCAGCGCGCCGTCGGTCTTGAAGACACGCTTGGCGTCCTTCGGGTCGACGATCAGGTTGGCGAAGTAGAACGGGCGCCACACCATCCAGCTGCTCTTGTCACCGCGCTCCCAGGTCGCGCCGCCGTCGTGCGAGATGAACAGCGCCGAGTCGGTCGACTCGATGAAGGCGTATACGGTCTGCGGCTCGCTCGGCGCGTAGGCGAGCGCGATGCGGCCGTAGGGCTTGGCGGGCAGACCCTTGGCCGTGGCGGGGGTCACCTCGGTCCAGGTCTTGCCGCCGTCGCTGCTGCGGTACAGGCCGCTGCCGGAAAAGGCCTTGGGACCGTCGCCGCCGGAGCGGAAGGTCCAGCCCTTGCGCCGGAAATCCCACAGGCTCGCCAGCAGCACGTCCGGGCTGCCGGGCTGGCGTGCGACGTCGGCGCAGCCGGTCGAGAGATTGGCTCCCTTCAGCACCAGCTGCCACGTCTGGCCGCCGTCCGCGCTCCGGTACAGACCGCGCTCGGCCGAGTCGCTCCACAGCTTGCCGGGCACGCATGCCAGCACCGTGTCCGAGGAGCGCGGGTCGACGCTGATGCGCGAGATGCGCTCGGAGCCTGGCAGGCCCGCGGCCGTCCAGGTCTCGCCGCCGTCGGTCGACTTGTAGATGCCGTTGCCCACCGAGACGCTGTTGCGCGTCCAGGTCTCGCCGGTCCCCACCCAGACATTGTTGTGGTTGCTCGGATCTATCGTGATGGCGCCGATCGATTGCACCGGCTGCTCATCGAACACCGGCTTGAAGGTGGTCGCGCCGTCGGTGGACTTCCACACGCCGCCGCTCGCGGCGCCGACGAACAAGGTCACCTTGCCCGACGGATCGGCGAAGCCGGCGAGCGCGGCGATGCGCCCGCTCATGGCCGCCGAGCCGATGTTGCGGGCGCCGAGGCCGGAGATGACGCCTGAATCGATCAGCGGGGCTGGAGCCGGCGCCGGGGTTGCGGCCACAGCCGCGCACGACAGCGCACAGACCGATAGTGCGGAAATCACTCGCATCGCGCTCTCCCTGGCAACTATTTGGCTGGCGTGGCGGGGCGGCTCGCCGGGAACTGGAACTCGGTGTCCTCGGCGGCGACGTTGGCCTGCGCCTTGTCGAACTGGATCTTCTGGTGGTCGCTCGAGCCCTTGGTCCAGAATTCGCGCGACAGCGGGATGTACACCCCGTCCACCTTCTCGTAGTCGCCGTAGTCGGTGATGGTCTCGTTCGGCACACCGTGCTCGATGCGGCGGTCGATGGTGCGGATTTCGAGGAAGGCGTCGGGATCGAGGTAGACGTAGGTGATGTCACCGTTCGGCCGCGTCACGCGCAGCTTGTGCGCCTCGGTGCCGTCGATGTCCTCGGTGCCGAGGTAGTCGAGGGTGTAACCCTTCTTCTGGTAGTCGACCAGCGCGCCGTCGAAGTCTTGCGCGTCCTCGGCGAAGCCCTTGGCATCGTCGGACGACATCCGCTCGGGATCCTTGCGGCCCTGGAACGGATTGATCTGCCAGGCCGCGGTCCCGTCGTAGGCCTGCACCACCGTGAGGGCCTGCAGCGTGGCGTCGCTGCGGATCGAGTGCGGACGCTTGACCAGGGTGACGAGCGCGAGCTCGAGGGTATCGCCGTTGATTCGCAGCGTGCCCGCCAGGCGCAGGCTCTTGATGGCGTCGATCTTGTCGATGCCGCCCTTGGCCTCGACGTTCTTGGTGGCGAGCTCGGCGGCGGTGTAGGCGAAGGCGGTGGGAGTGGCTAGCGCCAGCAGCGCGGCAATAGTTCGCAACATTCGTATCCCCGGCTATGCGAAAAAAGCGCCATATGATGCACGCCCGCCCGGGGACGCGCCAGACGCCGGGGAGTTTATGCGTCCGCGCCGCTCAGCGCGCGACGCCGATGGTCAGCCAGGAGTCCGGCTGCGGGTCGCCGTGCTTGTCGAGGCCCTCGAGGGTCAGCTGGTAGTTGCCGGGACCGAGCGCGGAGCTGTTGAGCGCGATGCGCAGGTGGCCGTTGGAGTCCTTGGCGAGATTGGTGATCACGCCGACGCGGCCCTGATCGATGCGGTCGATGGTCACGCGGAACATGTAGTACTGCGAGCGCGACTCGTCGATCTTCAGGTCGGCAAGTTCGGCCTTGCCGCCGCCGATTACGATGGCGGGCGAGTTGGAGGCGCCCGAACGGCTCGGCATCAGGCGTATGGAGCGCGTGCTGGTCGCGGGATCGAGCGTCTGCTCGGTCACCTGCTTCTGCAGCTCGGCGATCTTGTGCGCCTTGCTGGCGGCCGTGCCCGTGGCGATCGCGAGCCCGATCCCGAACACTGCCGCCGCGGCCGCAAGTCCCAGCGTTACCGCCGGCTTCTGCCACAGCGGGCGCGGCGCCTCCTGCCACGGCTCGGGCTTGCCGGCCGCTTCCAGCAGGCGCAGACCCGCGTTCACGCGCTCGGGCAGCCCGATATCGTCGAGCAGCTCCGGGTGATCGTGGCAGAAGCGTTCGAAGTCGGTGGCGCCCTTGAGCGGCAGGCGGCCCGACAGGTAGCGCTCCACCACCTGGTTGCGCGCGATGAAATCTCGATCCATCGGCGCCGACGGCAGCGGCGCGTTCGCCGCGGGCGCGGGCGCTGCGGCCGGTGCGGCGACTGCGGGCTTCGCCGCGGCGGTCTTGACCGGCACGGCCGGAGCGGCTGCCGGGACAGCTGCGGGCTTGGGCGCGGAAGACACCGGCTTGGCCGCAGCGGCACCATTGGGCTTGGGCGATGGTGCGCTCGGCTTCGCCGCCGGGGACGCCGCGGCGCGCGCGCTCGCCCAGCTGGCGAGGCTCGGCGCCTCCTTGGCTTCCTTTACGTCCTTGGCCGGGGCAGCGGCTGCAGTCGTGCCCCTGGCCGTGGCGGCGGCAGTCGCAGCGTCGCGGCCGGCATCCCTCGGGGCCTGCTGCGGGACGACCTCCTTCGCAGCGCCGTCTTTCGCCGGCGCACCCGCGTCACGGGCGGAATAATCCTTCGCAGGCTGCGGACGCGCTGTCGGGGCGAGCGCGGCGGACTTGCTCACGGTGCGCTGACTGGCGGCGGCGGCGAGCTTGGTGGCCGCCGCGCTCAGGGATGCGGTCTTGGCAATCGGCACACGCGAGGAGCGTTCCTCGCGCGCTGCGGGAGCCGCCTCACCCTTGGCGGCAGCCGGCGTGGGGGCGACGACGGCGGGCTTGGGCGGCGGCGGTGCGGTCAGCATGACGTCGACGACCGGATCCTCGAGCTCGAGTTCGAGTCCGGGCGGCGGCTCGGGGGGCTTGGCCGGTTCCTCGACGGGAACGATGGTCGGGTACTTGCCGGTCGCGAGGAACATCTCCGGGTCGACGAAGTTCAGGCCGGTCTGTTCGGGGTTCTTGGAGGCGAGGCCCGGTGAGTCCGGCTGGGCCGTGGCAGGCGCGGACACGGCCGCCTGCGGCTCCTTGCGCGGGGTGGTGGTATCCAGCGGCTCCTCGACGGGCAGGTCGGAGAGCGGCTCCAGCGGAGGGCGAGACGCGACTTCCATATGGAGACATATCTAAGCAATGTGTCGCCGCTAACGCCCCGCGATGGCTCACAGAACCGCCTCAAGTAAGGTGTGTTCGTGACGCAGGTCACACTTGCGCGATATGCTTCGGGCCCCCCACGCATCCCGAGCTGCATGACCGAGATCAGCCTTGCTCCGCCGCGAGTGGACGAGCGCGCGCAGGCGCTCTGGCAAGACGTCGCGAACGCCTCCGATGAGATCGCCACGATCGTGGACAACATTCCCGGGCTCACGGTGATGGGCGCCGAGACGCGCAGTGAGCTGGAACGTGCGGCCGCCCTGCTCAAGGCGGTGGCGGACATCCTGCGACGCACCGAGCGGCGTGAGGGTGCGCGGCACGCGCGCATCAACCGCAGCATACTCGGTCCCGATCCGCTGCCCTGAGGGCGACCTCAGCCCGCCGAGCCGCTCAGGAAATACTCGACCTTGTCGCGGTAGGTGCGCGACAGCTTGAGCTCGTGGCCGCCCTCCAGGGTGAGGAAGTACTCGCCGTTCATGTGCGCGCGCAGGCTCTTCACCAGGCGCAGGTTGACTATGGTCGAGCGGTGCACGCGCTGGAACAGCTTCGGGTCGAGCAGCTCCTCGAGCTCCTTCATCGTGCCGCGCAGGATGTGCGTGTCGCCGCCGGCGTGGATGCACATGTAGTCCCCGGCGGCGTCGATCCACTGGATCGAGGCCACCGGCACGCGCACCGTCTCGCGGCCCTGGCGGATCGGCAGCACTTCGGGGCGGCGTCCGGCGATCGCCTTGGGGCCGCGCTCGAGCAGCTCGTCGAGGGCCAGCTCGCCGCAGCCGGTGATCTCGGCAATGATCTCCATGAGCCGGTCGCGCTGGTCGGCGGCGCTCTTGGCACGCGCGTGCTCGCGCACGCGGCGCAGCGCGGCGTTGAAGCGCACCTCGTCGATCGGCTTGAGCAGGTAGTCGATGGCGCGCGCCTCGAACGCCTGGATGGCGTACTGGTCGTAGGCGGTGACAAACACCACCACCGGCAGCGACTCCTGCGGCAGGTGCGCCAGCACCTCGAAGCCGGACATGCCGGGCATCTGGATGTCGAGGAACACCAGGTCGGGCTTGAGCTGCTGGATGGCGGCGAGCGCCTCGCGGCCGTTGGCGCACTGCGCCAGGATCTCGAAGTCGGGCTCGTCGCGCAGGCGGATCTCGACACCGCGGCGCGACAGCACTTCGTCATCGACGATGAGGGTGCGAATCTTCATGCGTGCGCACCCCGCAGCCGCGGCACCTGGCGCGCACCGCTCTCGGCGCTGGCCGGCGCGGTCTCGAGCGGCAGCGCCATCTCGACCCGCAGCCCGGGGTGCGAGTTGAGCACCGCGAAGCGGCAGTTGTCGCCGTACAGCACCGTGAGCCGCTCGCGCGTGTTGTGCAGCCCCACGCCGCGCCGCTCGCCGGGCTGCACGCTCTCGCCCTCACGCATCCCGGGGCCGTCGTCGATGACGGACAGCTCCAGCAGCCCCTCGCGGGTGCGGCCCTCGATGCGCACCATGCCGCCCTGCTCGCGGGCCGATACCGCGTACTTGAGCGAGTTCTCGAGCAGCGGCTGCAGCAGCAGGCTCGGTACCAGCGCCTCGAAGGCCGGCGCCTCGATGGCGTATTCGAGCCGGAGGCGCTCGCCGAAGCGCAGCCGCTCGGTGCCGAGGTAGAGGTCGAGCGCCTCGATTTCCTGGCGCAGAGTGACTTTCTTCATCGGGTCCTGGTCCAGGGTGTAGCGCAGGAACTCCGACAGGCGGGTGACGGCATGGTTCGCCTTGCGGTTCTGGTTGTCGAGGATCAGGGTCGAGATGGCGTTGAGTGTATTGAAGAGGAAGTGCGGATTCAGCTGGTAGCGCAGCATCTTCAGCTGCGCCTCCTGCGCCAGCGACACCGCCTTGAGCATCGCCTGCTCCTGGCGGCGCTGTGACTCGTAGAACTTGATGCCGAAGTACAGCAGGCTCCAGCACAGCAGCAGGTAGGTCGAGGACAGCGCGCCGCCGAACAGCTCGAACAGCGTCTCGGCGTGCCACTCCGGGTCGACGAACACCTTGTATGACATGTTGATGACGATGCGCAGCGCCAGCCCGGTGACGTAGCAGCTCGCCAGCACCCACACGATCATGGTGCGCGGCGCCTGTTCCCACAGGCGCCGGTTCCACAGGCGCCGGTAGATGAAGCGCAGCGGCGCGGACAGCACGAAGCCGGCGATGGCCGAGGCGGCGATGACGCGCGCGTAGCTGGAGGGCTTCTCGTACAGCAGCGCGCCGAAGTACTGCGAGATGCCGTACGCGGCCCAGCCGGCCGCGTGCAGGGTCCAGAACAGCACGCTGCGGTTGGATCGGAACTGGTCGAGCGTCGGCATTTTCATGGTGTGACGGCACGGTCGCCTTGCGCAGACCGCCCCGGGGGAAGCTTACGGCATGGAGCCGCCCCGGCGCCGCTCCGCTGGCGCGCGCTTTGCTCCGCTCGTCGCAGTGCCGGCCTCGCGGCCGGGCTGCGCCGACGGCACTCTAATTAGTTGATTGTTAAGGAGAACTAGGCGGGACGCAACTGCGCGGTGAGTCCGGTCGGATCCGGCGAGCTGGCCAGCGAGTCGAGCGTCTGGATGCCGGCCAGCGCTGCGCCCTGCGCGAAGTCGCAGCCGATGGCGGTCAGCCACTGCAGCGCCGCCTGTGAGTCGACCTTCTTGGCCGCGCAGTGGATGCCGAGCACCTTGGCCGCCTGCACGGTGGCCACGACCATGGCCTGCGACAGCTTGTCCTTCAGGGCGCAAGAGCTGAGCTTGGCGTCGATCTTCACCAGGCGCATGGCGCGTGAGCGCAGCAGCGGCAGCACCTGCGAGTCGAAGGAGAAATCGTCCATCACCAACCAGGAGCCCGCCTTCTCGCACTGGGTGAGGAAGCGCTCCACCTGCGCGCGGCGCTGCGTGCACAGTGCCTCGGTGATCTCGAAGCCGAGCGACTCGGCGGCGATGCCGTGCGAGTTGAGCGCGCCGACCATTTTCTGCACGAAGCGCTCGTCCTCGAGCGTCGCGATCGACAGGTTGACGGTGAAGGTGGTCGGCTGCGTGTTCCACGCGCCGCGATGCGCGGCCAGCCAGCTCATCAGGCGCTGCAGCACCACGGCGTCGTGCGCGGCCGGATCGCGCGGCGCGGGCGAGTTGCGCGCCAGCACCTGGAAGCGGCGGCTCTGCCCGCCGGCGCGCAGCTTCGCGTAGGGCAGGATCTCGAGCAGCAGGTTCGGGTCGTTCGGCGCCAGCGGCGTCGGGGTCGTCGCAGCGGCGGCGCTCGGCGGCGCCGTCACGGCGGGCGCCGGGGCGGCAGCCGCCACGGGCGCTTCCACGCGGGGCGCCGGCGCGCGCGCCGGGGTCGCACGCGTTACTTCGATCTTCGGAGCGGGCGCGGGCGCGGCCGCCTTGACCACCGGGATGACGGGCGCGGCAGGCGCGATGACCGGCGCTGGCGCCGGGGCGGCCGCTTGCGGAGCCGGAGCGCTCGGCGGCGCGGCGGGCGGCGCGACCCGGCGCAGTGCGGCCCCCGTGGCGGGCGCGGCGTCCAGGAACTCGAGGCTCAGCATCTCGGAGGAGGTCTCGGAGCTGCGCACCGCGGAGCCGGCGGCAGCCGCGCGCAGCGCCGGGACGTTGTGCATGGTGTCCTCGGGCGTGAGTTCGAACTCGAGGATGTCGTTCACTTCCTCGGCCGAGATGGCGTCGTCGGCAGCGTCAGGCACTGCCTGCGGTCGCGCCTTTGCGGCCGGCGGCGCCCCGGAGTCCGCGGGGATCAGGTCGAAGGGATCGAGCTCGGGCAGCTCCACCGACGGCAGCGCCGGCGGCGCACCGGATGCAGCGGCGGCGAGGTCACCGGGCTTCAGCAGCACCGCGAGGCGCAGCATGATGGCGCGCACCGGGGCGGCCGCCATGCGCTCGAGCGTGTCGTCGCCGATCGACTTGCTGTCGGCGAGGATCATGGCGATGCCGACCAGTTTGCCCGTGGGGGCACGCACCGGCAGGAACAACGCCAGGCGGCCGTCCTCGACGGCCATCTCGTGGCACTGCAGGGTGTGATCTTCGTTGAGCAGGCCGAGCGCCTCGACGACGAGGCCGTGCTCGTCCGGGCCGAGCGCGCCCTCGGACAGCCACAGCACGTTGGCCTCGTGATCGCACAGCGACACGGAGTGCAGGCGGCGCGTCGGCAGGATCTCGCGCAGCTGCTGGCCGAGGGATTCGATGGTGGCGGGACCGGCGGCAGCGACGGGCGCGGCAGCGGAGGTGGCAACTGGCGTGAGTGCCGGCGCGCGCGCGGCCGTGGATTTACGTCGCAGCAAGAGCATTGTCCCCGTTCCCAGCGGGCCGGCCGGAGGAGCCCGCCCAAGTGAGTATGAGGGTGGCAGCACGCAGCGCCGCGTGCCGTGATTTCGCTCGCGTTCTGTTCGCAAAAGGCGACAGGCAATCTGTCATCTGCCGCCATTTGTCATATGGTTTTTACATCTCGCGGCCGGCGTGCAGGAAGTCGCGTTTGCCGAGGTCGACGCCGTTGTGGCGCAGGATGTTGTAGGCGGTCGTGACGTGGAAGAACACGTTGGGAATCGCCCAGCGCTGCAGGAATTCCAGGCCCTTGAACTCGAGCGTGCGATCGCGCGTCGGCACCTTGATGTCGCGCGTCTCGGCACCCTCGAAGGCGCTGGCGGGCAGGCCGCGGATGTAGTCGATGCAGCGCGCGACGCGTGCGCGCAGCTCCTCGATCGTGGTCTCGTTGTCCTCGAAGCGCAGCGGCTCCTGTGCGGCGAGGCGCGCCGCCGAGTTCTTGGCGATGTCGCACGCGATCTGCACCTGGCGCGTCAGCGGCAGCATGTCTGGCGCGAGGCGTGCGCCGAGAAACACCGCCGGCTCGATCTTGCGGCTCGCGGCGTTGGTCGCCGCCTTCTCCAGAATCCACGACAGGCTGGTGAGCGAGTTGGCAAACACTTCTACCGAGAGCGCGTGCATCGGGGCTTTCATGGGCGTCCTTCGTCCGGGGGGTTGAGTTGAGCGGGGCGCAGATTCTATGCCGACGGGGGCTGGTATAGCTGCCTCGCAGGTGAAACAATATGTAATCTTCCCCGGGGGATTGGGGCCGACATGAACCTCATCTGGACTCCCGCGCAACTGGCGATGCTCGCCAAGGTGGTCGACCTCAAGGGCTTCTCCGCGGCGGCGCGCGCACTGGGCGTGCCGAAGGCGGCCGTGAGCCGTGCGGTGGCCGACCTCGAGAGGGCGCTGGGCGTGAAGGTGCTCACCCGCACCACGCGCCGCATCGCGCTCACCGATGCCGGCCGGCTGGTGTATCCCCACGCCCGGCGCGTGGCCGACGAAGCCGATCTCGCTCGTGCCGCGATCGCGAGGCTCCAGTCACCCGACAGCCGGCCGCTGCGCGTGGTGGCGGACCCGACCTACGGTCGCGTGCTGCTCTCGCCCCTGGTGCCGCGTTTTCTCGAGGCCTTTGCCCACGTGCCGCTGGAGGTGGCGCTCGACACCCAGCAGCTCGCCGACGGCGCCTGGGACGTGGCCATCCGCACGCATCCGCCGGCCGCGGACAGCGTCGTGCAGCGCCTGCTCGGCGCGCCGCCGGCGCTGCTGTGCGCCACTCCTGCCTACCTGCAGCAGCGCGGCGAGCCGCAGCGTCCGGACGAGCTGCGCGCGCACGACCTGCTGACGCCGGATGCCGCGGAGCTGCCGCAATTCCGCCTGCAGCTGGCGCGGGGCGCACAGCGCGCCGAGGTGCCGCTGTCACCGAAGCTCGCCGTGGACGACCCGGCGGTGCTGCACGCGGCGACCGCGGCCGGGCTCGGCATCGGCCTGCTGCCGGAGTTCCTGTGCCGCCAGGGGCTCGCCACCGGGCGACTGAAGGCGGTGCTGGCCGAGTGGAACGTGCCGGCGGCGGCGGCGCTCTACGCGCTCTACCCGGCGGCGCTCGAGTCCGACCCGCGCGTGCAGCAGTTCGTGGATTTCCTGGCGGCGAACATCGTGCCGGCGCTGGCGCTGCCGGCGGCGGGCCGCCCGGCAGCCCGACCGGCGTCCGCCGAGGCCGCGCGCCACGGCGGCGAGGCAGCCCGCGCCTAGCGGCCCGCTGGCTGCCGGGCCGCTAAACTAACCTCGCAAGGAAGGGGGGTCGACCATGTACCGTGCGCCCGTGCGTGAAATGCGTTTCGTGCTCGAGGAGCTGCTCGGCGCGCGACAGCTGAGTGCCGCGCCGGAGCTGGCGGACTACTCCGACGAGCTGGCGCAGTCGGTGCTGGAGGAAGCGGCGCGCTTTGCCGAGGAGGTGCTCGAGCCGCTGAACCGGCCGGGCGACACCGCCGGCGTACGCTGGACGCCTGAGGGCGTGGTGACCGCGCCCGGCTTCCGCGAGGCATACCGGCAGTTCGTCGCGGGCGGCTGGCCGGCGCTCGGGGCGCCGGCGGAGTTCGGCGGCCAGCGCGTGCCGCGCGCGCTCAGCACCGCGGTCGTGGAGTTCTGGGGCTCGGCCAACCTCGCCTTCAAGCTGTGCCCCATGCTGACGCTCGGCGCCGTGCACGCTCTCGAGCTGTGCGGTTCGCCCTGGCAGCGGCAGACGTTCCTGCCGCCCATGGTGCGCGGCGAAT
Source organism: Steroidobacteraceae bacterium (assembly GCA_025451275.1). Lineage (GTDB taxonomy): Bacteria > Pseudomonadota > Gammaproteobacteria > Steroidobacterales > Steroidobacteraceae > 13-2-20CM-66-19. The sequence goes on from JANWKR010000072.1 coordinate 14,489, forward strand.
GGACCGGCACCATGGTGCTCACTGAGCCCCAGGCAGGCTCGGACCTGGGTGCGGTGCGCACGCGTGCGGTGCCGGAGGGCGATCACTACCGCCTGTTCGGCCAGAAGATCTTCATCACCTGGGGCGATCACGACCTCACGCCCAACACCATCCACATGGTCATCGGCCGCATCGACGGCGCTGCCCCCGGGGTCAAGGGCATCTCGCTGTTCATCGTGCCGAAGTACCTGGTGAATGCCGACGGCTCGCCGGGGGCGCGCAACGAGGTGCGCTGCCTGTCCGTCGAGCACAAGCTCGGCATCCACGCCAGCCCCACCTGCGTCATGGCCTACGGCGAGAAGCAGGGCGCGCTCGCGTATCTCGTGGGCGAGCCCGGCCGCGGCCTGGAATACATGTTCATCATGATGAACAGCGCGCGCCTGGCGGTGGCCAGCGAGGGCTACGCGGTGGGCGAGCGCGCCTTCCAGCGCGCATCCGAGTGGGCGCGCACGCGCGTGCAGGGCAAGCCGCCGGCGGCCCCGGCCCCGGGCGCGGCCATCATCAATCACCCGGACGTGAAGCGCATGCTGCTGATGATGAAGGCGCAGACGCAGGCCTCGCGCGCGCTCGTTCTCTATACGGCATTCCAGTTCGACCTCGCCGAGTACGGTGCTGAGGCGGCGCGGCATGCGGCGCACGCGCGCGGCGAGCTGCTGACGCCCATCGCCAAGGGCTGGTGCACCGAGCTCGGCAACGAGATCGCCGGCATCGGCGTGCAGGTACACGGCGGCATGGGCTTCATCGAGGAGACCGGCGCGGCGCAGTACGTACGCGACGTGCGCATCACCACCATCTATGAGGGCACGACCGGCATCCAGTCGAACGACCTCATCGGCCGCAAACTCGGCCGCGACGGCGGCGCGGCCATGGCCGCGCTGCTCATGGACATGGAGCGCGAGCTGCAGGCCGTGCCGGGAGCGGATGCCGGCGTCGCGGGCATCCGCGCGGCGGCCCGCGACGGGGTGCGGCTGCTGCGCGATGCCACGGCCGCGCTGCTCGCTGCCCTCGGCACGCGCCCCGACGCCGGCATGGCAGTCTCGGTGCCGTACCTGAAACTGTGCGGCTACGTCATCGGCGGCTGGCTGCTCGCCAGGTCTGCCGCGCTGGCCGCCGGCAAGCAGTCCGGGCCGGAGCGCGAGTTCTACGCCGCCAAGGTCCATACCGCCGCCTTCTACGCCGCGCAGGTGCTGCCCCTCGCCGCCGCGCTGGCGCGCGTGGTGCAGTCGGGCGGCGCGAGCGTCGTCGACACCGACGCCGCGCTCATCTGAGCGTGTGCGCGGAGACGGCGTGAACCGCCGCGAATTCCTCGCAGGAGTGAACCTCATGGCCGCCGCCGCTGTCACCTCGGAGGTGCGCGCTGCATCCGACGGCGCCATCCGGCGCCGCATCCCCTCGAGCGGCGAGGAGCTGCCGGTGATCGGCCTCGGCACCTCCGGCCCGTTCGAGGTCGGCGCCACGGAGGCCGAACGTGCACCGCTGCGCGAGGTGCTGCAGGCGTTCTTCGCCGGCGGCAGCCGCCTCATCGACACCTCGCCCATGTACTCGACCGCGGAGGGCGTGCTCGGCGATCTCCTGACTCCTGACATGCAGGCGCGCGCCTTCATGGCCACCAAGGTGTGGACGCGTGGCGCGCGTTCCGGGCTCGAGCAGATGACGCACTCGCTGCAGGCGCTCCAGCGCGAGCGCCTCGACCTGATCCAGGTGCACAACCTGCTGGACCTCGACACGCAGCTGCAGACGCTGCGCGAGTGGAAAGAGGCGGGCAAGGTGCGCTACCTCGGGGTCACGCACTACACCGTCGGTGCGCACGCCGACCTGATCCGGGTGCTGACGCGCGAGCGGCTCGACTTCGTGCAGCTCAACTACTCCCCGGCCACGCGCGCGGCCGAGGCGCGCCTGCTGCCGCTCGCCGCCGAGCGCGGCGTCGCGGTGCTGGTCAACCGCCCGTTCGAGGATGGGGCGCTGTTCCGCGCCGTGCGTGGCAAGGCGCTGCCGGACTGGGCGGCGGAGCTGCAGGTTGCCAGCTGGGGACAGCTGGCGCTGAAGTTCATCGCGGCGCACCCGGCGGTCACCTGCGTCATCCCGGCGACCGGCAAGCTCGCGCACCTGCGCGACAACCTCGCGGCCGGGCACGGCCCGCTGCCGGATGCCGCGCAGCGCGAGGCGATCGCGCGCGTCTTTGCCTAGCGGTGCCGGCGCGCCGGCCCGCGGCGCGCGCCCGGCACCCGCAGCCGGAAGCGCGGCGGCTCGTTGAGGTTCTGCAGGAACTGGCGCCGCTGCTCGGGATCGAGCGCGCCCCAGTCGACCTTGTCGTTGCCGCTGGCGCGCAGCTGCGCGTCGCTCACCTCGGCGCGCGCCTGGCTCGCGCTCTGCCAGCGCTCCGGCAGGCGCCGGGTGCGACCACTGCGCAGGAAGTCCACGACCGCCGCACCCACCCGGGCATCGCGCGTCAGCTCGCTGTGCGCCACGCGGGCGTAGGCGGTCACGGCGCCCGGCAGCGCGGCACTCACCGCCGGCACGGTGCCATCGCCGGCGCGCGTCAGGGTGTACACGAAGTCGTCACGGCGCCGGCGCACGCGCGTCACCGTCTCCTGGCCGACGCCGATCACCTGGGCGAAACGCGCGTCGGCGGGCGCGAGCTGGCCGCGCGCCGCGCGGGCGCTCGCCATGAGCTCCGCGCGCGGCACGGGGCCGGTGCTCGGCCACAGCCGCGCATCGCACAGGTCCTCCCCGGCGGCGCAGGTTCCCGAGGGCAGCATGTCGTAGAGGCTCGGGAAGGTGTTGAAAACGTCCGCGGCCAGCTCTTCGGCCGAGGCGCGCAGCGCCAGGCGCGCCACCTTGCGCACCACCGCGTAGGTGCCACGCAGCGCCTGCACCGCGGCGAACGAGCCGCAGTTGGGACTGCCGAGCAGCACCACGCGCTCGACGTGGCCGGTGTCGGGCAGCGCCAGCGCGGCCCGGGTGACCAGGCCCCCCATGCTGTGCGCCACCACCGCGACGCGCGCCGGCCGCGCCGCGCGCAGGCGCGCGGCGAACGCCTGCCCAAGCTGCACGGCCGGCAGCCGCCAGTCGTAGTCGTGGAACTCGACCGCGAACCCCTGGGCGCGCAGATACAGCTTCAGGCGCAGGTAGGAGAACAGCACCACGCCGAGCGAGACGATGCGTGTCGCGCCGGCGAGGCGCAGTGCGGCGAGGCGCCCCAGCTGGATGTCGAGCGGGTCGAGCCACAGGATGTCGGCCGGCAGCGGCGCGGCGCGCGGCAGGCCGAGCTGCGAGCCCATGATGCCCGGCACGACGAACACCTGCAGCGCGCCGGCCGCGGGCGCGGCGCGCGCGCGGCGCGCCAGCGCCGCGAGGCTGCGGTACTCGGCGGCGCCGAAGTAGGCCTGGAGCTCGCGCCGCTGCGCGCCGAGCGCGAGCCATTCGCTGATCTGCTCGTCGCTCCAGGCGAAGCGGTCGTAGGGCGTGACGTGATCGCGGGGCGGGTCGGCGGAACTCACGCGGGTCGCCCGGGGGCTCAGCCGAGCGGGCGCACGACGGCGCTCACCGCGATCGTAGCGCCGCCCTCCAGCAGCAGCTCGAGCGGCACGTGCTCGCCGACGCTGAGCGGGTGCGCCAGCATGCCGAGCATGACGTGCAGGCCGCCCGGTGCCAGCGCCACCGTGGCGCCGGCTGCGACCGTGAGACGCTCGTGCGGGCGCATGGCCGAGACACCGTCGCGGAGGCTGGTCTCGTGGATCATCGCGTGGCCGGCGACGCTCGAGCGCACGCCGACCACCACCGCCGCGCTCGGTCCGGGGTTGTGCAGTGTCAGGTAGGCGGCGGCGACGTCGGCGCCGGGGGTGACGCGCACCCACGCGTCCTGCACCGTGAGCACCGGCGCTGCCGCGCGCGCAGCGCCGAGCAGAACGAGACAGGCGAGCAGCGCGGGGCGGGGTCTCAAGCCAACATCCTGTGGAGCGGGCGCTTCAGTGCACGGCCTGCGATTATGCCAGACGAGCGCCGGACGGACCGACTATCATGCGCGGCGCTCCACCCAACACATGCGTCACCGACCTGACATCTCCGAAGCGGGCGCGCTGATCGCGCTGTTCGCCGGCGCGCTCGCGCTCGGCACCTCGGGGATATTCGTGCGCTGGTCGCAGACCGGTCCCACCGCGACCGCGTTCTGGCGCGGTGCACTGGCGCTGCCGGTGCTGGCGCTGTGGGCCTATCTGGAGCGGCGCCGCAGCACCCACGCCAGCCTCCGCGACCCGATGTTCCTGTGGGCCGGCGTGTTCTTCGCCGGCGACCTGGCGCTGTGGCACACCTCGCTGCTGCTCACCTCGATCGCCGCCTCGACGCTGGAAGCCAACTGCGCGCCCATGCTGGTGACGCTGGTGGCGTGGACATTGTGGGGCGAGCGGCCGCGCCCGGGATTCCTGGTGGCGCTGGGACTCGCCTTCGCCGGCGTGCTGCTGATGCTGGTGCCGAAGCTCGGCGCGGGCAGCCACGCGCTGCTCGGGGATGCGCTCGGCCTCGGCACGGCCTGCTTCTACGCCGGCTACATCCTCGCGGTGGCGCGCCTGCGCACGCGCCACGGCACCGGCATCGTCATGTTCGTCTCCACCCTGGTGTTCACCGTGCTGCTGCTGCCGCTCGCGCTGATGCAGAAGTTCCTGCCGGACGACGCGCACGGGTGGTGGGTGCTGATCGCGTGCGCGCTGTCCGCCCAGGCGCTCGGCCAGGGCCTGATCGCGCTGGCGCTGGCGCGGCTGCCGGCCTCGTTCAGTGCCGTCGGGCTGTACGTGGCGGTGGTGGCCGCCGCCGGCTACGCCTGGCTGCTGCTCGGGGAGCGCCTGTCACCGGTGCAGATCGTGGGCGGGGTCGTGGTGCTGGTGGCGATCGCACTGGCGCGCAATGCGCGCCGGCCGGCGGCTGCGGCACCGGAGGCGGCAGTGCCGGAGAGTCAGCGCGCGTCGATCCAGTCGAGCAGCGCGCGCCACAGCGAGTCGCGGTGACGGGCAGAGAAGAAGCCGCGGTGGCCGATACGGCGCACGCCGGCCTCGGCCGGTGAGGTCCAGCGCCGCTCGATGCGCGCCCGCGGATAGAAGGCCAGCAGCGCCTCGACGGTGGTGGGGTTGGCGATCGGGTCGTCGCTGAAGGCCCAGGCGAGCAGCGGGCCGGCGCTGTGCGCGAACTGGTTGTCGGGCAGCTCGCGCGCAAGGTCCGGGCCGAAGTGCTCCGCGCGCAGGCACCAGCGGCGCCACTGCAGGAACACGCCGCGCGGCAGCGAGTGGCCGCGCCAGATCGGTGAGTGCGGCACGTAGCCGAACAGCCGCAGCGTCAGCGGCCCGTATACCAACCAGAAGAACAGCGCCGCCCAGCGCATCGGCACGGGCTCCGCGCGCCAGTAGCCGGTCGAGGTGGCCAGCATCACGTGCGCACGGGCGCGTGCCTGGTTGGGCATGGCGGCGGCCAGCTGACCGCCGACGCTGTGACCGACGGTGAACAGCGGCAGCCCAGGAAATCGCTGCGCCAGCCACTCGAGGGCCGCGGGCATGTCGAAGCGGCCCCAGTCACTCATGCGCGCCGGGTCGGCCGCCAGCGGCGCCAGCGCCGAGGCGCCGATGCCGCGGTAGTCGTACACCAGGGTGTGGTAGCCGCGCGCGGCGCAGTAGCCGGCGAAGCGCAGGTAGAACTCGCGCGGATAGCCGGCCGCGCCGTTGACCGTGATGGCGCCGCGCGCCGGCGCAGCCTCGAGCAGCAGCCCCGCCAGCGCGCGCCCGTCGCCGGCGCGCAGCGCGACGCTCACCGGGGCGGCCGCGCTCAGCGGGCGTGCTCCGCGATCAGGCGGGCGAGGGCGTCGATGGCGGGGGCGCGCGCCGTGCTCTTGCGCCACAGCGCACCGATGCAGCGTGCCGGCGCCGGCCGGGTGAACGGCCGCAGCACCACGCCGCTGGCGTTGCGATAAGCGCCGCGACCGGCGAGCTCCGGCAGCAGCGTCACGCCGGCGCCGGCGGCCACCATCTGTCGCAGCGTTTCCAGGCTCGTGGCGCGGAAGTCCTGGGTCTCGCGCGCGCCGACGCGGCCGCACACCTCCAGCGCCTGGTCGCGCAGGCAGTGGCCGTCCTCCAGCAGCAGCAGCGGCTCGTTCTTGAGGTCGGCGACCCGCACGCTGTCGTGCCGCGCCAGCGGGTGCTGCGCGGGCAGCGCGACCAGGAACGGCTCGCGGTACAGCTCGCGCGACTCGAGGCCGGCGAGCTCCACCGGCAGCGCCAGGATGCCGAGATCCAGCTCGCCGCCGTGCAGCTTCTCCAGCATCGGCGCCGTCTGGTACTCGTACAGCCGCAGCTCCAGGCGTGGCAGCGCCTTGCGGATCGCCGGCAGTACGCGCGGCAGCAGGTAGGGACCGATCGTCGGCAGCAGCGCGACCGCGAGCTTGCCGGCGAGCGGGTCGTGCCGGGTACGGGCCAGCGCCACCACCTCGTCGCTCGCCTCGAGGATGCGCCGCGCGCGCGCCACGATCTCCGCGCCGGCGGGGGTCAGGCTGACGTTGTTGGGCGCGCGCTCGATCAGCTGCACGCCGAGGGACTGCTCGAGCTTCTTCAGCTGCGCCGACAGGGTCGGCTGGCTGACGAAGCAGCGCGCCGCGGCGCGACCGAAGTGGCGCAGGTCGGCGACCGCCACCAGATAACGCAGGTCCTTGAGTTTCAGCTCCATGCTGCCTATATATGACGTCTATCGAGATAATCAAATCAATTGATTGGAATGATAGCAGTCCCGTCGCCATCATGCTCGCGTCACCAAGCATCAGACACAGTCAGTAAGGAGTAGCTCCATGATCGGCATCGGCCAGCAGTTTCCGCAGTTCGCGCTTACGGGCGTCGTCTCCAGCGACCCCAAGCACGCCTTCCAGCCCGTGAACCACGAGAGCTTCTCGGGCAAGTGGCGCGTCGTGTTCTTCTGGCCCAAGGATTTCACCTTCGTGTGCCCGACCGAAATCGCCGCCTTCGGCAAGCTCGACAAGGAATTCAAGGCGCGCGATGCCCAGCTGCTGGGCGTGAGCGTCGACAGTGAGTTCGTGCACCTCGCCTGGCGGCGTGACCGCGAGGAGCTCAGGGCGCTGCCCTTCCCCATGCTCGCGGACGTCAAGCGCGAGCTGGCCGGCAGCCTCGGCATCCTCGACCCGGAAGCGGGCGTCGCGCAGCGCGCCACCTACATCGTCGACCCACAGGGCGTGATCCGCTTCGTGTACGTGACCGATCTCAGCGTCGGCCGCAGCCCCGAGGAAGTATTGCGCGTGCTCGATGCGCTGCAGACCGACGAGCTGTGTCCGTGCAACTGGCAGAAGGGCGACGAGACCCTCAAGGCGGCCTGACATGACTACCCTCGACAACCTGCGCGAGGCCCTGCCGGGCTATGCGCGCGACCTGCAGCTGAATCTCGGGACGGTGCTGACGGGCGCCGGGGCGCCGGGCCTGAGCGAGCGGCAGATCTGGGCGGTGGCACTGGCCGCCGCCGCCGCTTCGCGCAACGCCACCTTCACCCGTGACGTGCAGGCCCTCGCTACGCGGCATCTGGACGCCGCGCACGTGAGCGCCGCGCACGCAGCCGCGGCGATCATGGCGATGAACAACGTGTACTACCGCTTCCTGCACCTGGTGGAGGATGAGGAGTACGCGAAGCTGCCGCCGCGGCTGCGCATGAACGTCATCGGCAGCCCCGGCATCGCCAAGGCGGACTTCGAGCTGCTGGCGCTGGCGGTGTCGGCCATCAACGGCTGCGGCAGCTGCGTGGCCTCGCACGAGCGGCAGCTGCGCCAGCACGGCCTGACGCGCGAGGCGGTGCAGAGTGCCGTGCGCATCGCCGCCACCGTGCACGCCGTGGCCCGCGTGCTGGAGAGCGTGGGCGGCGAGCAGCAGGGACGCGCCGCCGCCTGAAGACCACCGCCCGGCGCCGGCTGCCAGCCCGCGCCGTGGCGGCGGTTTGCTAGTATCGAGCCGACGGATCGGCAGGGGGTGCGCACGCGCGCATGAGCGGATCGAGGCAGTTCCGGCTGCTGCGCGAGCGGCGCTTCGCCCCGTTCTTCGTCGCCCAGGCCTGCGGCGCCGGCAACGACAACCTGCTCACCAACCTGCTGCTGCTGGCCGTGGCCTACCCGACGGCGCGCGCCGCCGGCCTCGAGCCGAAGCTGCTGGTCAATCTGCTCTTCATCCTGCCGTTCGTGCTGTTCTCGGGCGCCGCCGGGCAGCTGGCCGACCGCTTCGACAAGTCCCGTGTGCTGCAGGCGGTGAAGGCGGCGGAGCTCGCCATCGTGGCGCTCGCCGCGCTTGGCCTGGCACTGCACAACGCCGCGCTGCTGCTGGCGAGCGTGTTCCTCATGGGCACGCACGCCGCCTTCTTCGCGCCCGCCAAGTATGGCCTGTTGCCGCAGGTGCTCAGGCCGAGCGAGCTGGTCGGTGGCAACGCCCTGCTCGCGGCCGGGACCTTCGTCGCGATCCTCGCCGGCGCGCTCGGTGCCGGACTCCTGGTCGCCCACGCCGGCGTGGCCGCCGGGGCCGTGGCGCTGCTCGCCGTCGCGCTGGCGGGGTTCGGCGCGAGCCTGTGGATTCCGCGCCTGCCGCCGGCGGCCCCGGGGCTGGCGCTCACCCTCAATCCCTGGGCGGCGACGCGCGCCAACCTCGAGGCGGCGCGTGCCTCGCGCGCGGTATTCCTCTCACTCCTCGGTCTGTCCTGGTTCTGGTTCTACGGCGCGCTGCTGCTCGCGCAGCTGCCGGGCCTGGCCGGCGGCGGCGGCGCCGACGTCGTCACGCTGATGCTGGGGGTGCTGGCGGTGGCCGTGGGCAGCGGCGCATTGCTGTGCGAGCGGCTCTCGGGCCACAAGGTGGAGATCGGGCTGGTGCCGTTTGGCTCGATCGGGCTGACCCTGTTCGCGCTCGATCTCGGCGTGGCCGCGCCGCAGCTGGCGGCGACCGCGCCAGGAGTGGGCGCGTTCCTGGGGCAGCCGCACGCGCTGCGGCTGCTCGTCGACCTCGCGGGCCTCGGCCTGTTCGGCGGCCTGTACGCGGTGCCGCTGTACGCAGTGGTGCAGGAACGCGCCCCGCCGCACGCGCTGGCGCGCGTCATCGGCGCCAACAGCATGCTGAACGCGCTGTTCATGGTGGCCGCGGCGCTGTACGGCTCGCTGCTGCTGGCGCTGGGGCTCACGGTGCCGCAGCTGCTGCTGGTGACGGGCGCGGTCAATGCCGCGGTCGCACTCTACATCTACACGCTGCTGCCGGAGTTCCTGCTGCGCTTCGTGGCCTGGGTCCTGATCCACAGTCTCTACCGTCTCGAGGAGCGCGGCCTCGACAACATCCCGCAGGAGGGCGCGGCGCTGCTGGTCTGCAACCACGTGAGCTTCGCCGATGCGCTGGTGATCTCCGCAGCCTGCCCGCGTCCCATCCGCTTCGTCATGGAGCGCGCCATATTCGAAGCGCCGGTGATCAACGTGCTGGCGCGCGGCATGAAGGCGGTCCCGATCGCGCCACACAAGGTCGACGCCGCGGTCTACGAGCAGGCCTTCGCCACCGTGGCGCGCGAGCTCAGCGCGGGCCAGCTCGTGTGCATCTTCCCCGAGGGGCGTCTCACCGCCGACGGTGCGGTCGCGCCCTTCCGCCCGGGGCTGATGCGCATCCTGGCGCAGACCCCGGTGCCGGTGGTGCCGCTCGCGCTCTCGGGCCTGTGGGGCTCGGTCTTCAGCCGCCACCGCGCCCGCGCGCTCGCACCGCTGCTGCGCAGCGTGTCTTCCCGCGTCGGCATCGCCGCCGGCCCCCCCGTGCCACCCGGCGAGGCCACGCCCGAACTGCTGCGCGAACGCGTGCTGGCGCTGCGCGGCCCCCGCGCCTGAGCCTTCAGCCGATCGCGTACAGCTGGCCGTCGCTGCTGCCGAAATAAAGCGTGTCGCCGTCCGGTACCGGCGAGCTGAGCACCGAGCCTGTGTCCAGCATGCGCGTAGTGCCGGCCACCATGTCGTCGTAGAAGTAGTCCGAGTAGACCGCCTCGTAGTTCGGGGTGCCGTCGGCCTTGGTCAGGCGCGCGCCGTTCTGCGTGGCGCCGTCGGTGGCGAACGTCCACGCGAGCTGACGCGTCTTGAGGTCGAGCGCGAGCACCTTGCCCGAGTCCGAGCCGATGTAGAGGCGGCCGCCGGCGAGCGCCGGCGAGGAGAAGAACGGCCAGTGGTGGAAGTCGAGCGACAGCAATGGCGCGCCGCTCTTGGCGTCCGCGGCCAGCAGCAGCGCACTGTCCGAGGTGGCGAAGTACACCACGCCGTCCTGAACCGCCGGAGAGGTGATCACCCATGAGTCCTTGGTGGGATAGGCCCACAGCTGCGCGCCGCTCGCGGCATCGAGCGCATACAGATGCGAGTCGCGGCAGCCGAAGTAGACGACGCCGTTGACGACCGCCGCGGAGGACTGGATGCCCACCTGGTTGTTGATGGCGGCATCCTCGCCGGTCTTGAAGCGCCAGCGCTGCTTGCCGCTGGCACTGTCGAGCGCGTAGAAGTAGCTGTCCCAGCTGCCGACGTAGAGCGTGCCCGCGGCGAGAGCTGGCGAGGCGTGCACCACGTTGCCGGTCGCGAACTTCCAGCGCAGCGCGCCGCTCGCCGCATCGAGCGCGTAGACGTTGCCGTCGCCGCTGCCGAAGTACACCGCGCCGTCGGCCAACACCGGCGAGGACAGGAACGTGTCGAACGGGTCGGGCATCACCTCGGCGGCCGGCTCGGCGCCGTGCAGATGCCGGGCGCTGAAGCGCCGCTCGCCGCCGCTCGCGAACTTCCACAGCAGCGCGCCGCTGGCCGCATCGAGTGCGTAGAAGTTGCTGTCGTAGCTGCCGAAGTACACCCGGCCGGCGGCCACCGCGGCCGACGAGGTGACGCGGCCGTGGGTGGCGAACTTCCAGCGCAGCGCGCCGCTCGCCGCATCGAGCGCGTAGAAGTTGTGATCACTGCTGCCGAAGTACACCGTGCCCCCGGCCAGCACCGGGGTGGCGAGCACCGCCCCGCCGGTCTTGAACTTCCACTTCACCCCGTGCAGCACCGGCACGCCCGCGCCCGGGTACACGCCAGCGTGGCGCGCGTCGCCGCGGAACATGCCGGGCTCCGCACCCAGGGCGCTGCCGAGGATTGCCAGGCTCAGGAGGGCGGCCGGCCATTTCATGGGGAGCTCCAGGCTGCTGCTGGCCCACTGCGGGCAGCGCGAATCATAGGCGCGTACGCGTCACGGCAGGCCTCGCGCCGCCGCCAGCGGCACACGTCCCGGCGCAAGCGGCGCTTGGCGCGGCGCGGCGCGCTGCCGCATGATCCCCGGTCATGCGACGCCGGGCCCGCTGGCTGTTGGTATGCGCCGCGCTCGGCGCGGCTGCGGCGGCCGCCGGCGCGGGCGGGCCACTGCGCGTGGTCAGCGACGACCTCGGCCACCGGCTGCAGGTGCCGGCGCCGGCGCTGCGCATCATCAGCCTGACGCCGGGCGCCACCGAGATGCTGTTCAGCGCCGGCGCCGGCGCGCAGGTGCTCGCCACCGTCGAGTACTCCGACGAGCCGCCGGCGGCACGGCGCGTCCCGCGCATCGGCGACGGCGCCGCCATCGACATGGAACGCCTCGTGGCGCTGCGTCCGCAGGTGGTCATCGCCTGGCCGACCGGCGGCAACCCCGCGCAGCGCGCC
>JANWKR010000073.1 GCA_025451275.1 Steroidobacteraceae bacterium
ACGCGCCGCCAGGCGCTCAGCGTGATACGCCTGGCGGGCGGCTCGCCGGCCGCGCAGCTGCTGCAGCAGGGCGACCTGCTGCTCGCGATCGACGGGGCGGTGGTGACGCGCTTCCGCGAGGTCGAGAAGGCCGCGGCCGACAAGGACCGCGTGCAGGTGACCGTGTGGCGCGGCCAGGCACAGCAGACCATCGAGGTGCCGACCGCGCAGCTGCCCGGCACCGACGTCGATCGCCTGGTGGAGTGGGCCGGCGCGACGCTGCAGGCACCGCACCGGGCCATGAGCGTGCAGCGCGGCATCGCGCCGGTCGGCGTATACGTCGGCTACTTCGCCTACGGCTCGCCGGCGACGCGCTACCAGCTGTACCCGGGGCGGCGCATCGTCGAGGTCGACGGCGTACCGGTGCCGGACCTCGACACCTTCCTCAGGCTGGTCACCGGGCGGCCGGACCGCTCCTCGGTGCGCCTCAAGACCATCACCTGGAACAACGCGCCGGAAGTGATCACGCTCAAGCTCGACAAGCACTACTGGCCGGCCTACGAGCTGAGCCACACGGCGGACGGCTGGCAGCGGCGCGACCTCGAGTAGGACTCGCGGCCCGCGTCGGCCGGCCGCGACACCGCCGTCGAGCGCCACGGCCGGTTCCGTTGCCGGCTGTCGGCGCCGTTGTGACTCAGGTGCGGCTTTCGCACAACACGCCGCAGCGCGCGCCTGCGGCTTGCTAGAATTCGTCTCATCTATGGTTCGCGTCGTCCGGGCAACCCAGGTCGAAATCGACACCGCCGTGCAGGCACTGCGCAACGGCGAGCTGGTCGCGTTTCCCACCGAGACCGTGTACGGCCTGGGCGCCAACGCGCAGAACCCGGCCGCCGTGGCCAAGATCTTCGAGGTCAAGGGCCGCCCGCCGAGCCACCCGTTGATCGTGCACCTGGACAGCCCGCGCTTCCTGCACCGCTGGGTGCGCGAGGTGCCGCAGGTCGCCACGCGCCTCGCCGAGGCGTTCTGGCCGGGACCGCTGACCATGGTGCTGCCGCGCGCCGGCAACGTGCACGACGTCATTACCGGCGGCCAGGACACCATCGCCATCCGCGTACCGGCGCACCCCATGGCGCAGCAGCTGCTGACCGCCTTCGGCGGCGGCATCGCCGCGCCGTCCGCCAACCGCTTCGGGCGCTTGTCGCCGACCCGGGCCGAGCACGTGCGCGAGGAGCTCGGCGAGGCGGTGCGCGTGCTGCTCGACGGCGGCGAGTGCCAGGTCGGGCTCGAGTCGACCATCGTCTGCTTCGAGGGCGAGAGCGTGCGCCTGCTGCGTCCGGGCGGCGTCACCGCGGCACAGATCCGCGCCCTGGTCGGGGAGCTGTTCAGCGGCCCCGCCGGCGCCGCGCCGCGCGTGCCGGGCAGCGGTCCGACCCACTACGCGCCGACCACGCCCATGACCATCGTGCCGGCCGGCGAGATCGATGCGCAGGCGGACGCCGCGTCCGTCGGCGCGCGCCGCGTCGCGGTGCTGGCGCAGCGCCTGCCGCTGCGCGCCCACAAGTACGCCACCTGGATCAACGCCGGGCGGCGCCCGGAGAGCTACGGCCGCGACCTGTACAACAACCTGCGCACCCTCGACAAGGCAGGCTGTGCCCACATCCTGGTGCAGGCCGTGCCCGACCTGGAGGCCTGGGATGCGATCCGCGACCGGCTGGTGAAGGCGGCGACCGCGGTGGCCGGGGCCGACGACGGCACCGGCACGCGCGCCGTGCTGCCCTGAGCCACAGCTCCGCCTCGGTGCGCCGCGCGCGCTTCATCGACCCGTTCCAGCCCGCGGAGGTGCGCCGTCTGGTGCGCGAGTTCGGCTCGCCGCTCCTGATCCTCGACTGCGAGCGCGTGCGGGTGCAGTTCCGCAAGCTCAGGAAGGCGCTGCCGCACGTCGACCTGCACTACGCCCTGAAGCCTATGCCGCACCCGGCGGTGGTGCAGACCGTGATCGCCGAGGGCGGCTTCCTCGACCTCGCCACCACCGGCGAGGTGCAGCTGGTGCGGCGCCTGGGAGTAGCCCCCGAGCGCTGCATCCACACCCATCCCATCAAGCGCGCGGCCGACATCGCCAACGCGCTCGACTTCGGCGTGCGCACCTTCGTCGCCGACAACCCCGACGAGGTGCGCAAGTTCGCGCACCTGGCGGGGCAGGCGAGCCTGCTGCTGCGCGTCTCGTTCCGCGCCCCCGGCGCGGTGTGCGACCTGTCGCGCAAGTTCGGCTGCGACCCGGAGGGCCTGCTGGCGCTGGCGCGCGTGGCGGCCGACCTGGGCGTGGAGGTGCGCGGGCTGTCGTTCCACGTCGGCTCGCAGGTCGGCGATGCCACCAAGCACGTCGAGGCGCTCGAGGCCTGCGCGAAGCTGCTGCGGCTGGCGCGGCGCGAGAAGCTCGGCAGCTTCGACACGCTCGACATCGGCGGCGGCTTCCCCATCGACTACGGGCAGCCGGTGCAGGACATCGGCCGCTTCTGTGCGCCGCTGCGCGCCGCGCTCGCCAGGCTGCCGGCGCGCGTGCGCGTCATCGCCGAGCCGGGCCGCTACATCGTGGGGCCCGCCGCCATCGGCGTCGCCTCGGTCATGGGGCGGGCGCAGCGCGAGGGGCACTGGTGGTACTACCTCGACGACGGCCTGTACGGCTCCTTCAGCGGTCAGCTGTTCGACCACGCGCGCTACCCGGTCGAGCCGCTGCGTGACAGCGAGGAGCGGCTGCCCTCGGTGCTGGCCGGCCCGACCTGCGACAGCATCGACGTGATCGCCGAGAACCTCATGCTGCCGCAGCTCAAGGCGGGCGACCTGATCGTCGGCCGCGCCATGGGCGCCTATACCTGGGCCAGCGCCACGGAGTTCAATTTCTACCCGCGCGCGACGGTGGTGGCGGTCAACGGCCGCCCCGGCGATGGCGGCAGCGTCAGCGCCCTGGGCCCGCCCTGAGGGCGCCGGCATGATCCGCAACGTGGTGTTCGACATCGGCTGGGTGCTGATGCGCTTCAACTACCGCCCCATCATCGAGCTGCTGCGCGCGCGCGGCGCCGACGTCGCCGACCGCAACGGCGTCATGGAGCGCATCGCGCTCGCCGAGCACGAGTGCGGCCGCGTGCACGGCCACGGGCTGCTGGAGCGGCTGCAGGCCATCACGCGCGAGCCGCTGTCGCTGGAGGAAGCGCACGCCCACTGGGTCAACATGTTCGAGCCTGACCCGCCGATGATCGAGCTGGCACACCGCCTGAGCGAGCACTACCGGGTCTACCTGCTGTCGAACATGGGCGACCTGCACTGGGCGCACCTGTCGCGCGAGTACCGCCTGCACGCCATCGGCCACGGCGCGCTGCCGTCCTATCTCGCCGGGGTCATGAAGCCCGACCCCGGCATCTATCGCGAGGCCGAGCGGCGCTTCGCGCTCGAGCCGCCCGCCACGGTGTTCATCGACGACCGTGCCGACAACGTGGCGGCGGCCGGCGCGCGCGGCTGGGCCGGCATCGTGCACCGCGACTACGCGGCGACGCTGGCGGACCTGCGCCGCCTGGGCGTCGCCTGCTGAGGAGAGCTGTCCGATGAACCCGGTGCTGTCGGCGACCCTGCTACTCATCGCCTCCAACGTCTTCATGACCTTCGCCTGGTACGCGCACCTGCGCAACCTCGCCGACCGCCCCTGGTACCTGGCGGCGCTGCTCAGCTGGGGTATCGCCTTCTTCGAGTACCTGCTGCAGGTACCCGGCAACCGCATCGGCTATACGCGCCTCAGCCTGTCGCAGCTGAAGATCCTGCAGGAGGTGATCACCCTCGGCGTGTTCGTGCCGTTTGCGGCGCTCTACATGCACAAGCCTCTCAGGCTCGACTACCTGTGGGCGGCACTGTGCATCCTGGGTGCGGTATATTTCATATTCCGTTCGCCGGGCACGGCAACATGAAGAACGAAGCCGCAGCGGAACCCCTGACCGCCATCCATGCGCGCGTCGTCGCGGCGCGCGAGGGGCGCGATCCGTGCGTGGTCGCGCGGCTGTTCTCCGGCTGGGCGGTGTTCGGCGAGCGCCAGTTCGTGCGCGGCTACACGCTGCTGCTGCCGGACCCGGTGGTGCCGAACCTCAACGCGCTCGGGGCGCGCGAGCGCATCGCGTTCCTGTCGGACATGTCGCGCCTCGGCGATGCACTGCTCAAGGTCACCGGCGCGCTGCGCATCAACTACGCGATGTTCGGCAACCTGGAGCCGGCGCTGCACGCGCACGTCATCCCGCGCTACCTCGACGAGCCGGAGGCGCTGCGCACCGCGCACCCCTGGGCCTACGACTGGTCGAAGGCCCCGGCCTTCGACCGCACCGCCAACGCTGAGCTCGCCGACAGCCTGCTGCGCGAGCTGACGCGCCTCGGCGTCACCAAGCCGATGCGCTACTCGCCCGGCGCCAACGCGAGCGGCTGAGCGCTACTTGGGCGCGGGCGGGGGCGCACCGGGACGGGCCGGCTCGGCCGGCGCGGCGGCCGCCTCGGGGGCCTTCACGCCGATCAGCTCCACGTCGAAGAGCAGCAGCGCGCCGGGCGGGATCGGCGGGCGCGAGTGCGTGTCGTAGGCGAGCTGCGGCGGGACGTACAGCTGCATCTTGCCGCCCGGCTTCATCAGCTGCAGCGCCTCGGTCCAGCCGGGGATGACGCGGTCGACGCGGAAGTTGGCCGGCTCGCCGCGCTTGTAGCTGCTGTCGAACTCGGTGCCGTCGAGCAGCGTGCCGCGGTAGTTGACCGTGACCTCGTCGGTGCGCTTGGGCGAGTCGCCGCTGCCGGCGGCGAGCACCTTGTACTGCAGTCCGCTGGCGGTGGTGACGACGCCGGGCTTCTTGCCGTTGTCGGCCAGGAACGTGGCGGCGGCCTTGTGGTTGGTGTCGACCAGCCTCTCCTGCGCGCCGCGGATCAGGTCGACCATGTTCTTGCGGTCGGCGTCCGAGGTCTTGCTCTTGCCGGTGATCGCATCGCGCACGCCCTGGGCGACGCGCGGCGAGCTGATCTGTGCGGGCGTCACGCCGCTCTCGCGCAGCTGCTCGCCCATGATCACGCCGAGACTGTAGCTGGTGGCGTCGCGCTGGCCGGTCTCCTTCGAGGCGGCGCCCGCGGCGGGCGTCTTGCCGGGGGCCTTGTCGGCCGGCGCCTTCGCGGCGACCGGTGCGGCGGCGGGCTGCTGCGCCGGCGCGGGCAACGCGCCGGCGAGGAGGGCCGCGGCTGCGGCGGGCACGAGGAACGGGGTGCGGCCGCGGCGCGGCGCTGGCAGTGTCATGAGCTTCCCTTCGAAGGCACGCGGGCCGTGAACGCCACGGCTTGGAACCGCTGGGGGCTGCGCAGTTTGGCCGATCGGAGCGGGGGCCGCCACTCGCGCGTGCCGGCGTGCCTCAGGGGGTGCCGTCGGCCGCCGGCGCAGCGGCCGCGCTGCCCTGCGCCAGGTATTCCCGGGCCCGCGCCAGGAGCGGCGCGCTCACGTACAGCCGCGAGGGCGCGGCCTGACCGAGCACCCCGGCATCGGAGCTGACGCGCGCCGGAATGCCGCCGGCGCTCAGCACCTCGGCGAGCGACTGGGCGCTCGGCAGGTCCGGCAGGGTGGTGAGCAGGCGCCAATCGTCCGCGGCCCCATCCGGGCGCGGCACTGACAGGAACCTGCTCCAGAACGTCGACATGATGCTTCCCGGGGCTCGGCGCGCCCCCCATTCTACAATGCGCCCATGTCCGGAGCCTCCCCGCCGTGCTGAGCATCCGCGCGCTGAGCCGCAGCTTCCGCGAGGGTGAGCGCGTGCATCGGGTGCTCGACGCAGCCGACGCGACGGTGGCCGCGGGCGAGACGCTGGCGGTGGTCGGGCGCAGCGGCTCGGGCAAGTCGACGCTGCTGAATCTCGTCAGCGGCATCGACCGCGCCGACTCGGGCAGCGTCAGCGTCGGCGGCGCCGAGATCACGGCCATGGGTGAGCCGGCACGCACGCTGTTCCGCCGCGCACACATCGGCTTCGTCTACCAGTTCTTCAACCTCATTCCGACCCTGGACGTGGCCGAGAACGTGCGCCTGGTGCTCGATCTGAACGGCGTGCGCGGCGCGCCGGCCCGCGCGCGCAGTCTCGCCGTGCTCGACGCCGTCGGCCTGCGCGACCGCGCCCACAGTGCGGTGGACCGCCTCTCGGGCGGCGAGCAGCAGCGCGTCGCCATCGCGCGCGCGCTCGTGCACGAGCCGCAGCTGCTGCTCGCCGATGAGCCGACCGGCAATCTCGACGAGCAGACTGCGCGCGAGGTGCTGCCGTGCCTGCTCGGCCTGAGCCGCTCGCGCGGCGCGACGCTCGTCATCGTCACGCACGATACGGCGCTGGCGCGCGCCGCCGACCGCATCCTCGAGCTCGTGCACGGGCGGCTGCAGCCGCCGGGCCCGGAGCGCGCGTGAGCCTGCCGGTGCTGCCGGCGGCGAGCCTGCGCCACCTGCTGCGCCACCCCGCGCAGCTGGCGCTGGCACTGCTTGGCCTGGCGCTCGGGGTGGCGACCATCGTGGCGGTCGACACCGCGACCGCCAGCGCGCAGCGCGCCTTCGAGTTGTCGCTGCAGGCCGTGAACGGCGCCGCCGACTACCAGATCGTCGGCGGACCGGCCGGTATCGACGAGCGGCTGTACGTGCAGCTGCGCCGCGACGTGGCGCCGGCAACCGCGCCGGTGCGCTTCGCGCCGCTGGTGTCGGGCTACGTGCAGCTCGGCGGCCGCATCCTGCAGCTCATCGGCACCGACCCGTTCGCCGGCGCGGAGCTCGAGGCGGACGCCGCCGGGCCCCGCGCCCCGGGCGGCGTCCCCGCCGCGGCCGATCCGGCCGCGGCGCGCGACTGGCTCGCGCCCGGCGCGGTGGCGCTCGGCGCGAGCCTCGCCGCGGCGCTGCACCTGACTACGGGCGCCAGCCTCGAGCTGACGATCGGCGGCGTGGGACACCCGGCCACGGTGGCGCGCATCCTGCCCGGGGCGGCGTTCGATGCCCTCATCCTCACCGACATCGCGCAGGCGCAGGAGTGGCTCGGGGTGCGCGGGCGGCTGTCGCGCATCGACCTGCGACTGCCGCCGGGCGCGGCCGGCGCGCGGGCACTCGAGGCGCTGCGCCGCACGCTCCCCGCGGGTCTCGAGCTGCAGGCGACGCGCGCCAGCGCGCGCGAGACCTTCGCCATGACGGGCGCCTTCACCACCAACCTGAAGGCCATGAGCCTGCTGGCGCTGCTGGTCGGCACGCTCCTCATCTACGGCGCGATCAGCTTCGCGGTGGTGCAGCGGCGCGCCATCTTCGGGGTGCTGCGCGCGCTCGGCGCCACCGGCGGCCAGGTGCTGATGCTGGTCCTCGCCGAGGCCGCCGTGCTCGGGGTGGCGGGGGCCGCGTGCGGGGCGCTGCTCGGGCTGCTGCTGGCGCGCGCGCTCGTGGGACTGGTGGCACAGACCATCAACGACCTGTACTTCGTGGTCGCGGTCAGCTCGGTGAGCGTGCCGGCGCTCACCCTGGTCAAGGCACTCGGCGCCGGGGTGGCGACCGCGCTGGTCGCAGCGCTCCTGCCGGCGCTCGAGGTGGCACGCGCCGCGCCGCAACTGGCCTTGGTGCGCTCGAGCCTCGAGCAGCGCGCGCTCGGCATCGCGCGGCGCCTGGCGGTGGCGAGCGCGGCGCTCGCGCTCGGCGCGGGCCTCCTGGTGCTGGTGTCGGGGCGCAGTCTGTTCGCCGGCTTCGTGGCGCTGTTCCTGCTGCTCATCGCCGTGGCGGCGGCGACACCGGCGGCGCTGCGGGCGCTCGCGCTCGGGGGCGCCCGGGTGGCCGCGCGCAGCAGCGCCGTGGCGCGCCTCGCCTGCGGCGAGATCGCCGGCTCGCTCAGCCGCACCGGCGTCGCGGTCGCCGCGCTCGGCATGGCGCTCAGCGCCATGATCGGCGTGGCGATCATGGTGGGGAGCTTCCGCGAGTCGCTGCGCGACTGGCTCACGCAGACCATGCGCGCCGACATCTACGTGAGCGCGCCGGGCTCGGCCGACAGCCCGGAGCGGCGCCTCGCGCCGGAGCTGATCCGCGACCTGCTGGCCACGCCCGGGGTGCAGGCCCACAGCGAGGGGCGGCGTGCCGTGGTGCGCTCGCCGCGCGGCGCGCTCGACCTGAACGCGCTCAGCATCCCGCCGGCCAGCCGCGCCGCGTTCCGCTTCAGCGCCGGGGATCCGGCGCGCGCCTGGCAGGCGTTCGCAGCCGGCGCGGTGCTCATCTCCGAGCCGCTCGCCTGGCGCCTGGCGCTCGCCCCGCGCGCTACGCTCACCCTCACCACGAGCGCAGGTCCGCGCGCCTTCGAGGTCGCCGGCGTGTACCGCGAGTACGGCAACGATCGCGGCGAGGTGCTCATGGACCTCGCCACGTACCGGCGCAGCTTCGGCGACGACGGCGTCGGCGCGCTCGGCCTATATCTCGCCCCCGGCACGGCGGTGGCGCCGACGGTGGCGGCGCTGCGCCGCACCGCATCGGGGCGGCAGGCGCTGCTGATCCGCTCCAACGCCGAGCTGCGCGCGCTGTCGATGCGCATCTTCGAGCGCACCTTCGTCATCACGCGCGTGCTCTACTGGCTGGCCGCGGGCGTTGCGGCCGTGGGACTGGTGAGCGCGCTGCTCGCCTGGGAGCTCGAGCGCGGCGCGCAGCTCGCGCTGCTGCGCGCGCTCGGCCTGACGCCCGCGCGCGCGGCGCTTTTGGTGCTGGCGCAGACCGCGTTCATGGGACTCGCCGCGCTCCTGGCCGCGCTGCCGGCGGGACTGCTCACCGCGCTGGTGCTCACCGAGGTCATCAACCGCCGCGCCTTCGGCTGGCAGATCGACCTGCACCTGTCGGCCGCGCAGTTCACCAACGCGCTGTGGCTGGCGCTCGCGGCCAGCCTCGCCGCCGGACTGTACCCGGCGTGGCGCGGCGCGCGGCTGGTACCGGCCGCCGCGCTGCGCGAGGCGTGATGCGCGCCGTGCCCTGCGCCCTGGTGCTCGCCTGCGCGGCGGCAGCCGCCGCACCGCCCGCGCCGCTGCTGCCCGGCACGGCGGCGGGTTTTGCCGCAGCCGGGGCGCCGCGCCGGTTCGAGTTCCCGCGCGATGACGGGCCGCACCCGGGGTTCCGCCACGAGTGGTGGTACGTCACCGGCAATCTCGATGCCGCCGACGGCTCGCGCTTCGGCTTCGAGCTGACCTTCTTCCGCTTTGCGCTCGCGCCCGCCGCCGCCGCGGCGCCGCCGCCGCCGCGCTCTGCCTGGCGCAGCCGCGAGGTGTGGATGGCGCACTTCGCCGTCACCGACGTCGCGGAGCGGCGCTTCCGCGCCGTCCAGAAGCTGTCGCGCGCGGCGCTTGATCTTGCGGGCGGGGACGGCGAGCCGGCGCGCGTCTGGATCGACGACTGGTCGCTCGCGGCCGCGCCCGGCGGCGCCGGCCGCTGGACGGCGCACGCCTCGCAGGCCGGCTACGCGATCGAGCTGACGCTGACCGCGGCGGGCGCACCGGTGCTGAACGGCGTCGAGGGGCTGAGCCGCAAGGCCGCCGACCCGGGTGCCGCCAGTTATTACTACTCCGTGCCGCGCCTGCGGGTGCGCGGCAGCCTGACGCGCGGCGGCGAGACGCTTGCGGTCCGGGGGCTCGCCTGGCTCGACCGCGAGTGGGGCAGCGGCGGCCTCGGCCGCGACCAGGAGGGCTGGGACTGGTTCGCGCTGCAGCTCGATGACGGCAGCGCGCTCATGTTCTACGCGCTGCGCGACCGTGGCGGCGGCCGCGACCCCTTCAGCGCCGGCACCTGGGTCGCGCCCGACGGCGCGGTGCAGCCGCTCGGTAGCGCCGACGTCGCGATCGACGTCGAGGATCACTGGCGCAGCGCCGCCGGCGATCGCTACCCGGCGCGCTGGCGCCTGCGCGTCCCGCGCCTCGCGCTCGACCTCACGCTGCTGCCGGTGCTGCCCGACCAGGAGCTGCAGACGACGCCGCGCTACTGGGAGGGTGCGGTGGATGCCAGCGGTCAGCGCTCGGGCCGGCCGCTCGCCGGGCGCGGCTACGTCGAGCTGGTCGGCTACGCGCGCTGAGCGCGCGCGCTGAGCGCTCAGGCGAGGTCGGTGAGCTGCTCGGGCACGTGGCGGCGCAGCAGCCGGTTGCGCGCCTGCCATTGCTCCTCCGGCGGCAGCGTCTCGAGGAAGCTGACCTCGCCGCCGGCCAGCAGCGCGAGCGGCACGCCGTCGCGGTACAGCACGCGGTTGCCGGCGAGCGATGGCAGGCGCACTCCGGGGGTGAGGATGCCGACGAGGTTCAGCGGGTCGGCGGCGGAGAGCGACACGCACTGTCCCTCGCGCGGCTTGCGCCGCATCTCGCGCAGCAGGCCGATGGCCTCGGGGGCGGCGTACTGCTCGCCGGAGAAGCCCTGCACGAAGCGCCCGCCGCGGATCTCGCCGCGCGCCTCCAGGCGCCGGCAGCACATCAGCAGGTCGCGCCACGGCGGCAGCCACTCCGCCTCGCGCGCCAGCAGCTTCCAGAACACCACGCCCCAGCGGCGCAGCAGCGTGCGCACCACGTGCTCGACGGTCTCCTCCGCCAGCGCCCGCGCGGCGGCGTCGGGCTCGGCCGCCGCAGCCGGCCGCGCGATGCGCGACCAGCGGCCCGCCGCATCCATGCCGAACAGGGCGAGGCGCCGCCGCCGCCGGCCGCCGAGCGCCGGGCGGCGCCGGTCCGCCGGCACCAGCAGCGCGCGCAGCCCCGCGAAGCTGTCGGAGTTGACGAGCCCGAGGGCGACGAGCTCGGCGAGCGCCTCC
Source organism: Steroidobacteraceae bacterium (assembly GCA_025451275.1). Taxonomy (GTDB): domain Bacteria; phylum Pseudomonadota; class Gammaproteobacteria; order Steroidobacterales; family Steroidobacteraceae; genus 13-2-20CM-66-19. Next base: position 10,797 of record JANWKR010000073.1, read on the forward strand.
TCGGCCTGCGAGGGCAGCAGCCCGGTGCCGGCGACGATCTCGTCGAAGAACGAGGCGCCGTGCTGCCTGAGCTGCGCGGCGGCACGCTGTGCGCCGGCGGTGAGCACCGCGCCCTCGCCAGGGCCGGTGAGCGTCGACCACAGGCGCAGGTTGCGCCGCGCCAGCAGCACGATCGGCGTGGCGCGCACCGGCGCGGCGCCGCGCTCGCTGCTGCCGCGCCGCGGCGCCAGGCGCGTCCACACGAAGCGCCCGGCGAGGCACTGCTCATCGAGCCAGGCCGGCTCGTACTCGCTGATGCGCGCGGGCAGCAGCTCGGTCTCCCAGGCGCTCGCCGGCGCCTCGACGCCCTCGAGCTGCGCCAGCACCGCCCCGACCGCATCCGGTCCCTCCATGCGCGCACTCGCCGTGACGCGCTGCCACTCGAACAGGAAGCGCAGGAAGTCGCGCGCCTCGGTCGGCTCGATCTCGGCGCGCAGCCGCTTGACCGTGTAGCGATGGATGCGCGCCAGCAGGCGCCGCTCGCACCACTCGTCGGGGCCGGTGGACTCGGGAGTGAACGCGCCGCGCATGACGAAGCCCTCGGCCTGCAGGGCGGCGAGCGCGGCATCGACCGCCCCGGTCGGCAGGCCGAGTGAGGCGGCGAGCGTCGCGGCGCGGGTCGGCCCGAGCCCGGTCAGGCGTCCGCGCACCACCTCGCGCAGCGCATCCGCGGCGGCGAGCTCCTGCTGGTAGGCGGCCGGCGCCGTCACCGCCGGTTCCAGGCGCGCCTGCGGATAGAGCGGCACGAACAGCGGCAGCCGCTCGGCGGTGACCCACAGGCGCTGCGTGCCGCTATCGAGCAGCGTCGCGCGGCGCGCCGCGGCGAGCGTCGCCAGCAGCGCCGGCCAGCCGGGCCCCGCCTGCGCCTCGGCCTCGGTGAGGAAGCTGAGCCACAGCAGCGCATCGTGCAGCTCGTCGGGGTCGGTGGCGTCCGGCCAGGCCTCGGTGCGGACCCGCTCAATGGCCGCGGCGTCGAGCTTGCCGAGGTCGGCAGCGCTCTGCGGGTCGAGCCAGCGGCGGCTGACCACCGCCTGGGTGCGGCGTTCCTCGAGCGGCGCGTCGTCGAGGAAGGCGTACGGGCGCGCCGAGAGTACCTCGAGTGCGAGCGGCGAGGGCTCGGTGAGATCGCGTGCCACGCAGCGGATGCTGCCGGCCTCGAGCCCGCGCAGCAGCCGCTCGAAGCCCGCGACGTCCATGGCGTCCTCGAGGCAATCGCGGATCGCCTGGCGTACCAGCGGATGGTCGGGGATCTCGAGCTCGCCGGGCAGGTTCTCGGCGCACGCCACCTGGTCGGGGAAGATCGCGGTCAAGAGGTCCTCGGCGGCCATGCGCGCCAGCGGCGCCGGCAGCTTCTTGCCGCCGCGGAAGCGCGGCAGGGCCAGCGCGATGGTCGCCGACCAGCGCCAGCGCACCGGGAACATCGGCGCCGCGCACAGCGCCTGGACCAGCAGCGGCCGCACGGTGTTGGAATGCAGGTAGCGCGCCACTTCCTCGAGCTCGAAGCTGTGCGCGGTGGTGAGCGACAGCACGATGCTGTCCTCGGTGGCCGCGGCCTGCAGCTCGAAATTGAACGAGCGGCAGAAGCGCTTGCGCAATGCCAGGCCCCAGGCGCGGTTGATGCGGCTGCCGAACGGGGAGTGGATGACGAGCTGCATGCCGCCCGCCTCGTCGAAGAAGCGCTCCAGCACGATCAGCTGCTGCGTGGGCAGCGCGCCGAGGGCGGCGCGCGCCGCGGCCAGATACGCCACCAGCTGCACGGCCGCCGGCGCATCGATCCCGGCCTCCGCGACCAGCCAGGCGCACGCGCCCTCGGCGCCGGCGTCGAGGTGTGCCTCGAGCCCGCTGCGCAGCCGCGACACGCTCGCCGACAGCTCGTCGGTGCGCCCGGGCGCCTCGCCCAGCCAGAACGGGATGGACGGCGGCTCGCCGTGCGCGTCCTCGACGCGGATGCGGCCCTGCTCGACGCGCAGGATGCGGTACGAGACGTTGCCGAGCTGGAAGATGTCGCCCTGCAGGCTCTCCACCGCGAAGTCCTCGTTCACCGTGCCGACGAACTGCGCCTGCGGCTCGAGGATCACCTGGTAGTCGGCGGTGTCGGGGATGGTGCCGCCGGAGGTGATCGCGGTGAGGCGCGCGCTGCGGCGGCCCCGGATGCGCTGGTTGACGGCGTCGTGGTGGATGAGCGCGCCGTGGCGGCCGCGGCGGGTGCTGTAGCCCTCCGCCAGCATGCGCACCAGCTCCTCGAACTCCGCGCGCGTCAGCTCGCGGTACGGGTAGGCGCCGCGGCACAGCGTGAACAGCGCCGCGCTGTCCCACTCGTGCGCGGCCGCTTCCGCCACGATCTGCTGTGCCAGCACGTCGAGAGGCTTGTCCGGCACGCGCAGGCGGTCGAGCTCCCCGCGCCGCACCGCCGCCAGCAGCGCCGCGCACTCGACCAGGTCGTCGCGCGACAGCGGGAACAGCCGTCCCTTGGGGGTGCCGCCGATGAAGTGGCCGGAGCGCCCGACGCGCTGCAGCACCGCCGCGATCGAGCGCGGCGAGGCGATCTGGCACACGAGGTCGACGTCGCCGATGTCGATGCCGAGCTCGAGCGAGGCGGTCGCCACCAGGGCGCGCAGCTTCCCGGCCTTGAGGCGCTGCTCGGCATCGAGGCGCGACTCCTTGGCCATGCTGCCGTGGTGGGCGGTGACGTGCTCCTCGCCCAGACGCTCGGACAGGTGGCGCGCGATGCGCTCGGCCTGGCGGCGCGTATTGACGAACACCAGCGTGGTGCGGTGCTCGCCGACCAGCTGCGCCAGGCGGTCGTAGAGCTGCGTCCACACCTCGCCCGACATCACCGCCTCGAGTGGCGCGGCCGGGATCTCGAGCGCCAGGTCGCGGGCGCGCACGTGACCGGCGTCGACGATGCTGCAGGCGGGCTCACCGGCGGCGTCGAGGTTGCGCATGCCCACCAGGAAGCGCGCCACGTCCTCGATCGGCTTCTGGGTGGCCGACAGGCCGACGCGCGTCAGCCGGCGGCCGGCGAGCGCCTCGAGCCGCTCGAGCGTCAGCGCCAGGTGCACGCCGCGCTTGCTGCCGGCCATGGCGTGGATCTCATCCACGATCACGGTGCGGGTGGTGGCGAGCATCTGCCGGCCCGACTCCGAGCCCATGAGGATGTAGAGCGACTCGGGCGTCGTCACCACGATGTGCGGCGGGCGCTTGCGCATCGCGGTGCGCTCGTGCTGCGGCGTATCGCCGGTGCGCACGAAGGTGCGGATGCCGTGCTCGGCCAGGCCGCGCGCGCGCAGCTCGGCGTCGATGCCGGCGAGCGGCGCCTCGAGGTTGCGATGGATGTCGTTCGAGAGCGCCTTGAGCGGCGAGACGTACACCACGTGGGTCTCGTCGGCGAGCGTGCCGGTGGTGAGAGCGGTGCGCACCAGCTCGTCGATGACGGCCAGGAAGGCCGCCAGCGTCTTGCCCGAGCCGGTGGGCGCGGCGATCAGGACGTGGCGCCCCGCCGCGATCTGCGGCCACGCCGCCTGCTGTGCCGCGGTGGGTGCGGCGAAGGTGCGCTCGAACCAGGCGCGGACGGCTGGATGAAACTCGGCGGGCATGAGCGGATTGAAGCACAGCCGCGCAGCGCCGGGCAGCCGTCGCGGCGAGATTTAATGCAGCGTACAGCGCCGCGCGGCACGCCCCGCTGTACGCGCCGGCCGCGGGCGCGCGGCCCCGGGTCCCGGGCCGCTGCCGCCGCGCTCGCGCTGCGCGCCGTGCCGCCACGCCCGAGGCGCACCGGCCGCCAACACTTCGCTGTCAGATCGCATGGCGACGCGCCGAGTCGTAACGCGATGTTACCTGTCAGGACGGCGCCGGGTCCTCGGCCGCAACGCCGGAGCGGCCGCACGCTCCAAAGGAGAGTAAAGTCACAGCCCTGACCGTGAAGAGGAAGCGCGGATGTGGACCGGTGAGAATCTCGAGGAGGCTGCCCGGCGCAAGGTCGCCTGGCTGATCGGCGTCGTGGTGGTGCTGATCATTGCCGCCGGCGGCTGGTACTGGTACCGCTCGCAGCACGCCCCCGCACCGCCGCCGAGCGCCGCGCGCCCGGGACCCGCGCCCGCCCCGCCGAGCAGCGAGCCGCAGATCGCGCACCCCATCCCGACCGAGGCCGCCGACAACGCTGCGCTGCCGGCGCTCAACGACAGTGACCAGCTGGCGCACGATTCGCTCGCCGGCGTGCTCGGCAAGGGCTCGCTCGAGCAGTTCCTGGTGCCGCAGAGCATCGTGCGCCACATCGTGGTGACCATCGACAACCTGCCGCGCAAGAAGGTGGCGATCGACCTGCGGCCGCTCAAGGCGACGCCGGGCCAGACCGTCGTCACCACGCAGGGCGAGGTGACGACGCTCAGCGAGGCCAACTTTGCCCGCTATGCGCCGCTCATGCGCATGGTGCAGACCGCGGACGTCAAGTCGATGGCGGTGGTGTACGAGCGGCTCTATCCGCTGTTCCAGCAGGCCTACGAGGACCTCGGCTATCCGGGCAAGTACTTCAACGACCGCCTGGTCGAGGTGATCGATCACCTGCTGCAGACGCCCGAGGCGCAGACCGCGGCGCCTTTGGTGCAGCCCAAGGTATTCTACGAGTACGCCGACCCGGACCTGGAGGGCCGTTCCGCGGGCCAGAAGCTGCTGATGCGCATGGGCCCGGCCGACGAGCGCATCATCAAGGACAAGTTGCGCGCCTTCCGGGCCGAGATCGTCAAGAACAAGTAGCAGCGCCGGCAACAGGGGTGGCCGCCATGAGCGATACAACGACGAACGAGGCCGGGCTCGCCAGGCCGCTGGCGCAGCTGCGCTCGGTGCTGATCCCCGGTGAGACGCTCGAAGCGTGGGCGATCCAGATGCGGCCGTTTGCGCTCAACCACCGGCGGCTGCTGGTCGCAGCCACCAGCGGCCGGCTCGTGGTGCTGACGCGCAAGCTGCTCGGCGGCTTCGACGTCGCCACCATCCGCTGGCAGGACCTGGAGGAAGTGACGCTGCGCGTCGGCATGCTGAGCGCGGACCTGATGCTGCGCGCCGGCAAGGCCACCGATCTCGCCACGCTCGCCGCACAGGGTTCGCAGCGCATCGAGCTCAAGGGGCTGCGCAAGGAGCAGGGCCAGGCCGTGTACCGCATCTGCCAGAGCCAGGACCAGGCGTGGCGCGAGAAGCGGCGCGTCCGCGAGCTCGAGGAGCTGCGCGCACGCTCGGGCGGCATCCAGGTGACCTCGTCGCCCGCCGTGGCGGGGGTGGCGGGCGACGACGATGCGGTACGCCGGCTGCAGGAGGCCAAGAAGCTCCTGGACGCGAAGCTCATCACCGACTCCGAGTACGAGGCCATCAAGGCCAAGATCGTCTCCTCTTAAAAGGAGAGCGCCGGCCGGGCACTGCGGCGCTGCGGCGCGGCTATGCACAAGTAATCCACAGGCGATCCACAGGCGGGGTGGGTTAGGCTTCGCTCATGGCCATGCGCTTCCGCCGGCGTCCCGAGCCCCAGAACGAGATTCTCGGCACCTACTCCTTTACCAGCCGCACCGTCAAGGTGCTGCGTACCCAGGATGACCGCATCCTGTGGACCTGCGACTGCGACAAGTTCCGCCGCCAGGGCGGGCAGCGCGAGCCACTGTGGTGCAAGCACATCGCCAAGGCGGCCGCACGGCGCTCGCTCGAGCGCCTGACGCGCCGCGTCGTGCTGCCGCGCGCTCCGGAGCACTAGCGCTCCCCGGCCGCCTCGCGCCGCGGCAACACCCGGATCAGGGCTTCGCGCTCGCGTTCGTGACGCGCGGCGTGCGCGCGCACGCGCAGCAGGTCGCGCCGCGCCACCAGCCCCAGCAGCCGGCCGCTGGGGCGCTCGAGGATCGGCACGCGCCCGGTACCGGTGGCGTTCATGCGGTCGGCGAGGTGGCCGACCAGCTCATCGCCATAGCCGGTCATGAGGTCCTGGCCCGCGCACTGCTCGGCGAGCGTGCGCGTGGGGGCGACCTCGCCCAGCATCCAGCGCAGCGTGTCGGCGCGCGACACCATGCCGACGACGCATCCGGCGCGGTCGGTGACCGGGTAGCTCGTGTGGCGGCGCGGGGCGTCGGGGGCGGTGAAGAAGGTGACCACGTCGCGCACCGTCCAGCTCGCCGGCAGCGCCTCGGCCGGCTGCGCCATGATGTCGGCGACGCGCATGGTCTCGAACGGATCGACCACGTACTCGCGCACGATGTGGTGGCCGCGGCGCGCGATCTTCTCGGTGAGGATCGAGCGCTTCAGCAGCAGCACGGTGGTGGTGTGCGCGGCGGCGCAGCCGATGACCAGCGGCATCATGGCCGCGATGTCGTGCGTCAGCTCCAGGCCGAACATCATGGCGGTGAGCGGTGCGCGCATGGTGCCGCCCATCATGGCGGCCATGCCCACCAGCGCCCAGGTGCCGGTGTCGGCCGGAGCCACCACGCCGCCGAACAGCGCGCCGAGCACGCCGCCCATCATCAAGAGCGGCGCCAGCACGCCGCCCGAGGTGCCCGAACCGAGCGCCACCGACCAGATGACCGCCTTGACCAGCAGGAGACGCAGCGCCGGACCGCCGCCCAGCTGGCCCTGCAGCAGCGCGCCGATGTGCACGTAGCCGACGCCGAGCGCGCGCGGCTCGATCAGGCCGCCGACCCCGACCACCAGGCCGCCGATGAGCGGCCACCACATCCAGTGCAGCGGCAGCCGTTCGAACAGGTCTTCGCAGCCGTACACCAGCGCCGTCAGCAGGCCCGAGGCGAGCCCGGCGAGGATGCCGAGCACCACGCACAGCAGCAGCGCCCCGCCCGGCAGCGCGGTCGCGGCGGCGAGCGGAAACAACGGCTCACTGCCGAGCGCCCAGAAGCGCCAGGCCGCCGCGACGATCGCCGCCACCGTCACGGGCACGAAGCTGCGCGGCTTCCACTCGAACAACAGCAGCTCCACCGCCAGCAGGATCGCCGCCACAGGCGTGCCGAAGGTGGCGCTCATGCCGGCCGCCGCGCCGGCCACGAGCAGCGTCTTGCGCTCGGCGTTGGTGAGGTGAAACATCTGCGCGAACAGCGAGCCGAGCGCGCCGCCCGTCATGATGATCGGCCCCTCGGCGCCGAATGGTCCGCCGGTGCCGATCGAGATCGCCGACGCCAGCGGCTTCAGGATCGCGACGCGCGCCTGGATGCGGCTGCGCCCGATGAGGATCGCTTCCATCGCCTCGGGGATGCCGTGGCCGCGGATCTTCTCCGAGGCGTAGCGCGCCATGAGCCCGATGACGAGGCAGCCGGCCACCGGTACCAGCACCGCCCAGGCGCCAAGCGCATGGTTGCCGAGGTCGGCGGGCGCGGCGCTCCAGCGCCCGAAGTAGGCCAGCTGGGTGACGAGGTTGATGAGGCGCGACAGCGCCCAGGCCGCCAGCGCGCCGCCGCTGCCGACGATGACCGCCATGGCTGCCAGCAGCAGCAGGCGGCGGTCCGAGCTGAAATCGCGCAGCTCGGGAACGTCGGCGTGCGGGGTGGGACGGGCGTCGGAGTCGGCGCCGGGGTCGAAAGCGGCGGGGCGGTTGGGCATGACGATGTTGGGTGCGCCCGGAAGCGGGCGCGTTAATATAGCGTATATATCGCATTACGATATGGCAGGAGGCGGGGTGGCAGGCCGCAACGCGCGCACCGACGGGCTGACTACGGCCGACTACCGCACG
>JANWKR010000074.1 GCA_025451275.1 Steroidobacteraceae bacterium
GATGGCGGCCCGCAGCGAGAAGCTCAGGGTGCGCGCGGCGGCGCGCGGCATGGCGACCACCAGCGGGTCATCGAGGTTGATCACCGCCAGGTCGCAGCGCGCGAAGATGCGCGCCTTGGCGGCCGCGGAGGCGGCGACGTCACGATAGCGGTCGAGATGGTCGGCGCTGACGTTGAGCACCGTGGCGGCGCGGCAGTGGAGCGAGGCGGTCGTCTCGAGCTGATAGCTGGACAGCTCGAGCACGTACAGCTCGGTACCGGAGCTGAGCAGGTCGAGCGCCGGCTCGCCCAGGTTGCCGCCGACCCGCACGCGCAGGCCGGCGCGCTCGGCCATCCGCCCGACCAGCGTGGTCACGGTGCTCTTGCCGTTGGTGCCGGTGATGCCGACCACGGGCGCATCCGCGGCACGCGCGAACAGCTCGATGTCGCCCACGATCTCCAGCCCCAGGCGGCGCGCCTCGGCGAAGAACGGTGCATCGAGCGCGATGCCGGGCGAGGCCACCACGCACACCGCATCGCGCAGCAGCGCGCTATCGAGCTCGCCCAGGCGCACCGGGATATCCGCATCGAGCGCACTCAGCTCGGCGAGCGCCGGCGGCGCGGCGCGCGTGTCGGTGACCGCCAGGCGCCAGCCGCGCGCGTGCAGGTAGCGGGCGCAGGAAATGCCGGTGCGCCCGAGGCCGACGATCACCGCGTAGGGACGTGCGGCGCTCATCGCAGCTTCAGGGTGGCGAGCCCTGCCAGGACCAGGAGGAACGAGATGATCCAGAAGCGCACGATCACCTTCGGCTCGGCCCAGCCCTTCAGCTCGAAATGGTGGTGGATCGGCGCCATGCGGAAGATGCGCCTGCCGGTGAGCTTGAAGGAGGCCACCTGCAGGATGACCGAGGCGGTCTCGAGCACGAACACGCCACCCATCACCAGCACCACCACTTCCTGGCGCACGATCACCGCCAGCAGGCCGAGCGCGGCGCCGATGGCGAGCGCGCCGACGTCGCCCATGAACACCTGGGCGGGATAGGAGTTGAACCACAGGAAGCCGAGACCCGCGCCGGCGAGGGCGGAGCAGAAGATGAGCAGCTCGCCCGCGCCGCGGATGTCCGGGATCTGCAGGTAGTGCGCGAACACCGAGTTGCCGCTGGCGTAGGCGAAGATGCCGAGCGCGGCGGCCACCAGCGCCGCCGGCATGATGGCCAGCCCGTCGAGTCCGTCGGTGAGGTTCACCGCGTTCGACATGCCGACGATCATGAGATAGGCGATGGCGATAAAGCCGAAGGCGGTGAGCGGTGCCTGGAAGTTCTTCACGAACGGCAGGAACAGCATGGTCTCGGCCGGCTCGGCGGCGGTGTAGTAGAGCGTGGTCGCGGCCGCCAGCCCCGCCACCGACTGCCAGAAGTACTTCCAGCGCGCCACCAGGCCCTTGGGGTTTCTGACCACCAGTTTCAGGTAGTCGTCGTAGAAGCCGATCAGCCCGAAGGCGAACGTGACCGCCAGCACCATCCACACCAGGCGGTTGTCGAGCTCGGCCCACAGCAGTGTGCTCACCAGCGTCGTCACCAGGATCAGCGCGCCGCCCATGGTGGGCGTGCCCGCCTTGAGCAGGTGGGTCGGCGGGCCGTCGTCGCGCACCACCTGGCCGATCTGGTAGCTGGACAGCCGCGCGATCATGCTCGGGCCGACGATGAGCGACAGGCCGAGCGCGGACGAGGTGGCGAGGATGGCGCGGAACGTCAGGTACGAGAACACGTGCAGGCCGCTCACCTGCCCGGCGAACTGCTGGGTGAGCCAGTACAGCATCAGTGGCTGCCCGCGCCGGCGCTGCCGCTGAGCGCATCCGCAATGCGCTCCAGGCGGTTGAAGCGCGAGCCCTTGATCAGGATGCGCACCTCGGCGCCGGCGCCGCCGAGGGCGTGCGCGACCGCGGTGGCGAGCGCCGGCGGATCGGCGAACCACTGCGCGCCGGCACCGAAGCTCTCGACCGCGCGCGCCATCAGCGGGCCGGTGGCGTACAGCCGCTCGATGCCATGGCCGCGCGCGAACTCGCCGATGTCGGTGTGCGCCGCCGGCGCGTAATCGCCCAGCTCAGCCATGTCGCCGAGCACCAGCCAGCGGCGGCCGCCGAGGGAGGCCAGCACCTCGATGGCGGCGCGCATCGAGCTCGGGTTGGCGTTGTAGGAGTCGTCGATCAGCCACGCGCCGCCGGCGGCGTGCTTGAACTGCAGCCGCCCCGGGACGGCGTGCAGGGTGGCGAGCCCCGCGGCGATCTGCTCGAGGCTCGCGCCGCAGCTGCCGGCGGCGGCCGCGGCGGCGAGCGCGTTGGCGACGTTGTGCGCGCCGCCGAGGCTCAGGCGGATGGTGGCGCTGCCGCCCGGCGCGTCGAGGCGGAACTGCGTGCTGAAACCCTCCGGCCCTACCGAGGTGCGCACGTCGCGGGCGGCGAAGTCCGCGGCGGCCCGCACGCCGAAGGTCACGACCCGCGCGGGCGTGGTGCCGCGCCACAGCGCCGCGAACTCGTCGTCGGCGTTGATCACCGCGGTCGCCTCGGCGGCCAGCCCCGCCACCATCTCGCCCTCGGCGCGCGCCACGCCCTCGAGGCTGCCGAAGCCCTCGAGATGCTCGGCGCCGGCGTTGGTGATGAGCCCGACCGAGGGGCGGGCGATGTCGACCAGCGCGGCGACCTCGCCGGCGCGGTTGGCGCCCATCTCGACCACGGCGTAGCGATGCGCGGGCGTGAGGCGCAGCAGCGTGAGCGGCACGCCGATGTGGTTGTTGAGATTGCCACGGGTGGCCAGACACTCGCCCGCCTGGGCGAGGATCGCGGCGGTCATCTCCTTGGCGGTGGTCTTGCCGTTGCTGCCGGCGACTCCGACCAGCGGGCCGGAGAACGCCGCCCGCCAGGCGCGCGCAGCGTGCTCCAGAGCGGCCTGCGTGTCGCTCACCACGATCTGGGGCAGTGCCACCGGGCGCGCGGCCGCCACGACCGCGCCGGCCGCTCCGGCCGCCGCCACCTGCGCGAGGAACTCGTGACCGTCGAAGCTCGGCCCCTTGAGGGCGATGAACAGCTGCCCGGCCGTGAGCGCGCGCGAGTCGCTCACCACGTCGCTGAAGGCGGCGTCGGCCCCCTCCAGGTGGCCGCCGCAGGCGCGCGCGAATTCGGCCAGGGTGCGCTTCATGCCGGCAGCCTCGCGAGCTCGTCCGCGACCACGGTCTGGTCGCGGAAGGCGCGCCGCGTCGTCCCGACGATCTGGTAGTCCTCGTGGCCCTTGCCGGCGATCACCACCACGTCCTCGAGCACCGAGCGGCCGAGCGCCAGGCGGATGGCGCGGGCGCGGTCGTGCTCGATGACGAGCGGGGCGCGCTGCGCAATGCCGGCGACGATGTCGGCGACGATGCGCACCGGATCCTCGGTGCGCGGGTTGTCATCGGTCAGGATGATGTCGTCGGCGAGCTCCGCGGCCACCTGCCCCATCAGCGGGCGCTTGCCCGCGTCGCGGTCGCCGCCGCAGCCGAACACCACGCGCAGCTGGCCGCGGCAGTGCAGGCGCGCGGCGCGCAGCGCCTTGGCGAGCGCATCGGGCGTGTGCGCGTAGTCGACGATCGCCAGCGGGGTGCGGCCGCGGCCGCCGAACATTTCCATGCGGCCGCTGGCGGCGCGGCAGCGCGACAGGGCGCGGGCGGCCTGCGCGAGCGGGATGTCCCACGTCAGCAGCACCGCCAGCACCGTGAGCGCGTTGTCGACGTTGAATTCGCCCATGAGGCGCATGGGCAGATCGGCGCGCCCGTAGCTCGAGTCCACCTCGATGAACAGGCCGCTGGTGTCGGGCGTGACCGCGGCGGCGCGCACGAAACGCGCCGCCGGCGGCAGCGCGCGGCCGGCGGCGCGCGTGGTGACGGTGAGCGCCACGCTCGAGGCCGCCGCGGCCAGGGCCGCCCCGAAGGCATCATCGATGTTGATGATGCGATGCGCGAGCCCGGGCCAGGCGAACAGCCGCGCCTTGGCCGCCCCGTACGCCTCCATGGTGAGGTGGTAGTCGAGGTGATCGCGCGTCAGGTTGGTGAAGGCGGCGGTGTGAAAGCGCACGCCGTTGACGCGCGACTGGTCGAGGGCGTGCGAGGACACCTCCATCCCGACGCACACCGCACCCTGCGCCCGCAGCGCCGCCAGCTGGCGCTGCACCGTCACCGCATCCGCGGTCGTGTGCAGGGCCGGGGTGAGCTCGGGCGGCACGCCCCAGCCGAGGGTGCCGAGGTAGCCCGCCGGGCGGCCGCAGTGCGCAAGCGCCTGGGCGAGGAGCCAGGCGCAGGTGGTCTTGCCGTTGGTGCCGGTGATGCCGGCCACGGTGAGGTGCTGCGAGGGGGCATCGAAGAAGCGGTCGGCGATGAGGCCGGCGCGCGCACCGAGGTCGGGCACCGCGGCCACGAAAATGTCCGCGCCCAGCCCGGGCGCCGCCGGCGCATCCGCGCCCTGTTCGTAGAACACCGCGCGCGCGCCGCGCGCCACCGCCTCGGCGGCGAACTCGAGGCCGTGGTGGGTGCGGCCGCGCAGGCCGAGAAACAGCGCGCCGGGGGTGGCGGCGCGGCTGTCGAGGGTGATATCGCTCACCATGACCTCGGGCGGCACGCGCACCAGGCCGGCCGCGAGCTCGCTGAGGGCGCGCGGGCGGGCAGGCGTCAGGCCGCGCGCGCTCATCGCAGTGCCGCCGTACGCACGTTGCCGAGCGCCGGTCCCGCGGGCAGCTGCTCGGGGGTCGAGATGGGCTCATCGGGCGCCACCGCCAGCAGGCGCAGTGCCCCGCCCACCACGCGCGAGAACACCGGCGCGGCCACCTGGCCGCCCATGTGCTCGCCGGCATTCGGCTCGTCGATCACCACCACCGCGGCCAGGCGCGGCTCGCTGGTCGGGGCGACGCCGCCGAACACCGCCATGTAGCGATCGCTCGAGTAGCCGCCGGCGGTCGCCTTGAATGCCGTGCCGGTCTTGCCCGAGACCCGGTAGCCGGGGATGGCGGCCAACTTGCCGGTGCCCTCGGCGGTGACCACGCGCTCGAGCATGCCGACCAGCTCGCGGCACACGTGCTCGTCGAGCGTGCGCTCGCCGAGCGGCGGGGCTTCGGTGCGCAGGAATGACACCGGGCGCACGACCCCGAAGGCGCCGATGGTGGCGTAGGCGTGCGCCAGCTGCAGCGGCGTCACCGACAGGCCGTAGCCGTGCGACATGGTGACGATGCCGATCGGCCGCCACTGCGAGTAGGCCGGCAGGAGCCCCGCCGACTCGCCCGGGTAGCCGCTGGTGGTCACCTGGCCGAAGCCGAGCCGGTTGAGGGTGGTCCAGATCTCCTGCGGCGGCAGGGTGAGGGCAATGTGCGCCATGCCGACGTTGGAGCTCTTGGCGAGCACCGTGGCGATGTCGATGGCGCCGAAGTTGTGCTCGTCCTCGAAGATCTTGACCCCGACTTTGAAGTAGCCGGGCGAGGTATCGATGATGCTGCGGTTGTCGTACTTGCCCGAGGCCAGGCCGGCAGCGACGAAGAACGGCTTGATCGAGGAGCCGGGCTCGAAGATGTCGGTGGCGGCGCGGTTGCGGTAGGTAGCGACCTCGATCTGGTCGCGGTCGTTGGGGTTGTAGGCCGGCTGGTTGACCATGGCGAGCACTTCGCCGGTGTCCACGTCGAGCACCACCACGGAACCTGCGCGCGCGCGCTGGTCGCGGATCGCGGCCTTGAGCTCGCGGTAGGCGAGGTACTGGATGCGCAGGTCGATCGACAGCACCAGGTCGCGCCCCGGGCGCGCCGGGCGGATGCTCTCGACGTTCTGGACGATGCGGCCGTAGCGGTCCTGGATGACGCGCTTGGCGCCCTGCTCGCCGGCCAGCCAGTGATCGAACGCGAGCTCCAGTCCTTCCTGGCCGGCGTCGTCGATGTTGGTGAAGCCGAGCAGATGCCCGGTCACCTCGCCCGCCGGGTAGTAGCGGCGGTACTCGCGCGAGGTGTAGACCCCGGGAATACCGAGTGCCTTGATCTGCGCGGCTTCCGCCGGCTGGCGGTGACGCGCGAGGTACAGGAACTCGCGGTCGAGGTTGCTGGTGACGCGGCGCGCGAGCTCCTGGCGGTCGAGCTTGAGCGCCGCGGCGAGGCGCGGGATCTGGTCGGTGGCGAGTGCCAGCTCGCTGGGATTGACCCAGATCGAGTCGACCGGCGTCGAGACCGCGAGCGGTTCGCCGTAGCGGTCGGTGATGGTGCCACGGTGCGCGGCGATCTCCAGCACGCGCGAGAAGCGCGCGTCACCCTGCCGGGCGAGGAAGCCGTGATCGACGAGCTGCAGGTTGACCGCGCGCCAGGCGAGCCCGAGCGCACACGCGCCCAGCACCCCGATCAGCAGATGCGCCCGCCAGCGGAATGAGGCCGGCGTGGTGTCGCGTGCGCTGCGCGCCTTCATGGAGCGATGATCTCGATCTCCTTCGGTGGCGGCATCGCCATGCGGAGCTTGGCGCTCGCGACGCGCTCGACGAAGGCGTGGGTGGACCAGGCGCTCTGTTCGAGCTGCAGCTGGCCCCACTCGATTTCCAGGTTGTCGCGCCGGGCGTTGAGCGCCTCGAGCTGGATGAAGAGCTCGCGCGAGCGGTGCTTGCACCAGATGGCGCCGGCGGCCGAGCCGAGCGCCGCCACCCACAGCACCGGCACGACGATGAAGAGCGCGGCGCGGTTCACGGCTGCTTCTCCGCCACGCGCAGCAGCGCGCTGCGGGCGCGCGGGTTGCGGCTGAGCTCGGCCTCGCCGGGGCGTTGCTTGCGGCCGATGAGCCTCAGGCGCGGTCGGGCGCTGGCCGGGATCACCGGCAGGCCCTTAAGCGCGGGGTCCAGCTGGGACTGGCCCTGCATGAAGCGCTTCACCGCCCGGTCCTCGAGCGAGTGGAAGCTGATGACCGCCAGGCGGCCTCCGGGGGCGAGCACCTCGAGGGCGGCGTGCAGGCCGCGCTCGAGCTGGCCCAGCTCGTCGTTGATGAACATGCGCAGCGCCTGGAACGTGCGGGTCGCCGGGTGCTTGCCCGGCTCGCGCGTGCGCACGGCGCCGGCCACCAGGGCTGCGAGCTGCGCCGTGCGCGTCAGCGGCGCCACGCCGCGGGCGTGGACGATGGCCTGCGCCACGCGCCGTGCGAAGCGCTCCTCTCCGAAGGTGGTGATCACCTGGCGTATCTCGTCGACGCTCGCGCGAGCGAGCCAGGCCGAGACAGGCTCACCGCGCGTCGGGTCCATGCGCATGTCGAGCGGGCCGTCGGCTCGGAAGCTGAAACCGCGCTGCGGATCGTCGAGCTGCGGTGAGGACACGCCGAGGTCGAAGAGCACACCGCGGCAGGCATGCTGGTGCGCGTATGCCGGCACGAGCGTGGCGAGATCGGCAAACGACGCATGGAGGAGCGTAAGCCGCACTTCGTCGGCAAAGCGCTGGTGCCCGGCCGCGATGGCCTGCGGATCCCGGTCGAGTGCGAGCAGGCGGCCTTCTCGACCCAGGGCCTGGAGAATGAGTGCCGCATGACCGCCACGCCCGAACGTCGCATCGACATAGTAACCGCCCGCTTCCAGGGCCAACCCCTCGAGCGCCTCGGCGGCGAGCACCGGTTTGTGCTCATCCACGGTCGAAGCGGTCCGCTGCCGCTTCCGCGAGTGCTCGTGCCACGGGCTTAAGCCCTACCCCGTTAAAACCCCTACAGCGACAGCGACTCGAGCTCGGAAGGCAGATCGGTCGCGTCTTCGCCCGCCAGCCAGGCGTCGCGACGCTCGCTCCAGCGCGCCTCGTCCCACAGCTCGAAGCGATTTCCCTGGCCGATCAGCATCCCGTGCCGCGTAAGCTTCGCGAACTCGCGCAGCTCCGGCGGCAACAGAACCCTGCCGTGCCCGTCGATGGGCAGATCGGTGGCATGGCCGACCATCAGCCGCTGCAGCCGCCGCGCGGTGGCGTTCAGGCTGGGCAGACTCATCAGCTTGCGTTCGATCTGCTCCCACTCGGGCAGGGGATAGATGAGGAGGCACTGGTCCTTATCGACGGTGACGACCAATTTCCCCTGGGCGAGCTCGGCGATCTGCTCCCGGTAGCGGGTGGGCATGACCATCCGCCCCTTGTCGTCCAGGGTGATCTTTGTTGCACCGCGAAACATGACCTGTAGGGCGAGAAATCGCCCATTTGCCCCCACTTTCTCCCACTGGCCGCCACTATAGGAATCGGGGGCGAACTATGTCAATTGAAAAAGTGAGAAATTCGTCGCAGTCACAAAGACTTATGTGTAAATGAACAGTGTCGCAATCCCCGCGCACCGTTTTCGCTCTTAGCAATCAGCGGCTTGCCCGGCGAAGCTTATACAGTTCTGACGACTTCCGGGGCTGGCTGCCCCGGCTCTGGTGGGTCCGGGTGGGGCACCGCCCCGTAAGACCGCCTGCACCCCTCAGGAGAGCTCCGGGGAGCCCCCCCGGGGCCACCCCGTGGGGTGCTGAGCGGTCGGGCCGGCGGCCCGGCCACCCCTCTTTTGGGGACGGGAACGCTCCGGCAGCGTCTCGCCGTGCGCCGCGGCGTAGAGCGCGGACGGGGTGCGGCCGGGCGGTGCGTGGCGTGCGACGGCCGCAGTGCCCGTCACGATGTTTGAAGTCAGAAGTTGGTGTTAGATGTTTGTGTGCGTCACTGTGCCGCTGCCGGCAGCAGACGCACTTCGCCGTTGTGCAGCTGCGCCCAGCCGAGCTCGCGGCGCACGCGCCGCTCACTGTCGATGCTCAGCCGCCCGGTCAGGCCATCGACGCTGACGCTGCCCGCGACACCCTGGCGGCGCAGTGCCTGCGCCAGCCGGAAGGCGTCGAAGCCGAACGCGAACAGTCGCCCGCGGTACGGGCCGCCGTTCGGCCACGCCTCGTGCGTCACGCTGCGCACCGCGTCCGCCAGGTCCCCGCCCAGCATCCACGGCATGTCGGGAAACATCAGGCCGTCGAGATCGTCGTTGGCGTGCAACTCCGGCTCGAACGCGTCCGAGGTGGCGTAGGTGGGGATGTCGCCGGCGTAGTGGAAGCGCAGCTGCGGTCGCAGCAGCCGCTCGATGCTGGCCTGGGCCGGTGCAAAAATGAACTCGACGTCGCCGCGCCGCCGCGGCTCGAACTGCAGCTTGGTGCCGAGCACCGACTCGAGGCGCTTGTAGCGCGCCACGCTGTCGCTGATGCGCAGCACCTCGGTGATCGGCCCGGAATAGTCGGTGCGCGCGGTATCGAACTGTGCGGTGCCGATCAGGTCGCCGCCGCCGGCGGTCAGTTCCTGACGGAACGCCGCCAGCACCCGCGTGCCCCAGTCACCGGCCGGCACCAGCGCCACGCCATGGCGGTGATGGTCCTCGAGAATGCGGCGCGCGGCGAGCCGCGCCTCGTCCTCGGGCGAGAGCGCGTCCTGGTAGAAGCGCTGCGGCGCCACGTGCTCGGCGGGCAGGAAGTTCAGCGCCAGCAGCGGCGCACGCGTGCCGGGGAAGTCCGCGGCCGCCACCACTTCCTCGCGCGTCAGCGGCCCGACGATGAAGGCCGCGCCCTGGCGCTGCGCCAGCGCGAGCGCCTCGGCGACGCTCTGCGTGCCGGTGTCGTAGACGCGCACGCGCGGGCGATCGGCCGCCGGCGACTGGTAGTACGCGGTCATGAAGCCGTCGCGCACGCTGATGGCCGGTGTCGCGGCACGCCCGGTCACCGGCAGCAGCAGCGCGATGTGCGGGCCGCTCTCGCCTTCCGGCCCGGGCGGCGGCGGCGCGTGTGCCAGCGCCGCGGTGATGCGTGCTTTCAGGTCGCGGTAGCGCACCGCCTGCGCCGGCGCGCGCGGCTCGGCGATCGAGCCCAGCTGCCGCGCCGCATCCTGCGCCTGGCCGCGCTCGAGCGCCGCCTCGGCGCCGAGCAGCGCCTGCTCGGTGCGCTGCTCGGGGGACAGCGTGCCCGCGGTGAGCCCGAGCACGCGCGTCGCATCCTCGGCGCGGTGCGCGGCCAGGTAGTCGCGGCCCGCGCGCAGCAGCAAGTCGTTGCGCTCGGTGCCGCTGTTCTGCGCAGCCAGCTGCTCGTAGACGCGCGCCGCGCCCAGCTGATCGCCGGACGTCTCGAGCTGCGTCGCGCGATCCACCGAGGGCGGCAGGCCGGCCCGCTCGCTGAGGCTCGGGCAGCCGCTCAAACACGACGCCACGAGCAGCAGCAGCAGCGCAATCCGGGTCATCGAGCGTGGCATCGGTTGAAGGACCTCCCTTCGCAGCGCAAGATCTTCAGAGCGTGAGCCGCGGATCCACTGCGGCATGAAGGTGGGATTATAGTGGCGGTGGGGCACGGGCGGCTGCAAGTCGTGGCGACGCCGATCGGCAACCTTGC
The DNA here is from genome assembly GCA_025451275.1 of Steroidobacteraceae bacterium. Taxonomy (GTDB): domain Bacteria; phylum Pseudomonadota; class Gammaproteobacteria; order Steroidobacterales; family Steroidobacteraceae; genus 13-2-20CM-66-19. The sequence continues at coordinate 10,363 of JANWKR010000074.1, forward strand.
GGACCTGAGCGAGCGGGCGCGCGCCACGCTCGCCGCGGCCGACGTGATCGCCGCCGAGGACACGCGCCACACCGGAGCCCGGCTGCAGGCTGCCGGCATCTCGCGCCCGCTGCTGTCGCTGCACGAGCACAACGAGACGCGGCGCGTGCCTGAAGTGCTGGCGCGGCTCGCCGCCGGCGAGACCGTGGCGCTGGTGAGCGACGCCGGCACGCCGTTGTTGTCCGATCCCGGGTTCGAGCTGCTGCGCGGCGCGCTGCAGGCGGGCTACGAGGTGCAGGTCGTGCCCGGACCGTCGGCGATTACCGCCGCGCTCGCGGTCGCCGGCCTGCCGACCGACCGCTTCTGCTTCGAGGGCTTTCTGCCGGCGCGCGCCGCCGAGCGCCGCGGCGTGCTCGCCGGGCTCGCGCACGAGGCGCGCACGCTGGTGTTCTTCGAAGCTCCGCACCGCATCGCCGCGACGCTCGCAGATCTTGCGACCGAGTTTGGGGCCGAGCGCCGCGCGGTGGTGGCGCGCGAGCTCACCAAGGCGCACGAGACGACCTACCGCGGCACCCTCGCCGAGCTCGCCGCACGCGCCGCCGCCGAGGCCAACCTCGCGCGCGGGGAGATCACGCTGGTGGTGCAGGGCGCCGCGCCGCGCGAGCCCGGCTCGCCCGACAGCGCCGAGCTGCGCCGCGTGGTCGATATTCTCGCGCGCGAGCTGCCGCCGGGCCGCGCCGCGGCGCTCGCCGCGGCGCTCACCGGTGCCCCGCGCGCCGCCGCCTACGCGCTCGCGACGCGCAAGCCGACCGGGACCGCCGATGACGGCGCCTGAGGCGCCCGGCGTCGCGGAGCTGCGCGACTCGCCGGCATGGTATCCGCTCGAGGCCGTGGGCGATGCCGTGCAGCTGCTGCGGCTCGCCCCCAGCGACTACGCCGCAGCGAGCTTCCTCGACCAGCGCCTGCTGCAGGGCGGCTACCCGCGCGCCCGCGTCGCGCCGGCCCTGCTGGCCATGGCGGCCGCGGCGCTCGCGCCCTGCCGGCACTACCTGTTCCACCTCGGCCACGTCGGCTCGACGCTGCTGTCGCGCCTGATCGGCGCGCACGCCGGCTGCTTCGCGCTGCGCGAGCCGGCGCTGCTGCGCGCACTGGCCGCGGCGCCAGCAGCGGCGCCACCGCTCGAGGTGGTGCTGGCGCTGTTCGGACGCGCGTGGCGGCCCGGGCAGGTTGCGGTCGTGAAGGCGACGAGCTTCGTGAGCGAAATCGCGGACGCGATCCTCACATCGAGCGGCGCGCCGCGCGCGTTGTTTGTGTATGCCGCACCGCTCGCCTACGTGCGCGGGATTCTCGCCGGTGCCAACTCGCGCGCCGAGACGCGCGCGCTGGCGCCCGCCCGGCTGCAGCGCCTGGTGCGCCGCCTGCACGGCGCGCAGTGCGATCCGCGCTCGGAAGGTGAGCTGGTCGCGATGAGCTGGCTGTGCGAGATGCTGACGCTCGAGCAGGCGGCGTCACGGCACCCGGAGGGCATCCTGTGGGTCGACTTCGACCGCTTCCTCCAAGCCCCGCTCGCGGGGCTGGCCGCCGTCTTCGGCGCGCTCGGCGCCACGGTGCCGCAGCAGGAGCTCGAGGCGCTCGTCGCCGGTCCGATCATGCGCCAGTACTCCAAAGCGCCCGAGCATGCGTACGACGCCGCCCTGCGGCGCGAGGTGCTGGCCGGCGCGGACTGGGAGCACGGCGCGGAGATCCAGCGCGCCATGGCGTGGCTCGAGGCGCTGGCGGGCGCGCAGCCACCGGTGCGCGCGCTGCTCGAATCGCTGCCGCGCCGCGCGGGCTAGGCTAGCCCGCCCACATGCGCTGCAGGTTCGCGATCACGTGCTCGAGCTGCGTGCGGTTTTCCCAGTCCATCTTCAGGCCCTCGAGCGCGCGCACCTCGCCGAGCTTGTAGAGCAGGTCACGGTGCATCTGGTCCGGGACGCGGCTCTGGATGAAGGTGATGAGCACCAGGCGCTCGCCGGCGCTCACCGGCGCCACCTCATGCAACGTGGTCGAGGGATACAGCACCGCCGCGCCGGGTGCGCCCTTCACCCGCACGATCTCGGTGCCGAGATAGATGCTGAGCTCGCCGCCCTGGTAGCTGCCCGGCTCGGACAGGAACACGGTGCAGGACACGTCCGAGCGCAGCGCCTGGGGACCTACGGCGAGGAAGGCCGCGTCGGTGTGGGCGCCGTAGGTCATGCCGACGCCGTAGCGGCACAGCTGCGGCGGGGCGATGCGCGCCGGCAGGGCGAAGCTCATGGCCGCCTCGCTGCGCTGCAGGGCCGCGAACGCAATCTGCGAGGCCTGCTGCGCGGCCGGGTCGCCCTGGTCGGCGATGACGTTGATCTTGGTGGTGTTGTGGGGGTTGGTGGTGCGGCCGTCGACGAAGCGCGCCTGCTGCGCCAGCTGGCGCAGGCTCGCCACCTCGGCGGCGCTCAGGAGGTCCGGGATCTGCAGGAACATGGCGCCGCGAGTATACGCGCCGCGCCGCCGTGTTGACTTCGGCCCGGGTGGCCGTATTGTGGCCGTCGAGAGTCGGCCGGGCAGTCGCTGCCTTCGGGTTCGCCCGGGGGTGGAGGAAAGTCCGGGCTCCGGCGGATCAGGTGCCAGGTAACGCCTGGGGGGCGCGAGCCCACGGAAAGTGCAACAGAGAGCAGACCGCCTAAGTCCCTCACGGGACCGGCAAGGGTGAAACGGTGCGGTAAGAGCGCACCGCGTCGGTGGCAACA
>JANWKR010000075.1 GCA_025451275.1 Steroidobacteraceae bacterium
CTCGTACTGCATGTACTGCTTGCAGACCTCGACCAGCTTGGGCAGCTCGTCGTGGCGCTGCACCAGCAGCACGTCGATGTTGGACCAGGCCAGCTTGACGGCGGCGCGCACGCGCACCAGGCCGTTGTAGACGCCGATCAGGTAGCCGCCCACGGCGACCACGAGGAACAGGAGGATAAGGAGCGCGGTCATGACGGCCCTCCACGGATAGGCCCGCGCGCAGCATACGCGCCTGCCGCCGCCGTTGGCTGCCGCCGGATGCGGATTAGGAGACGCAGGTCACGCCGTGCGACGCTCAGAGCGTCAGTCGCAGCGCCAGGTCGATGCCGGCGATCTCGTAGCCCTTCCTGAAGTCGCGGATGTGACGCGCCATCCACTCGTGGGCGCCGTCGGCATCGCGCCCCTCCAGCGCCTCGAGCAGGCGGCGGTGGGCGGTGGCGATGCGGGCGCGGGCCTGGGGCACCTTGTCGATCATGACCCCGAGGGAGGGCTCGAGCAGCTGCAGCAGCGGCTCCTGCGCCAGTCCCAGCACCGGATTGCCGGTGGCACGGCCGAGGCAGCGGAACACCGCGGCGGTGCGCCGCACGGTCTCGGCCGTGTCGTCGCGCACCGCGGCGAAGGCGTCCGCGGCGGCCGTGAGGCACTCGAGGTCCTCGGCGGTGCGCGCCCGGGCCGCGGCCGCCGCCAGCGGCGGCTCGAGGATGGTGAGCGCCTCCCACACGTCGCGCACGGTGACGTCGTTGAGGAGCAGGGCGTGGCTGACGCCGGCCGCCACGCTCTGCTGATGCGGGCGGCTGACCGACATGAGCTTGGAGCCGGGGCGGCGCTGCACCAGGCCGCGGCTCTCGAGCTCACGCAGCGCCTCGCGCACCGTGGAGCGGTTGACGCCGAACTGGCGCGCCAGCTCGGTCTCGGACGGCAGCCGCTCGCCGTCCTGCAGCGTGCGGCCGAGGATGCGGGCACCAATGGCGGCGGCCACCTTGCGGTAGGCGGGCTCGATCAGGACCTTGGCGAACTCGACGCTCACGCCGCCGCCTCGAACAGCTCGCGCCCGATCAGCATGCGGCGGATCTCCTGGGTGCCGGCGCCGATCTCGTAGAGCTTGGCATCGCGCAGCAGCCGGCCTGCGGCGAAGTCGTTGATGTAGCCGTTACCGCCGAGCGCCTGGATGGCCTCGAGTGCCGCGTGCGTGGCGCGCTCGGCCGCGAACAGGATGCAGGCGGCCGCGTCGCGGCGGCGTGACGTGCGCGTGTCACAGGCGCGCGCCACGCAGTAGACGTAGGCGCGCGAGGCGTTCAGCGCGGCGTACATGTCGGCGACCTTGCCCTGCATGAGCTCGAAGGTACCGATCGGCTGGCCGAACTGCTTGCGCTCGCGAATGTAGGGCAGCACCAGATCCAGCGCCGCCGCCAGGAAGCCGAGCGAGCCGCCGGCCAGCACCACGCGCTCGTAGTCGAGGCCGCTCATGAGCACGCGCACACCGCCGTTCTCGGCGCCGAGCATGTTGGCCGCCGGCACGGCGCAGTCCTCGAACACCAGCTCGCTGGTGCTGGAGCCGCGCATGCCGAGCTTGTCGAGCTTGGGCGCGCTGGAGAAGCCACGCATGCCGCGCTCGACGATGAAGGCGCTGATGCCGCGCGCACCGGCGCCCGGATCGGTCTTGGCGTACACCACCAGCACGTCGGCGTCCGGTCCGTTGGTGATCCAGGCCTTGCGGCCGTTGAGCACGTACTGATCGCCGCGCCGGGTGGCCCGCAGCTGCATGGAGACCACGTCCGAACCGGAGCCCGGCTCGGACATGGCGAGCGCGCCGACGTGCTCGCCGCTCACCAGCTTCGGCAGGTAGCGCCCGGCCTGCGCCTCGCTGGCATTGAGGCGCAGCTGGTTGACGCACAGGTTGGAATGCGCGCCGTAGGACAGGCCCACCGCGCCCGAGGCGCGCGAGATCTCCTCCATGACCACCACGTGGGCGAGGTAGCCGAGCGCGCTGCCGCCGTAGCGCTCGGGCACGGTGATGCCGAGCAGGCCCTGCGCGCCGAGCGCCGGCCACAGGTCGCGCGGAAACTCGTTGCTGCGGTCGATCTCCTGCGCGCGCGGGGCGATCTGCTCGGCGGCGAAGCGACGCACCTGCTGGCGGATCTCCTCGATCTCCTCGGGGAGGCCGAAATCGCTGTCGGTGCAGTCGAGCGCGGTCATGGGCTTGCCTTCCGTTGGGGCAGGATCGTATGATTGTCGGACAAACTGGCAATCATGGCAAGCCCCCCATGCCCCGTATCGCCTCGCGCGTTCAGCCGCACTCGCCCGAGCACCAGGACAACGAGCGCGCCATGCGCGCCCTGACCGAGGACCTCCGGCGCGAGGTCGGCCGGGCGGCCCGCGGCGGCTCCAAGGCCGCGCTGGACAAGCACCAGGCCGCGGGAAAGCTCCCGGCGCGGGAGCGCATCCGCGTGCTGCTCGACACCGGCAGCCCGTTTCTCGAGTTCTCGCAGCTCGCCGCCCACGGCATGTACGGCGGCGACATCGCCTGCGCGGGCCTCGTGACCGGCATCGGCCGCATCGGCGCGCGCGAGTGCGTCGTGGTGGCCAACGACCCGACCGTGAAGGGCGGCACCTATTACCCCCTCACCGTGAAGAAGCACCTGCGTGCGCAGGAGATCGCGCGCGACAACAAGCTGCCGTGCGTGTACCTGGTCGAGAGCGGTGGCGCCTTCCTGCCGGCCCAGGACGAGGTGTTTCCGGACCGCGATAACTTCGGGCGCATCTTCTACAACCAGGCGACGCTGTCGGCCGAGGGCATCGCCCAGGTGTCGGTCGTGCACGGCTCGTGTACCGCCGGCGGTGCCTACGTGCCGGCCATGTCGGACGAGAACGTGATCGTGCGCAACCAGGGGCGCGTGTTCCTCGGCGGGCCGCCGCTGGTCAAGGCCGCCACCGGCGAGGACATCGACGCCGAGTCGCTCGGTGGCGCCGACGTGCACTGCCGCGAGTCGGGCGTCTGCGACCACTACGCCGAGAACGACACCCACGCGCTCGCCATCGCGCGGCGCATCGTCATGCGCCTCAAGGCCGCCCCCGATACGCGCCCGCCGCTGGCCGCGCGCGAGCCGCACTGCGACCCGGCGGAGCTCTACGGGCTGCTGCCGGCCAACCTGCGCAAGCCCTACGACGTGCGCGAGGTCATCGCCCGCCTGGTCGACGGCTCCGAGCTCGACGAGTTCAAGCAGCTGTACGGCACGACGCTGGTATGCGGTTTTGCGCACCTCGGCGGCTATCCGCTGGGGATCCTGGCCAACAACGGCGTGCTGTTCTCCGAGAGCGCGCTCAAGGGCACGCACTTCATCGAGCTGTGCGTGCGCGAGCAGATCCCGCTGCTGTTCCTGCAGAACATCACCGGCTTCATGGTCGGGCGGCGCGCCGAGGCCGGCGGCATCGCCAAGGACGGCGCCAAGCTGGTCACGGCGGTCGCGTGCGCCAGCGTGCCGAAGATCACGGTCATCATCGGCGGCAGCTACGGCGCGGGCAACTACGCCATGTGCGGCCGCGCCTACTCGCCGCGCTTCCTGTACCAGTGGCCCAACGCGCGCATCTCGGTGATGGGCGGGGAGCAGGCGGCGAGCGTGCTGGCCACCGTCAAGCGCGACCAGCTGAAGGGCGGCAAGCAGTGGCCGGCAGCCGAGGAGGAGGCGTTCAAGCAGCCGATCCGCGAGCAGTACGAGCGCCAGGGGCACCCGTACTATTCCTCGGCGCGGCTGTGGGATGATGGCGTCATCGACCCGCTGGAGACGCGCCGCGTGCTCGCCCTGTCCTTGGCCGCGGCGCGCCACGCGCCGCAGGACCCGCCGCGCTACGGCATCTTCCGGATGTGACGCGGTGATCAAGAGCCTGCTGGTCGCCAACCGCGGCGAGATCGCCTGCCGCATCTTCCGCAGCGCGCGCCGCCTCGGCGTGCGCACCATCGCGGTGTACTCCGATGCCGACGCGCACGCCCGCCACGTGCGCGCCGCGGACGAGGCCGTGCGCTTAGGTCCCGCGCCGGCGCGCGACAGCTACCTCGACATGGTGCGCATCCTCGCCGCGGCGCGCGCCAGCGGCGCCGAGGCCATCCATCCGGGCTACGGCTTCCTGTCCGAGAATGCGCAGTTCGCGCAGGCCTGCGCCGATGCGGGACTGGTGTTCGTCGGTCCGCCGGCGCGCGCCATCGCCGCCATGGGCTCGAAGATCGTCGCCAAGACGCGCATGCGCGCGGCCGGCGTGCCAGTGCTGCCGGGCTATGCGGGCGAGGCCCAGGACCTCGCCAGCCTCGAGCGCGAGGCGCGCTCTGCCGGGCTGCCACTCATCATCAAGCCGGCCGCGGGCGGCGGCGGCAAGGGCATGCACATCGTCCGCAGCGAAGCGGAGCTGGCGGCGGCGCTGGCGGCCGCGCGGCGCCTGGCCGAGAGCGCCTTCGGCGACGGTGCGCTGCTCATCGAGCGCTACCTGCCCGCGCCGCGCCACGTCGAAGTCCAGGTGTTCGCCGACAGCCACGGCCACTACGTGCACCTGGGCGACCGCGACTGCTCCACGCAGCGTCGCCACCAGAAGCTCATCGAGGAGGCCCCGGCGCCGGATCTGCCCGGTGAGCTGCGCGCGCGGCTGCGCGCCGCGGCGGTCGTGGTGGCCCGCGAGATCGGCTACGTGAGCGCCGGCACCGTCGAGTTCCTCTACGACGGGCGCGAGTTCTACTTCATGGAGATGAACACGCGGCTGCAGGTCGAGCACACCGTCACCGAGGCGGTCACCGGCCTCGACCTGGTCGAGTGGCAGCTGCGCATCGCGGCCGGTGAGGCGCTGCCGCTCACCCAGGAGGAGGTGCGCCTGAGCGGACATGCCATCGAGGCGCGGGTGTGTGCCGAGGACCCCGCGCATGGCTTCCTGCCGAGCGCCGGACGCCTCGCGCTCCTCGAGTGGCCGCAAGGCGAGGGCGTGCGCGTCGATGCGGGCTTCGAAAGCGGTGACACCGTCCCCGACAGCTACGATTCGCTGCTCGGCAAGGTGATCGCCTGGGCACCGGACCGGGAGCAGGCGGCCGCGAGACTCGCCACCGCGCTCGAGCACACCTACTGCGCGGGCGTGCGCAGCAACGAGCACTGGCTGGCGCGCATCCTGCGCTCGGCGGTCTTCCGCGAGGTGCGCCACGACATCGCACTGCTGGACAAGGGCGCGGCGCGGTTCGCCGCCCCCGCGCAGCTGCCGGACGAAGTGCTGGTGCTGGCGGCGCTCGCCACGCACCTCGCCGGGCGGCCGGCGGGAGCGGTGAGCCCGTGGCAGGTCGGGGATGGCTTCACGCCCAACCTGCCGGCCCGCATCGGCTACCGCTTTGCCTTCCACGGCCATCTGCATGCGGTCGAGCTCGAGTGTCCGGGCGGAGCGCCGCGGGTCGCCCGGCTGGCCAACGGCGCGACGCTCGAGGTGGCGGAGGCGACCCTCGAGGGCGAGAGCGTGGCCGCCCGGCTCGCCGCGCGGCGCTTCAAGGCGCGCTGTCACCGCGACGCCGAGCACCTGGTGCTGTGGGTCGGCGCTGGGGAGTACGAGCTGCGGCTCGATGACCCGCGCACCCAGGAGTTCGCGGCGAGCGCGGCGAGCGGCGGACTCACCACGCCGCTCCCCGGCGTGGTCGTGGCCGTGCCGGTGAGCGTCGGCCAGCAGGTCGCCGCCGGCGATGCGCTCATGGTGATCGAAGCCATGAAAATGGAGCACACCATCGCCGCGCCCTACGCCGGCACGGTGATCAGCATCCACTTCGCACGCGGCGAGCGCGTGCCCGAGGGGCGCGCGCTCCTCGAACTTAAGCGCGCGGAAGGCTGAGGGCCTACTTGCCCTTCTTGGCTGCCGGCTTGGGTGCCGCCGCGTGCTCGGCGCGCGCCTTGGCGACCAGTGCGTCGGTGTTCTTGAGTATTTCCGGGAAGGTGTTGCCAAGCGCCACGTAGCGGCCGTCGACCGCGAGCGTCGGCACGCCGTCCACGCCGTAGTCCTCGGCCATGGCGTCCCCCTGCACCGTCTGGTTGTTGACGCTGAAGGAGCTGTAGGCCGCGGCGAACTTGTCCGCATTGCCGCCGTTCTTGCCCACCCACTGGGCAATGCTGTCCTCGTCCCACAGCTGCTCGTGCTTCTCGTGGATGGCCTCGAACAGCGGACCATCCAGCTTGTCGAGCAGGCCGAGCGACTGCAGCGCGTAGAAGGTGCGCGCGAGATTGATCCACGGCGGCTTGTTGAAGCCGACCGGCACGCGCCGCAGTACCACGTCCAGCTGCTGGGTGGCGAGCCAGGTGTGCAGCTTGGGGTAAAACTCGTTGCAGTGCGGGCAGGCGTAGGAGAAGAACTCCGTCACCTCGATCTTGCCGGGATGCTCCGTCGGCTGCGGCGGGGACAGGATGCGGTAGTCCGTACCGGCCTGCTGCGCGGCGAGCAGCGCCGGGGTGAGGGCGAGCAGCAGCGCCGCCAGGCCGGGTAACAGGCGCCGGACAAAGAGGAGAGTCGGCATCGGGCTTCCTTCCTTTTTCAGCGCGCGGCGTGCGCGCGGAGCTTCTGCAGGTAGCGGTCGCGCAGCTCAGTCTGCCGCGAGCGCATGGGCTGTGCCACGCCCTGGATGAACACGGCATCGGCGAGCGCCGTGACCTCGAGCGGGTCGCCGCTCCACAGCACCAGGTCCGCCGGGTGACCGCGCTCGATCGAGCCGTTGCGGTCGGCGACGCCAAACAGCTCGGCGGGGTTGCGGGTAAGGGCGGCGAGCGCCGCCTCCCACGGCATGCCGTGCGCGACCGCCACGCCTGCGCCCTGGCGCAGCTTGCGGATGTTGTGCGGCTCGGGATCGGCGAAGCTGAACACCACCTTGACGCCCGCGGCATTGAGGCGCGCGGCGTTCTCGAGCGTGGCGCCGACCATGTCGAAGCTCTGCGGCAGGTCATCGAGCGGGTCGAGGATCACGGCGACGCCGGCCGCGGCCAGCTCCGGGGCGACCCGCCAGGCCTCGTCGGCGCCGCGGATCGCGATCGCGAGGTGCTCGCGCCGCGCGAAGGAGAGCACCTGGCGGATGTCGGACGCGCGGTTGACGTCCACCACCACGCGGTGCGTGCCGCCGAGATAGCCGCGCAGGGTCTCGCGCCCCGCCGGCGTCAGCAGACGCTGATCGTTCGGCAGCAGCTGCTGCGGCGCGCGCACCTCGGTGATCGCCTGGCTCAGCAGCATGAACTCGCCCGCGCGGCTGCCGCCGGCGAGCTGGCTGGCATCACTGCCCGCGTCGATGAACAGCGCGCGGGGTGCGGCCACCTCGCCGTCGAGGCGCACCACCGCGCCCTGGCCGGCGATGATCGAGCCGCCGGCTTCCGTCGCCGGCCCGAGCTGCGCGAAGGTGATGCCACCGAGGCGCGAGACACCCAGCACCACCGAGTCGGGATTGAAGGCGCTCGAGACGTCGAACTCCGGGCGCATGGCGCCACCGAGCTTCAGGGCGTAGTCGTCCGCGGCGGGCTCGAGGCCGACCTCCTCGACACCGAGGTAACCGATGCCGCCGAAGAGACCTGGGGTCACCGGCCGGCCGGCCGCCTCGATGCGCTCGGCGGAGCCCGGTGCGGTGAGCCTGGTGCCGAGCTCGGCGATGCGGCCGTCGCGGATCAGGATGTCGGCGTGCTGCAGCACGCCTGCGGCCGTCAGGGTGTGCACCGTGGCATCGTGGATGAACACGCTGGCCGCCTCGGCGCGCACGGCGAGCGCGGCGCACAGGGGCGCGGCGGCGAACAGCAGGCAGCGGGCCCTCATGGCGTCACCTCCGGGGCGGCCGGCTGCCCGAGCAGGAAGTCCGAGCGCGGCGCCACCTCGGGGTGGGCGCGGTCGTAGCGCAGCGCGCCGTCGATGTAGACGAGGTCGGCGAGCGCGTAGACGCTGAACGGGGTGCCATTCCAGACCACGACGTCGGCCATCTTGCCCGGCTCGAGGGTGCCGATGCGGGACTCGAGGCCGAGTGACTTCGCGGGGTTGGCGGTGAGCCAGCGGATGGCGCGCTCGGGCGGCACGTCGAGGCCGGCGCGCGCCCCGTAGGCCAGCACCTTGGCCGCCTCCTGGTTCAGCCGCTGGATGCCCTCGTCCGAGTCCGAATGCACGATGGCGCAGCCACCCGGGGCGGCGTCCACGAAGGCCATGTTCTCCGGGATGCCGTCGTAGGACTCCATCTTGAAGCCCCACCAGTCGGCCCACATGGCGGCGCACACGCCGTTGTGCGCCAGGAGGTCGGAGATCTTGTAGGCCTCGACCGCGTGGTGGAAGGCGGCGACGTGGTAGCCGAACTCGCGCGACATGTCGAGCACGGCGGCCATCTCGTCGGCGCGGTAGCAGTGCATGTGGATGAGGATCTGGCCCTGCAGTGCGGCGGCCAGCGTATCGAGGCGCAGGTCGCGCTTGGGGGCCTTCGCGTCCTTGGCGCCGGCGGCGAGCTTCTTCTGGTACTCGAGGTTGTCGCGCAGATATTCCTGCGCCTCGGCCCACTGCGCGCGGTAGCCGGCCATGTTGCCCATGCGGGTCGAGGGGAACACCTTCTTGCCGGCGCCGTAGACGCGCTTGGGATTCTCGCCGCAGGCCATCTTCAGCCCTTGGGGGGCGTCGGGGAATTTCATCCCCTGGTAGGTGACGCTCGGCACGTTCTTCAGTACCACCGAGCGGCCGCCGATGAGGTTGGCCGAACCGGGCAGGATCTGCAGCGTCGTGATGCCGCCGGCGAGCGCGGTGCGGAAGCCCGGATCCTGCGGCCACACCGAGTGCTCGGCCCACACGTTGGCGGTGCTGGGCGAGGTGGCCTCGTTGCCGTCGTCGTTGCCGGCCACCGCCGGCATCGGGTACACGCCGAGGTGCGAGTGAATGTCGATGAGGCCGGGGGTCACCCAGCGGCCGGTGCCGTCGACGACGCTGGCGCTGGCGGGCGCGCGGAGGGCGGTGCCCACGGCGCTGATCTTGCCGTCCACCAGCAGCACGTCGGCATGCTCGAGCCGCGTGCCGGTGCCGGTCAGCACCGTGGCGTTGCGGATGAGGGTCGGCGCGCCCGGCGGCGGCCGGTAGGTGGAGGGGTAGAAGCTCGCCGCGGGCGCGATCGTGGTGGCTGGCGCGGGCGCCGGCGCGGAGGTCTTGGCCGGCCTTGCGGCCTGCGTCGCGCAGCCGCTGAGCGCCGCGGCCACCAGGAAGCAGCACAGTCTCGTCACGAGTCCCCCCTAGGTTCTGGCGCGTGCATTATTCCTAAGCGGCGCGCGCCCTGCACCTGCCGCGGACCGCGCGCGCGGCCGGACGCCCGACACGTACGGTGAACCGCGCTCGAAGAAGCGCCAGCGCTTGAGTGCCCACGCGCCGGCGTACCCGACGCCGATGCGCGCACTGCGCCCGAGGCGCGGCGCGGCACCGTGTCCGGCCTCGAGCCACAGCTCATCGCCCAGCAGGTCGATGCCGTTGAAGCGCCGGTCGATGCCCATGGCACGGCACAGGAGGCCGGGGCCGCTGGCGCGCTCGCCGAGGCCCGCGACGGGTTCGAGCGCACGCAGCAGCACCGCGTGCGGCACGCCCGCAGCGCCGGTGACGACGTTCAGGCAGTTCCAGAAGCCGTAGATGAAGTAGACGTAGGCGTGGCCGGGCGCACCGAACATCACCTCGGTGCGCGCCGTGCGGCCGCGCGAGGAGTGCGCCGCCAGGTCGCGCGGCCCCTGATAGGCCTCGGTCTCGACGATGCGGCCGCGGCGCAGCCGTGTGCCGTCATCGTGCACCAGGTGCATGCCGATCAGGTCGCGGGCGATGGCGAGCGTGCTGCGCTCGAAGAAGGCACGCGGGGGCTTGCGGGGCGGTCTGGCGCGCGGTTTCACCGCGCGCGATAGTAAAGGAATCCACTACAATGGGCCGGCAGGGAGGACAGGGGTCAGTCTTGTACCGCAATATCAATTGGTTACAGTCTTTTCGGGGAAAGCGCATGAGCGCACGCGGCACGCCTCTGCCAGCGCTGTTCCTGTCCTGGCTGGCGCTCGGTGCGGGAGCGGCGCAGGCGAGCGTGGTCCAGCTGCCGACCGACGGTTCGACGGTGGTGGGTGAGGACAGCAGCGTCACGAGCGTCTACGAGGACACGCTGCCCGATCTCGCCCATCGCTACAGCCTCGGCTACTACGAGATCATCCGCGCCAACCCCGGCGTCGACGTCTGGCTCCCCGGCGCCGACAAGCAGCTGCTGCTGCCCGGGCGACGCATCCTGCCGACCGGGCCCCGCGAGGGCATCGTCGTCAACCTCCCCGAGCACCGCCTGTACTACTACCCCAAGCCCAAGCCGCACGAGCAGCCGGTGGTGATCACCTACCCGGTGAGCATCGGCAAGATGGACTGGCGCACGCCGCTCGGCACCACGCACGTGATCGCCAAGATCAAACATCCCTCGTGGTATCCGCCTGAGTCGATCCGCAAGGAGCACGCCGCCAACGGCGACCCGATCCCGAAGGTGGTGGGGCCCGGGCCCGACAACCCGCTCGGTGACTTCGCGCTGCGGCTCGCGGCCGGCAACGGCGAGTATCTGATCCACGGCACCAACAATCCCACCGCGGTGGGCATGGCGGTCACGCACGGCTGCATCCGCATGTACCCCGAGGACGTCGCCGCACTGTTCGCCATCGTCCCGGTCGGCACGCCGGTACGCCTGGTGAATGACCCGGTGAAGGTCGCGTGGGTGAACGGCGAGCTGCTGCTCGAGGTGCACCCGCCGGTGGACGCCGAAGGCCAGACGGTCGAGCCGGACGTCAACCTGCTGTCGCAGAAACTCGATCAGGCGCTCGGCAGCAACACCGCCGCAATCCATTGGGACCTGGCGCGCACCACGCTGCAGGCCGCCAGTGGCATCCCGACCCTGGTGGGGCTCGCCGCCGACCCGGACACGGCCGCACCGACCGCCGCCCAGGCCTCAGCCGCCCCGGCCTCGGCCCGCAAGTAGGCGTCGTCGCGTGCTCACGGCCCCGCAGAAGGCCCGCGCGCACGCACTCCTGGACGACCTGCTCGACCTGCCGGAAGCGGCGCGCGCCGCGCGGCTCGCCGAACTTACCAGCGAGGACGCCGCCGTGCGCGGCGAGGTCGAGAGCCTGTTGCGCGCCGCCGCGCAGGCGTCCACCGGGTTCCTGTCCTCGCCCGCGCACCTCGCCGGCGCTGCCGAGGACGAGGGCCTCGCGGCCGGTGCGCGCCTCGGGGCGTGGCGCATCACCGGCCGCATCGGCCGCGGCGGTATGGGCGAGGTGTACCAGGCCGAGCGCGCCGATGGCGGCTTCCAGCAGCGCGTCGCCATCAAGCTGCTGCAGCTCGAGGCGAGCGCGCAGCTCGAGCGCTTCCAGGCCGAGCGCCAGATCCTGGCGCGCCTCGAACACCCGGGCATCGCACGCCTGCACGACGGCGGCATCACCGCCGACGGCCGCCCCTACATGGTCATGGAGTTCGTGGAGGGACGGCCGATCACCGCCTTCTGCGCCGAGCACGGCGCGACACTCGAGCAGCGCCTGGCGCTGTTCGCCCAGGTGTGCGAGGCGGTCGCCTACGCGCACCGCAACCTGGTCGTGCACCGCGACCTGAAGCCCTCCAACATCCTGGTGACCGCGGCCGGGGAGGTGAAGCTGCTCGACTTCGGCATCGCCAAGCCGCTCGATGCGCAGGGGGCGGCCCTGACCCTGGGGCCCGATGCGCCCATGACGCCGCTGTGCGCCGCGCCCGAGCAGCTCACCGGGGGCGCGGTGACCACCGCCACCGACGTGTACGCGCTCGGCCTGCTGTTGTTCGAGCTGCTCACCGGCGGCCACCCCTTTGCCGGGCGCAACGTGCCGATCGCCCAGGCGCTGCGGCTCACGCTGCAGAAGCCGGCGCCGCCGGCGAGCAGCGCCGCACTGGCGCAGGCGGATGCGCCGGTGCCGGCGCGCCTGCTGCGCGGTGACCTGGACGCGATCATCGCCAAGGCGCTGCGCGACGAGCCGGCGCGGCGCTACGCGACCGTCGAGGCGCTGCGCCAGGACGTGCTGCGGGCGCAGGCCGGCGAGCCGGTCGAGGCGCGCGCCGGTGTGCGCCTGTACGTCTTCACGCGCACGCTGCGTCGCTACCGCTGGGGCGTCGCGGCGGTCGCACTCATCGTGGCCTCCCTCGCCGGCGGGCTGACGCTGGCGGCGTGGCAGGCGCAGCGCGCGGCGATCGAGCGCGACAGCGCGCGGCGCGACGCGGCGCGCGAGGAGGCGGTGCGTTATCAGCTGACGCGCATGTTCCGCTCCGCGATCGCCGATCACGGCAGCACGCCGACCACCGCCAAGAGCATGATCGACAGCAGCGCGCAGCGGGTGCTGCGCGAGTACCGCGACCAGCCGAAGCTCGAGGGCCAGCTGGTGCTCACGCTCGCCGACCTGTACGGCGCGCTCGAGGACGTCGAGGGCGCCGGCGCACTGCTGGAGGGGTTCGTGGCGCAGCCGGGCGCCGGTGCCGACCCGGCCGCGCTCGCCGATGCGCGCCAGAAGCTCGCCAACATCGAATTCCTGCGCGGGCACCTGCCGCGCGCCCAGGAGCTGCTGGACGCGGCACAGGCGTACTGGGACCGTTTTCCGCGCGCGTACGCCGAGGAGCGCCTCGAGGGACTCGTGGTGCAAGCCCGTCTGCAGCGCGCGCGCGGCGACCTGCCGGGCGCCATCGCCACCAGCCGCGCCGCGCTCGCGCAGCGCATGGCACTTTCCGGCCACGACAACCGCGAGACGGCGCTGCTGTACAACTCGCTCGCCATCACGCTCACCGCCGACAACCAGCTCGAGGCCGCACGCGCCGCCTACGACGAGACGCTCAGCATCTACCGTGCGCTCGGGCTCGCCGACGGGCTCGATGCGCAGATCATCCGTGCCAACATCGGTACGCTCGACCTGCGCCTCGGCCAGCTGCGCGACGCCGAGACCCTGCTCTCGAGCGCGGTGGAGCGCGAGGAAGCGCTCGCCGGCGACTCCGCCGCGGTGGCCGCCGCGCTCGGCTATCTCGGCCGCCTGCAGTCGCGACGCGACCATCCGCGCGACGCCCAGGCGACGCTGATCCGTGCGGTGGAGCTCGCCACGCGCTACACCGGCGCGGCGAGCCCCGTGACGCTGCAGAACCGCCTGTGCCTCGGTGAGGCGCAGCTGGCCGCGGGTCAGACGGGCGCGGCGCGCGCCACCATCGAGGCCGCCCACCAGGCCGCTCTCGCGCAGTACGGTCCGCAGCACCCGTTCACGCTGCGCGCGGCGCTCGCCCTCGCGCACGTGGCGGCCGGCGAAGGCAACCTCGGCGCGGCGCGCACACAGCTGGTCGGCGTCATAGCCGGCCTGCGTGCGGCCGGGGCGCGCGTCACGGCGAACCTCGCCGATGCGCTCGAGAGCCTGGGGGAAGTGGAGCTGGCGCGGCGCGAGCCGCAGGCCGCCGTGGCGCCGCTGGAGGAGGCGGTCGCGCTCGACGGCAAGTCGGCCCCGGCGGGCTACGAGCTGGCGCTGGCGCGCGAGCGCCTGGCGGAAGCCGACACGGCGGCCGGGCACCTGGCACCGGCGCAGCCGCTGCTGCGCGCGGCGTATCAGACGCTGCAGGCGCAGCTCGGTCCCGAGCATCCCGAGACGCGGCGCGCGCTCGCCGCGCTCAACCCGGCCGCGGTGGCGCTGCAACAGCGGTGAGCACGGCGCGCGCTCAGCCGCCGCCGTGCAGCTCGCGGAACAGCCAGGCGCGCGCCTTCAGCCAGTCGCGCTGCACGGTGCGCAGCGACAGGCCGAGCGCGCGCGCGGTGTCGGCCTCGCTGTAGCCGCCGAAGAAGCGACACTCGACCACGTCGGCCAGGCGCGGCCAGTCGCCCGCCAGGCGCTCGAGCGCGGCATCGAGGGTGAGCAGCCCGGCATCAGTGTCGACCGAGAACTCGGCCGCGTGCGACAGCGTCACATGGATACCGCCGCCGCCGCGTTTGTCGGCCAGGCGCGCCGCGGCATAGTTGATGAGGGCGTGGCGCATCGCGAGCGCCGCGGCCCGCAGGAAGTGCGCCTCGTCGTTGAAGTCGCGCGACTGCCCGAGCCGCAGGTAGGCCTCGTGCACCAGCGCGGTCGTCTGCATGGTGTTGCCGGCGCCGAGGCGGGCGCGCACGCGCGAGGCGATGTGCTTCAGCTGTCCGTAGAACACCGGCAGGAGTTCCGCGGCGATGCGCCGCACCTCGGGGGAGACGTTGCTCGAGGCGAGGCGTTCGAGCGAGTCGCCCGCGGCGCCCTCCGCGTCGCTCATGGCCGGCCTAGGAGGCGACGCCGGCGCGGCGGGCGCTGCGCCGTCCGCGCACCGTGTTGATCAGGCCGAGCAGCTGCGCGAGGCGCGCCCCGACGGTGAGCGCCGTGCGCACCCAGGCGAGCACGGTGAGCACGTCGCGCGTGCGCCCCATGAGCGCCATACCCGCCAGCGCGGCGATCCAGGCGAGCGGGTGACGCGCGGCGCGCGCGCTGCCGCCTGCGAGCGCGCCGAGGCCCGCCCCGCCCGGAGCATGGAGCGCGGCGACACGCTGCGCCAGCTCGACGCGCTGCACCTCGCAGCGCGCCAGCAGCGCCGCGCGGCGCATCTCGAGCTCGGTGAGACGGCTCACCCGGAGCCCCCGGCGCGGCGCTGCTCCTCGCCGAGCTGCTGCAGCGCGCCCTCGAGGAACCCGGGGCGGCCACGCAGGGCGCGCGCGCCGACGTAGCCGAAGGCGAGCGCGCCGCCGATGAACACCGCGACGCCGATGGTGAGCCCGAGCATGCGGTGCGTGTCCCACATGGCGACGATCATGGCCGTGACGCCGAAGGCGAACGCGAGCAGCGCGCACGCCACCGCGCCCACCACGCATACCAGCATGCGCATGAGGACGAGCAGGTGGATCTCGAGCTCGACGGCCGCGAGATCGATCCGGGTGCGCAGCGCATCCAGTCCCGCGGCCAGCAGGCCGCGCAGCGGCGGCGCCTGCTCCGCGGGGGCGCGCCCGGCGGGTGCGTCCATCAACGCCTGCCGAGCATCAGTCCGAGCAGCAGCGCCACGCCGCCGGCGACGGCCACCGCCTGCCAGGGATTGCTCCGAACGTAGCTGTCGACGTCGCGCGCGTGGGCGCTGACCTGCTCCTCGAGTGCGGCGAGGCGCGCACGCATATCGGCCAGCGTTGCGCGCGCCTGCTCCTGCAGCTCGGCGGTCTCAGCGCCGGTGCTGGCGCGCAGCAGCGCCTCGGCGTCGCTGACGAGTGAACGCAGGTCGTCGGCGAGTCTGCCGCCATTGAATGTCTCGGCCATGGTTAGAGGCTCCTGTGTGCCCGGGCCGTTGATTTACGCACATCCGCACCAAAACCTGAAGACTGGCGCCCCCGGCTGCGCTACTCTCGAAAAGGAGTGTCCGATGACCGCCTCCATGCCCAATCCGCTGCTCGAACTGCGCAAGCTCGGCCAGAGCGCCTGGCTGGACGACATCAGTCGCGGCATGCTCGACGACGGCAGCCTCGCGCGCCTGATCCGCGACGACGGCATCGCCGGGCTGACCTCCAACCCCTCGATCTTTGCCAACGCCATCATGAAGGACCCGAAGTATGCGCAGCCCATTGCGCAGCTTCTGCCGAAGGTGACTTCGGCCATGGCGCTGTACGAGGAGCTGGCGCTCGATGACCTGAAGGACGCGGCCGCCCTGCTGCGTCCCCTGTACGACTCCAGCTCCGGCGGCGACGGCTTCGTCAGCATGGAGGTGTCCCCGCACCTGGCCGACGACAGCGCCGCGAGCCTGGCCGAGGCGCGGCGGCTGTGGGAACGGCTGGCATTGCCGAACGCCTTCATCAAGATCCCGGGCACCGAAGCCGGCGTGCCGGTGATCCGCGACCTCATCGCCGCGGGTATCAACGTCAACGTGACGCTGCTGTTCGCACCGGAGCGCTACCGCACCGTGGCCCAGGCGTACATGGAGGGCCTGGAGCGCCGCGCGGCCGCCGGCCAGCCGCTCGGGCGCGTCGCCTCGGTGGCGAGCTTCTTCCTCAGCCGCATCGACACCGCCGTCGACAAGCAGCTCGACGCGCTCGCCGGGCGCGGGCAGCCGGCCGCGCGCACCCTGCGCGGCAAGGCGGCGATCGCCAGCGCCTGCCGCGCCTACGAGATCTACGAGGAACTGGCGGCGGGCGAGCGCTGGCAGGGGCTCGTGGCGCGCGGCGCACGGCCGCAGCGGCTGCTGTGGGCGTCCACCTCGACCAAGGACCCGAGCTATAGTCCGGTCAAGTATGTCGAGGAACTGGTCGTGCCTGAGACGGTCAACACCATGCCCCTCGAGACTCTCAACATCTACCGCAGCCGCGGCCGGCCGGAGCTGCGTCTCGAGCGCCACATCGCCGAGGCGAGCGACGTGCGCGAGGGTCTGGAGCGGCTGGAGGTAGACCTGGACGCCGTGGCGCAGCAACTCGAGCGCGAGGGCGTGGCGAAGTTCATCGAGCCTTTCGACAAGCTCCAACAATGGCTCGAGAATCAGCGCCGGGGCCGACAAGCATCCTGAACCCGCCTGTTCCTTTTTATAGGGGGCGCCGAAGTGGATACCAACGCGGTACGGGAGCGACTGCTCAAACGCCGGGATGAGCTGCGGCAGCGCGCCAGCGATGCCAGCGCCGAGGCGCGCCACGAGGCCGATCCGCTCTCGGCGGACTTCGCCGAGCAGGTGACGCAGCGCGAGCACGACGACGTGCTGGGGGCGATCTCGAGCTCCGCGCAGGCGGAGCTGCAGCAGGTGGAGGCGGCGCTGCGCCGCCTGGCCTCGGGCCGCTACGCCACCTGCGCGGTGTGCGGCGAGGGCATCGAGCCCGAGCGCCTGGCGGCCGTGCCCTGTACCGACCGCTGCCGCACCTGTGCCGAGGGCGGCAACGCGGCCCTCGGCCGCGGCGCGCGCGGCTAGCGGCGCGCACTGCATGGGCCTGGCGGCGCCGTCGGGCGTCATCACCATCACCACCGACTTCGGCCACCAGGGCCCGTTCGTCGGGGTCATGAAGGGCTGCATCCTCGCGCGCCTGCCGACGGCGCACATCGTGGACCTGACCCACGAGATCCTGGTGCACTGGCCGGCGGAGGCGGGGTTCTGGCTGGCGCGTGCGTTCGGCTACTTCCCGGGCGGCACGGTGCACCTGGCCGTGGTCGACCCGGGCGTCGGCACCGCGCGCAGCATCGTCGTGGTGTCCGCCGGCGGGCATTACTTCGTCGCGCCCGACAACGGCCTGCTGGCGCCGGTGGTGGCGCGCGCCGGCGATGTCCACATCGTGCGCGTCGGCAGCCCGCAGCTCGCCCGCATCGGGGTGCAGCGCCCGAGCGCCACCTTCCACGGCCGCGACATCTTCGCCCCCATCGCCGCCGAGCTCGCCGCCGGGCGCTGCCGGCCGCAGGACCTCGGCGAGACCGTGACGACCCTGGTGCCGTCCTGGGTCGATGACCCCACGGTCGAGCCGCGCAGCGTCGCCGGCGTCGTCATCACCATCGATCACTTCGGCAACCTGATCACCAACATCGACGGGCCGCTGGTCGAGCGCTTCCGCCTGCCGCTGGTGCACGCCGGCAACCACTCGTTTCCGCTGCTGCGCACCTATGGCGACAGCCGCCCCGGGGAGTACCTGGCGCTGGTGAACTCCTTCGGCGTCATCGAGATCGCCCGCGCCGAGGACAGTGCCGCGGAGGGTCTGGGGCTCAGCCGCGGCGCCCCGGTGGTGGTGCGCGACCGGACCGACTGAGCGCCCCGGAACGGGCCGCGAATGGGGAACGGACCCGCAGCTGCAGCGCCTCTGCTCACGCTCGTCCGGGGATTGAAAAGCACTCCCGCCGCTCAAATTTGATCGGCAGCGCGAATCCGCTATAGTTCGCTGCCTTGCCAGTGCGCCCCTGGCACCTTACTTATTGAATTAATTCAAGAATTGCGCGCCAGATGTCGGAACGAGACAACGAGAGCTTCGACCTCGACGAAGAGTTTCTGACCGGTGCCACGGAAGATGGCACCGACTACGACCGGCTGCTCGACCGTGTCGACAAGCGCGTGCGGACGCAGGGCAAGCGCGGCAAGGCGGCGTGGAGCCGGCTCGAGGAAGTGCTCGCCGACCGCAAGCTCGAGAAGGACCTCAAGGATTTCGACGACGAGCTTTAGAACCCCCGCACGTATACGCTCCTCAAGGGAACGCGGACGCAATGAATGCGCCGCCGGCGCGCCGGGCGCGCCCGGAGTGCTCCTGAAGTGACCTCGCCTGCGAGCTGGATCGTCCTGAAGTTCGGCGGATCCAGCGTCTCCACCTTAAGCAACTGGAACAACATCGCCCGCATCGTCGCCGAGCGGCGCGGCCGCGGTGCGCGCGTGCTCATCGTGCACTCGGCGCTCAGCGGCATCACCGACCGGCTCGAGCGGCTGCTGGATGCCGCGGTCGGTCACGCCCACGAGGCGGAGCTGCACATCATCGAGGAGCGGCACCGGCAGCTCGCCGCCGAGCTCGGCGTGCCGCTCGGGGAGGAGGTCGAGCGGCTGCTCGCGGAGGTGCGCGAGATCGCCGCCGGGGTGGCGCTGGTGCGCGACGTCAGCGAGCGCACCCGCGCGCGCGTCATGGCGAGCGGCGAGCTGATGGCGACGCACCTCGGCACCGGCTTCCTCGCCCGCTGCGGGCTCAGGCCCGCGTGGCGCGATGCGCGCACCATGCTGCACGCCGAGCGCCAGGCCGGGGCGGTGCGCCCGAGCCTGCTGTCGGCGGTGTGCAGCTTCGCACCGGATGGCGCGCTCGATGCGCAGCTCGAGGGACTGGAGCTGGTGGTCACCCAGGGTTTCATCGCCAGCGACGAGGAGGGCAACACGGTGCTGCTCGGGCGCGGCGGCTCGGACACCTCGGCGGCGTACCTGGCGGCCAAACTGCGCGCGCAGCGCCTGGAGATCTGGACCGACGTGCCGGGAATGTTCAGCGCCGACCCGCGCGCCACCCCGACCGCGCGGCTGCTGCGGGCGCTGCACTACGACGAGGCGCAGGAGATCGCCACCTCGGGTGCCAAGGTGCTGCACCCGCGCTGCATCCTGCCGGCGCGCCAGTACCGCATCCCGCTGCACGTCTACGCCACCCACGCTCCGGACCTCGAGGGCACCGTGCTCGGCCCCGAAGGCGCGGAAGGGGCGGCGCAGGTGAAGGCGGTGTGCACCAAGAA
>JANWKR010000076.1 GCA_025451275.1 Steroidobacteraceae bacterium
CGGCGAGCCGCTCGGTCATGCGCTCGGTGCTCCACGACAGCAGCTGCGCTTTGTGGATCGCCTGCCGCTGCTGCGAGCGGGCGCCCTCGAAGTCCGC
This sequence comes from Steroidobacteraceae bacterium, assembly GCA_025451275.1. Taxonomy (GTDB): domain Bacteria; phylum Pseudomonadota; class Gammaproteobacteria; order Steroidobacterales; family Steroidobacteraceae; genus 13-2-20CM-66-19. Next base: position 98 of record JANWKR010000076.1, read on the forward strand.
GTTCGCCGCATCGGCCGCGGCCACCGCCTCGAACATCTGCGGATCGGACTGGATCGGATCGTTCACGAGCCGCTGTGCGACCTGGCGTGCCGTAGCCGGATCGCGGACCGCCTCCACGGGCGAGGCGGCCAGCAATGCCACCACGTGCTTGCGCACGTAGAAGCTGTCGGAGGCGGCCGCCGCCGTCAGCAGCGAGCGCGCCTCCGCGGCACCGGCGGCACCCGACCTGAGCAGCTCCTCGGCGCGTAGCACCTGGGCCGAGGCGCTGCCGCCGTCGGCCGCGTGCCGCAGCCACACCACTCCGTCGGAGCGTCCTTCGCAGGCGGTCGCATAGTGCAGCTGGCTGCCGACCCAGTACTGCGACTGCGGGTAACCGTCGCGCGCCGAGGCCAACAGCAGCTGCCCGGCGCGTGCCGAGGAGATGCCGAGCGACGTATCGACGGTGGCGGTGAGTCCCACCAGGTAGCCGGCGGCCGGGTCGCCGCTGTCGGCGGCCGGACGCGCACGGCGGAAGACGTCGCTGCCGGCCAGGGCGCTGCTGTCGCCGGCGGTGAACAGCAGCTTCGCCTGCAGGCGCGACTCGACGGCGTGTCCGTCGCGCTGCGCGGGTGCGAAGCGTGAGTTGAGCCACGCTTCGACGGCCGCGGCGGCGAGGGCGCCGTCGGGCACGGCGAGCAGCACCTCCGGGTCGCGGGCCCGGCCGTCCGTGCCGATGGTCAGCGCGGTGATCACGATGGCGCTCTGGCCGCGCGCGCCGGGTGGGCGCGGATCGTCCGGCCCCGGCGCCTGCAGTACCTGCGCCGGCTGCATGCCGCTGCAGGACAGCTCAGGATTCACCACCCCCCGCGCCTGCAGCGCCGCGTGACCGTAGCGCGCCACGATGGCGGCCGCGGCGCGCACCTCGTCAGGACTCAGCCTCGCAGTCAGCCCCGGCAGCTTGCCGCCGACCAGGCTCTCGCAGCCGTTGCCGGCCGCGGCCTGCAGCCAGCCGACGCCGCTGCCGGTGTCCTTCGGTCCGCCCTGCCCCTTGAGCGCCATCGCGCCCAGGTTGAACTGCGAGGAGCAGTCGCCGAGCTCGGCCAGCGCCAGGAACTGCGCGTGCGCGACGTCGTAGTGGCCGGCGTTGTATTCACCCATCGCCGCCTGAAAATCGGCGCGCGCAGCAAAAGTCAGGGTCAGCGCGGCGACGGCGAGTGCGGCACGCATCATGTTGGATCTCATCGTCGTGTGCCTCCCAGGAAAGACGTGCTCGGTCAGCGCTCCACGATGGCGGTCACGCCCATGCCGCCGGCCGTGCACACCGAAATCAGTCCGCGCTTGGCGCCGGCGTCCGCGGCCAGCAGCTTGGCGAGCGCGCCGAGGATGCGGGTGCCGGTAGCGGCGAACGGATGCCCGATGGCGACGCTGCCGCCCTTCACGTTGAGGCGGCGGCGATCGATGCTGCCGACCGGCGCGGTCAGTCCCAGCGCCTCGCTGCACCAGGCCGCCGACTCCCAGGCCTTGAGCGTGCACAGCACCTGCGCCGCGAATGCCTCGTGGATCTCGTAGTAGTCGAAGTCCTGCAGCGTGATGCCGGCGTCTTTCAGCATCGCCGGCACCGCATAGGCGGGCGCCATCAGCAGTCCCTCGCGGCCGCTGGCGAAGTCGACCGCCCAGACCTTGCCGTAGCTGAGATAGGCGAGCACCGGCAGCTTGCGCTGCGCGGCCCACTCGGGCGTCGCCAGCAGTACCGCGCTGGCCCCGTCGGTGAGCGGCGTGCTGTTGCCGGCGGTGAGCGTGCCGTCGGCGGCGAAGCTCGGCCGCAGCTTGCCCAGCTTCTCCACGCTGGTATCGGCGCGGACGTTGTTGTCCGACTTCAGCCCCAGGTAGTCGATCACTAGGTCGGCGTTGAAGCCCTCCTGCCAGGCGGCCGCCGCCTTCACATGGCTCTCGTAGGCCAGCTGGTCCTGCTCGGCGCGCGTCACCTGCCAGCGCTTGGCCATGAGCTCGGTGCTCTGACCCATCGACAGCCCGGTGCGCGGCTCGACCACCGCCGGCAGCACCGGCCGGAAGTGGCGCGGCCGCAGCCGCAGCCAGGGCGACAGGCGCTGCCAGGCACTGCGCCCGCGGAAGCTCGCCAGCAGCAGCTGCTGGTAGGAGCGCGGGTAGACGATCGGCGCGTCGCTGATGGAGTCCACGCCGCCGGCGATGCCCGCCTCGATCTGGCCGAGCGCGATCTTGTTGCCGATGTCGACGGCCGCCTCGAGGCTGGTACCGCAGGCGCGCTGCATGTCGAGCCCCGGGGTGTGGGGATCGAGCCCGCTGGAGAGCACGCTCTCGCGCACCAGGTTGTAGTCCTTGGAGTGCTTGATGACCGCGCCGGCGGCCACGTCGCCCAGCCGCTCGCCCTGCAGCCGGTAGCGCTCCACCAGGCCGCGCAGCGCGGCCGTGAGCATGTCCTGGTTGCCGACGCTGGCGTAAGCGGAGTAGGAACGGGCGAATGGAATACGCACGCTGCCGATGATCGCGACGCGCCTGACTGCCGACCCGACGAGCATGAGACCCTCCGAACGCGCGGCGCGTTAGAATGCCACGGGCGATCAAGCTAAGCCATCGGCGGCAAATCTTGGGCGAATTCACCACCCTCATGGCCCGCGACGGGCACGAGTTCCAGGCCTACCTGGCGGCACCGCCGGGCAAGCCGCGCGGCGCGTTGCTGATCATCCAGGAGATCTTCGGCGTCAACTCCCACATTCGCGCGGTCACCGACGGCTATGCCGCCGACGGCTACACCGCGATCGCGCCGGCGCTGTTCGACCGCGTCCGCCGCGGCATCGAGCTCGGCTACACCCCGGAGGCGATGCAGGAAGGCGCCGGTTACCGCGCGCAGCTGCAGCCGGAGAACACGCTCAAGGATCTGGCCGCGGCGCTTGCGGTGGTGCGCAACTCCGGCCGCACCGGCAGCATCGGCTACTGCTACGGCGGCAGCATGTCCTATCTGGCCGCCTGCCAGCTGCAGGTCGCCTGCGCGGTGGTGTACTACGGCAGGGTCGGCGCGTACCTGACGCAGAAGCCGCGCTGCCCGGTCCTGTACCACTACGGCTCCGTGGACAAGAGCATCCCGCTCAGCGACGTGGACGCAGTCCGCGCCGCCTACCCGCAGGCCCCGGTGTACGTGTACGAGGGCGCCGGTCACGGCTTCAACTGCGACGAGCGCGGCAGCTACGACCCGCAGGCCGCAGCGCTGGCGCGCCGCCGCACGCTCGAGTTCTGTGCGCGCTACCTGCGCGGCGACGCGGCGCCCGCGGTGGCGCAGGCGGACGGGGACGAAGAGGCATAGGAGTGCTCCCGGCATGAAACTGCGCGATCCGGACCTGCTGCGCACGCGCTGCCTGATCGGCGGCGAATGGGTGGACGCCGCCAGCGGCGCCACGCACGCGGTGCGCAACCCCGCCAGCGGCGAAACCCTCGGCACCGTGCCCAGCCTCGGCGTGGCCGAAACGCGGCGTGCGACCGAGGCGGCAGCCCGGGCCTTCCCGGCGTGGGCGGCGCTCACCGCCAAGGAGCGCGCCGTCATCCTCAGGCGCTGGTACGAGCTGCTGATGGCGAACCAGGAAGACCTCGCGACGCTCATGACCGCCGAGCAGGGCAAGCCGCTCGCCGAGTCGCGGGGCGAGATCGCCTACGCCGCCTCGTTCATCGAGTGGTTCGCCGAGGAAGGCAAGCGCGTCTACGGCGACGTCATCCCGGGGCACCAGGCCGACAAGCGCCTGGTGGTGCTGCGCCAGCCGGTCGGCGTGGTGGCGGCCATCACGCCGTGGAACTTCCCGCTGGCCATGATCACGCGCAAGGCGGGCCCGGCGCTGGCGGCCGGCTGCACCTTCATCTGCAAGCCGGCGAGCCAGACGCCCTACTCGGCGCTGGCCGCGGCGGCGCTGGCGCAGCGCGCCGGCGTGCCGCCGGGAGTGCTGAACGTGATTACCGGCGATGCCGCCGTCATCGGCGGCGAACTCACCTCCAGTGCGCTGGTGCGCAAGATCACGTTCACCGGCTCGACCGCCATCGGCAAGAAGCTCATGGCGCAGTGCGCCGGCACGGTGAAGAAGCTGACCATGGAGCTCGGGGGCAATGCGCCATTCATCGTGTTCGACGATGCCGACCTCGATGCGGCCGTGGCCGGTGCCCTCGCCAGCAAGTACCGCAACACCGGCCAGACCTGCGTGTGCGCCAACCGCCTGCTGGTGCAGGCCGGGGTCTACGAGACCTTCACCAAGAAGCTGGTCCTGGCGGTGTCACAGCTGCGGGTCGGGGATGGCCTCAAGGGTCCGACCGAGCAGGGCCCGCTCATCGATGCCAAGGCGCTCGCCAAGGTCGAGGAGCACATCGCGGACGCGGTCGCCAAGGGCGCACGCGTGGCGCTCGGCGGCAAGCGCCACGTGCTCGGCGGCACGTTCTACGAGCCCACCATCATCACCGAGGCCACCCCCGCCATGCTGATGGCGCGCGAAGAGACCTTCGGGCCGGTGGCGCCGCTGTTCCGCTTCGAGACCGAGGCGCAGGCGATCGCCATGGCCAACGACACCGAATTCGGCCTGGCGGCCTACTTCTATACCCGCGACCTGGCACGCTCCTGGCGCGTCGCCGAGGCGCTCGAATACGGAATCGTGGGGCTGAACACCGGCCTGATCTCGACCGAGGTGGCGCCATTCGGCGGCATCAAGGAGTCGGGCATCGGCCGCGAGGGCTCGAAGTACGGCATCCTCGATTACACCGAGCTCAAGTACCTGTGCGTGGGTATCGGCTGAGGGGCGCCGCCGTGGCCTCCCGCGCCACGACTGCGGTATCGTGAGACATGGCCCCCGAGCGCATCGGCATCCTGCTGATCAATTCCGGCACGCCGCAGGCGGCGGACGCACGCGCGGTGCGCGCCTTCCTGGCGCGCTTTCTCGCCGACCGGCGCGTCGTCGACCTGCCGCGCGCGCTGTGGCTGCCGCTGCTGTACGGCGTGA
>JANWKR010000077.1 GCA_025451275.1 Steroidobacteraceae bacterium
CGCGCTGCAGATCCTCGAGGATCTGGCAGCAGCGGGTAGTACTGTCGGCCGATCTCGGTGAGGCTCTGGCGGCGCGTGGTACGCGTCAGCAGCTTTGCGCCCAGCCGCTGTTGCAGGGCGCGGATGCGCTTGCCGACCATGACCGCCGTGATGCCGAAGCGCGCCGATGCCGCACCGACTGCGCACGCCGCGGCCTGGCGTGGCGACTGATCGAGGAGCGCGCGGGCCAGTCCCAGCACTCGCGCGCGCTGGGCATATTTGCGCGCACGCTTGAGATCTCCGACATGGCGGGACTGGCGGGGCCTTTTCTCTCAGCCGCCAACCGCGTGACGCAGGTCGCGGTCGTGACCCGTGAGCGCTGCGCGCGCCGCTCGTGCGACAGAGGCAGCCGGGGCACCTGGCGCGCGTGACCGCTGCCGCTGCGGTACGGCCAGTCGAGCGCCGGCCGCGACCAGCGGGGGCGACCGGCCGTTTTGGATCTTGCGCCCGCGGCAATGCCGAGGTCATAGTGTGACGGCAAGGTAATTTATCCCGGGGGAGCCGTCGTGCGAGTGACCATGTTATTGATCCTGTCGCTGAGCCTCATTGCCTGTGCGGCCACGGCGCCCAAGGTGCCGCGCACGCCCGAGCAGCACGCCGCCAATCTCACCGCAGCCCAGCAGGCCGGCTACAAGGTGGTCGTCAACGGCGAGCGCACCACCTTCTGCCCGTCGATGCAGCCCACCGGCTCGCACATGGCGGCGACCTGCATCTCGGAGAGCCAGTTCGAGGCGCTGCTCGGCTCGCGTTACGCGCCCCCGGCGGCGCACTTCACCAACACCTCGCCGGGGCCCGGACCGGGCGCCGGCCACTGAGTGGCCGCGCTGCGGCGCCGGAGGCGGCGCCGCTCACTCGGGCAGCAGCTCGCCCGAGCCACCCATCTCCTTGGGCATGTCCCGGAACTTCGGCTTGCCATCGGCGATGCGCAGCACGCTCTCCGCGTAGTTCACGTGCAGGCCCGCCTCGAAGGACAGCCGCGGCAGCAGCGCGGCGTACACATCGACGACGCCCCAGCCCGGGTGCTGGGTATAGATGTGGCCGCCGCACTTCTTGCACCACTTGCGGTAGCTCTTGGCCGTCCTGTTGAAGGTGCCGACCAAGTCACTGCCGTGAGTGACGCGGACCGCCTCGGGCTTCCACAGCGTGAAGGCGTTGACCGGGGCGGCGGCCCAGTGGCGACACGAGTCGCAGTGGCAGTAGCCCATGGCGACCGGCGCGCCTGTGACCTCGAAGCGCACCTCGCCGCAGAAACACTGGGCGCTGTGCCGGATGTCGTTACTCAAGGGCAGTTCTCCTTGTAAGATGGTTTCGCTGTGACACGTCAGCACTCTAGCGAGCGGGCGCGGGTCGCTGAATGACTGTCAGTCCGGCGCCCATGCTCCAGCGTCCGCGGAGGCTCGCGTGGATATCCTGTCCGACGTGCTGCGCTCGATCCGCCTCAGCGGCGCGATTTTCTTCAACCTGCGAGCCGCCGCGCCGTGGGTGGCCGAGACCCCCGCCGGGGGTTCGATCGTCCGCACGATGTTTCCCGGCTCCGACCACCTCATGCTCTACCACCTGGTGGTGCGCGGCGCGGCATGGATCGCAGTCCCCGGCGAGGACTCGCTGCAGCTTGCTGCCGGCGACATCATCGTGCTGCCGCACGGTGATGCGCATACGCTCGCGAGCGCGCCGGGCCTGCACAGCCAGCCCGACATAAGCCTGTATCGACCGCCGGCCGACCGGCAGCTGCCGGTGCGCGTCACCATGGGCGATCCGCGCCACGAGGCGACCGAGATCGTGTGCGGCTTCCTCGGCTGTGATCGCCGCCCCTACAACCCGCTGCTCGCGGCGCTGCCGCGGCTCATCCGCGTCAATGCGGAGCAGGGCGGTCCGCTCGCGACCTATGTACACATCGCGCTGGCCGAGTCGCAGCAGCCGCGGCCGGGGGGCCAGACCGTGCTCGGACACCTGAGCGAGCTCATGTTCGTCGACGTGGTGCGGCGCTATCTCGAGGGGCTGCCGCCCGACCAAAGCGGCTGGCTCGCGGGGCTGCGCGACCCGTACGTCGGGCGCGCGCTCGCCGCCCTGCACCGCGATCCGGCGCAGGGCTGGACCATCGAGTCGCTGGCGCAGCGCGTGGGGTTGTCGCGCTCGGCCCTCGCCGAGCGCTTCACGCAGTTTGTCGGCCAGCCGGCGATGCAGTACCTCGCCAACTGGCGCATGCAGCTCGCCGCGCAGCAGCTGCGCGGCGGTACCGACCAGGTGGCGGTGATCGCCAACCGTGTGGGCTACGAGTCAGAAGCGGCATTCAGCCGCGCCTTCAAGAAGGCCGCAGGTGCGGCGCCGAGCACCTGGCGCCAGCGCGCTGCGGCGAGCGCGGCCGGGGATTAGAGGCGCGTCCCGGCACCGTCCTCGCAGGTAATGCGCTTGACCGTGACCCCGACCACCTCGGTGGTGTGCGCGCCCTCGGCGGTATCGAGGTACTGCCGGTCGACGATCATGGTGCGCCCGTAGTGGGCGGGCACGCTGTAGCTCACGCGCCGGGTCTCCGCGACCTGGGTGCCGTCCTCGGTGCGCCAGGCGATGCGGTAGTGGATCTGTCCGCTGCAGCCGCGCAGCGCGCAGCGGGGCGCCTCGATCCCGAAGGCGATGCGGAATTCATCCTTGCTGAGACGCATCACCAGCGGCTCCTGGGTGACACGCGCCGCGCGCGGTGCGGCATCGGCCGCGGCGGCGAGTGTTGGGGCGAGCAGCGAGGCGACGAGCGCGGCAGCGACCCGATTGACTGTCAGCTTCATGGTGCAAACATCCTCTCTGAGAAAATTAAAGTTCCGGCCCGCCCGGATCCACTTCCTTGCGGACCCGGGGCCGGACCGGACCGGCTCGACGCCGGCACGAACGATCAAAGCAAGATCTGTACCGGCCCCGCGCCGCGCTCTCGAGCGCCTGGGGCCCGTCGCGGTGCTTCGCGGCGGTGCGCGGCGACCTGCGCGCGCACCGGCCCGGTGCATCGGCTCCTCAGGCCACGCGCGCGTCGCGGCGGCGCGCGCGCCGGCTCAGGGTGATGAGCTGCGAGCGGCGCCGCTCGAAGGCGAGGAAGGCACGGTAGCCAACGAGCACGGCGAGGGTCGCTGCCACATCTATTAGAATGAATTGCATGACACACCTCCGGCGACCCAGCCTTTGGACATAAGACTATCGAGTGGCGAGCGACGGCACAGCCCCCGGCCGAGGCAGCGCGCGGCGCGCATCGGGAGGCGGGCGACGTACCGAAAAGGAGGGATTGCAAAGCACCGCGGGACAGCCGGCAGGAGCGCGCGACACGGTTTTCTACGCCATCCTTTCAGGAGAATCCGTGCTCTTCCAGTAGACAGTGGCGTGGGACTTTATGATCAGAGAGGCCTTTACGGCCGCGGCTCGGGCGAGGGGAGATTGTGGCGACGCGCAAGCACCCGCGAGCATCCCCGCGGGGGAGTCGAGAAGAAATGAGCAAAAAAACAATACGCTGGGGAGCCTGATCCGTGGACTGCGGCGCCAGAAGGGGTGGACGCTGTGGCAGATGAGAGACAAGGTCGGCATCCCGCTGTCGACGCTGGCCAAGGTCGAACAGGACAAGCTCTCGCTGACCTACGACAAGCTGCACCGGTTCACCTCCAGGCTCGGCCTCACCATGACCGAATTCCTGGCGCAGAACATCCAGTGGGGTTATCCAGCCCGAGCAGGTTCACAGTGTCGTAGCTCGGCAGCTCGGCGCGCGGATTGGGTATCGCGACGACTGCGCCGCCGACCACCTCGGTGGTCGCCGAGAATTTCGCTCGTACGCGAGCCGATGCAGCTCCATGTAGCGCGGGCAGACACGTTGACGTCGCGGAAGATGCGCCAGGTATACGAGCCATCCAGCGAACCGCTCCACTTGGGCGCGTAGGGCAGGCGGTCGCCGTCGTTTGCTCCGGCCGCGGGCGCGTTCTCGGTGAGGTAGGCGTCGACGTAAGCCCCGGTGAGCGCGAATTTGAGCCCGTCTGCCGGCGTTGGACCCAAGGTCGCCTCGAGGCCCTGGCTGCGGGCCTTGCCGCCGTTGGCTGGGCGCCGACTCCGGGCTTGGGGGGGCCTGCAACGGCTCCTGTAGGCCGTTTCTGACTGACGGATGCGCCCCGCAGCCGTCGCCAAACGGACGCCTTTGGGAGGACAGTACGCGCAGGCCGAGGTTAGGCCGATGTTAGGTGTCAGATGTTAGGTTGGCACCGATGGATCAAGAGTCAGGAGGTAGGCCATGCTTCACTACGCAGTGGTGTTCTTCATCATCGCGATTATCGCGGCGGTCTTCGGTTTCGGTGGCATCGCCGCCGGCGCGGCGGGTATCGCCAAGATTCTCTTCATCGTGTTCCTGATCGGTGCGCTCGTCACGTTCCTGATGAGCCGCAGCCGCGTCTAGCGACGCGCCGCGGGCAGGAAACGGCGGCATGCGGACTCCACTGGTCAAGGTGCTGATCCTGGCCACGGCGGCCGGAGTGCTCGCGGCGTGCGATGACGCCAAGAGCCCGACGGACGTGGCCAAGGACACGACTGCGGCCGAGCAGAATTCCGCCGAGGCCAAGGAGCGTGCGCTACGCATCGCCGAGCGCCGGGAGGCTGACGTGGCGGGCCGCAGCAACGCGGACGCGCGCGAGCTCGCGCACGAGACTGCCGTGCAGGAACAGAAGATCGCGGACACGGAGGCCGAGGGTGAGCATCGCATTGCGCTCGCGCACTGCGAGGGCCTGGGCGGCACGCCGCAGAAGTCCTGTCGCGAGGAGGCGGATGCTCGCTACCAGATCGCCCGGGGCAAAGCCTCGCTCGCGCGTGCGGAGGCCGACCCGAAACCTTGAGGAAATCCGGGGCCGCCGGGGCTTGCGCGCCTGAGAAGGCGTCCGCGGTACGCCACGTCCCTCCCTGCGTTACGCTCTCCTTGGGAGGTACGCGTGGAAAAGGTAACCGCGGGATGGCGGCGTGTTCTTCAGCGCGCAGGACCCGGCGGCGCTCGGTCGGCCGGTGCCCGGAGCACCCGGGGACCGGCACCGAGCTGGCGGCACTCCTGCTGAGGGCCCGCGAGATTATGTGATGTCGCCCGTGGCGGCGGTCATCCGCCCGCGCAGCCGCGCGTTTGATCCGGCATGCGCACGGCCGTCTCGCGTCTGCATCACCCGATTCTCTGGAGCCTCCTCTTATTAATGGCATCCGTGACGCTGACCGGTGCGGCGCGTGCGGATGCGCTGGCGGCGGTGCAGACGCTGCGCGCCGGTGGCTGCGGCGGCATCGTGCCGCTGGCGCAGCCGCTGCGCCGCAGTGCGGCGCTTGAGCGCACCGCGGCGGAGTGGGCGCATGGGAGGACGCTCGCCACGGCGGCCGCGCACAACGGCTACGGCGACCCGCCCGAAGGCGTGCACGTCATCAGCCCTGACGCCACGCTCCTTGAGGTGCTGCGGCGCTCGGAGTGCCGCGTCCTGAGTACCCAGTCGCTGCGCGAGATTGGTGTCTACCACCGCGGCGAGGACTACTGGCTGGTGCTGGCCGGCGTCGTCGAGACGCCGGCGCGCGCTGCGGCACCGCCGCGCGCCCCGCTAGCGTTGCCGCCTGCAGCGGCAGGTCACTCGGCACGGCTGCTCGCCGCGCGTGCACTCGAGCTCATCAACGAGGCCCGTGCCCGCGGTGCGCGCTGCGGGCGACACGAGTTCGCACCGGCGCCTCCGATGACATTGTCGCCGACGCTCGATGGAGTGGCGCTCGGACACGCCGCCGACATGGCCGCGCACAACTATTTCGAGCACCAGGATCTCACCGGCCAGTCGCCTGCCGACCGGGTACGGGCGAGCGGCTATCGCGAGAGCCTGGTCGGCGAGAACATTGCGTACGGCCCTAATTCGATCGAGGAGGCGGTCCAGGGCTGGCTCGACAGCCCCGATCACTGCGAGAACATCATGGATCCGCGTTTTGCGCAGATGGGCATCGCCTCGGCGTCCGGTCGCAGCGTGCGCCACGGCCTTTACTGGGTGCAGCTGCTCGCCGAACCACGCGCCTGAAGCCCGAGCCTTCGACCGCGGCAACATCACCGGTTGCCGTTCCGTGCCGTCCGCCGCGTCAACTTTGATCGCGCCGATGCGCTTTGCAGTACGTAGTGGGAAAATGCGACGTGACCCGCATCGCGGCGTTCGCGGCGCCGTGTTGGCGTGCGGCTGTTCCCGGTCCGGCGGACGCCGGAACGGCGGCCGGCGGTCCGGGTCGAATGAGGTAGGGGCGCGTTGTGCGCAATGGAGGCGTTATGGAGTCACTCAGCTGGCGTCGTATCCTGGCAGCGCTCGCTCTGGCGGGGCTCACGACCGTCATGGGTGCGACGGCGTGGGCTGACACGCAGGCGGAGGGCTCCGCCGGCGTTCCCGCGGTGTGGACGGCGAAGGAGCTGCGCTTCGTGTACATGGGCTTCACCTCGCACTACTCCTGCGACGGTCTGCGCGACAAGATCCGTGTCATCCTCACTGACTTCGGTGCACGCGACGACCTGCAGGTGAGCGAGGGGCCGTGCACGGACCTGGGGCGGCCGACCAGATTCCCGGGCGTCAACATCAAGATCAACGTGCTGCAGCCGGCGGGTGACGCCACCGACAGCAGCGTCGTCGCCGCGCACTGGAAGCGCGTGCAGCTGCCCGGCCCGGGCGATGCGGTCCGGCAGGCGGGGGACTGCGAACTCGTCGAGCAGGTGAAGCAGAAGATCCTGCCGCTCTTTGCCACGCGCGACGTCCAATATCACTCCACCTGCGTGCCCAAGCAGCTCTCGATCGGCGGTACCTCGCTCAGCGCCGACGTGCTGGTCCCTGACCAGCCCACGGCCAAGCCCGCGGTCGCCCAGTGAGCGCATAGAATCGACCGTGGTGCGCTGATGCGCGCCGTCCCGGCACCCGAGCCGGGAAACGGGAGAGGCATGAACCAGAACCCGCGCGCCCTGCGCCTGCTGCACGCGGCAGGCGCACTCGTCATCGCCGCCGCCTGGGCACCGGGCGCGCTGGCCTACACCGCCAACGTCATGGCCACCGTGAACCTGCGCGCCGGCCCCAGCATCGAGTATCCGCTGGTGTCGACGATGCCTGCCGGTGCGGCGGTGGAGGTGTTCGGCTGCGAGGAGAACTACGGCTGGTGCGACGTGCAGTTGGGTCCGGACCGCGGCTGGGTAGACGCGGCCTACCTGCAGATGGGCGCGCCCAGCGGGCCGGTCATCGTCGCCGATAGTGGCGTGGTTCTGGGCCTGCCGATCGTGGCCTTCACCTTCGGGACCTACTGGGACCGCTGGTACCGCGGCCGGCCCTGGTACTCCCGCCGGCCGTATTACTACAACTACTGGAACCGCTACCCGCACGGGCGCCCACCGCCGCCACCGAATATGCGCCCGCCCATTCTTCCGCCGCGTCCGCCGGTGGTACGGCCGCCGCGTCCGCGCCCGCCGGGCAACCGTCCGCCGTACCGACCACCCGACGCCGGCCGCCCGCCGCTGCGGCCACCGGGCAACGGACGGCCTCCCGGTGATGGCCGGCCGCCGGGCGGCAAGCCGCCCGGCATCGGTCAGCCGCCGAACAACGGCCGGCCGGGCACGCCTGGCAACTGGCGACCGGGAGCGGACCGTCCGCCCCCGACGCCGAAGCCGGCGCCGGGCTCGCCGCAGCCCTGAGCGAGAGCGGCGGGCTCTAGAACGGGAAGGCGCGGGCGCGCTGCTGGTCTTCGGCGATGTCGCGCGCGGCGAGGTAGAGGTGCGCCGCGGCCCATAGTCCCGTCGGCACGATGCACAGCATCGCCAGACGCAGCGAGTCCGCCTCCGATGGGTACCAGCGCAGGAACCAGTCCGCCAGCGCGCCGATTACGTTGGGCGTGATGACGAGATTGCCGAGGTTGGCGAGGAACAGGACCATGGCGCAGAACATCGCCCGCATGCGGCAGGGCGCCAGATTGTTGAGCAGGCCGAAGCCCGGGCCGATGTAGAAGTAGATCGCCGGGATGTAAATCCACAGCGCCACGCGCGCCACCGTGAGATCGCGCGTGTAGTACACCACTCCCGAGGCGACCGTCGCGATGCCGATGCCGGCGGCGAGCAGCCAGACGATGCGACGCGCGTCGGTCATGGTGCTGCGCGCCATGAGCCAGCCGGTGGCCACGGTGGCGAGACCCCCGCCCCACAGGTGCATGTTCTGGGTGACGTCCGCGGCCTGCCCGACGCTCAGGTGATAGGTCCGCTGCAGGAACGTCGGCGTCCAGAACATCAGGCCCCAGCCCCACAGGGCGCACACCGCAGTGCCCATCATGGTGTGCACGGCGGAGCGCTGCCGCCACATAAAGCGGAGCGTGGCCTTCACTGAGGGCGCGAGTCCGCCGTCGCTGCCGCTGTCGAGGCAGCCGCGCTTGGGCTCGCGCACCGTGAGCCAGACGAGCAGGCCGGCCAGCACCCCCGGGATACCGAGCACGTAGAACACGGCCCGCCAGCCGTACTGATCCGCGATGGCGCCGGCGACGTTGTAGCCCAGGTAGGCACCGATCGGCGCACCGAGGGAGAACACGGTGAGCGCCATGGCACGCCGCGTGGCCGGAAAATAGTCCGACAGCAGCGAGTTCGCACCCGGAGTGCCGCCGGCCTCGCCGACCGTGACTCCGACGCGCGCCAGGAAGAACTCGAAGGAGGTGCGTGCCAGCCCGCACAGCGCCGTCATCGCCGACCACAGCACCAGGCATACGGCGACGATCTTGCGCCGGTTGTAGCGGTCGATGAGCCAGGAGAGCGGGAAGCCGAGGATGATGTAGAACACCCCGAACGCCATGCCCGTGAGTGCCGAGACCCCGAAGTTGGTCAGGTGCAGGTCGTGCTTGATCGGATCCAGCACGGTCGAGACGACGTAGCGGTCGGCGATGCTGAGCGTGTACACCAGGCACATCATGATGAGCACGTACCAGCGCCCCACGAGCGAGGCGGAGTGTGGCTCGGCCTCGAACTCCGTCCCCGGGATGATCGCCGGCTGCGCTTCGTTCATGCGAATCCGCCCTGCATGGTGAGTTGAGGTTACGCTGCGCCGCCGGCGCTGTCGTCGAGAATCAGGTCGGCGGCTTTCTCCGCCACCATCAGCGTCGCCGTGTTCGTATTGCCGGAGGTGATGTTGGGGAACACCGAAGCATCGCAGACCCGCAGCCCCGTGACGCCGTGCACGCGCAGGCGCGCATCGACCACGGCGGTGCGCGCATCCGGCCCCATGGCGCAGGTGCCGCTGGCATGGAACACCGAGCCGGCGCGGGCGCGGAAGTCCGCCAGTACCTGGCCGTCGCTGACCACGGCCGCGCCGGGCTCGCGCTCCGCCTTGATGACGGCGGCGAGTGCCTTGGTGGCGGCCAGGCGCCGCAGCAGCCGCGCGCCGTCGAACACGTCCTGCACGTCCGCGGGAGTCGAGAGTGAGTTGGGCGCGATCGCCGGCGGCTCGAGCGGGTCGGGTGAGCGGATGTGGATGCTGCCGCGGCTGGTCGGGCGGCAGGTGTTAAAGGACATGAGGAAGCCGGGGTAGGGGTCGGGATTGAGCAGCCGCCGCCGCGAGCCGATGGTGGTGGTGCTGTAACTCGCCGGGTTGAAGTAGATGTGCAGGTTGGGGCGCTGCAGTTCCGGGCGGCTGCGCACGAAGGCGCCCGCCTGGTTGACGCTCATGGCGAGCGGCCCACCGCGCGTCAGCGCGTAGCGCAGCGCCGCCGCGAGCTTGCCGTACCACGGCGCCAGCTGGTTGTTGAGCGTGCGCACGCGCGCGCGGTAGAAGTACGACACGCCGACGTGGTCCTGCAGCCCGCCGCCGACCGCGGGCGCCTCGTGCACCACCGGGATGCCGAACTCGCGCAGCCGCGGCGCCGCGCCGATGCCCGACAGCTCCAGGAGTTGTGGCGAGTTGACCGCACCGCCTGCCAGCAGGATCTCGCCGCGCGCCAGCGCCACGCGCCGCTCGCTCCCCTGGCGGTATTCGACGGCGGTGGCGCGCGTGCCGGTGAACACCACGCGCGTCGCCTGCGCGCGCAGCTCGAGGGCCAGGTTCGGCCGGCCGCGCACCGGGTGCAGATAGGCGCGCGCGGCGGACACGCGCACCCCGTCCCGGATGGTGACCTGCCACAGGCCGGCGCCCTCGGCGGCCGCACCGTTGAAGTCGCGGGTCTGCGCGATGCCGAGCTCGGAGCAGGCGCGCAGGAAGCTCGCGCACAGCTTGTGCACGCTCTGCGAGACGTCGGCCACGTACACCGGGCCGCCGGCGCCGTGGTACTCGGAGGCGCCCCAGGCATGATCCTCGAGCTTCCTGAAGTAGGGCAGCAGGTCGGCGTACGACCAGCCCGGGTTGCCCGCGGCGCGCCAGTCGTCGAAGTCGCCCGGCTGGCCGCGCACGTACACCATGGCGTTGATCGAGCCGGAGCCGCCGAGCACCTTGCCGCGCGGCCAGAAGGCGCGGCGGTTGTCGAGCGCGGGATCGGGCTGCGCCTCGTACATCCAGTTGTAACGCGCATCGTTGAAAGTGCGCCCGTAGCCGATCGGCACGCGGATCCAGGCGGAGCGGTCGGAGCCGCCGGCCTCGAGCAACAACACCCGGTGCCGGCCGCCGGCCGTCAGGCGGTTGGCCAACACGCAGCCGGCCGTGCCGGCGCCGACGATGATGTAGTCGTACTCGATCATCTGGGATAATCGCCGCGGCGATGAAACTCACCGACATCAAGACCTTCGTCGTCGGCAACCCGCCGCCCGGCTACGGCGGGCGCTACTTCGTGTTCGTGAAGCTGACCACCGACGGCAACGTGTCGGGAGTCGGGGAAGCCTACTGCGCACCGTTCCACCCCGAGCTGGTGGCGCGCATGCTGGTCGACGTGTTCGGCCGCTACCTCGCCGGTGAGGACCCGCATCACATCGAGCGCATCTGGCGGCGCGTGTACTCCGCCGGCTACACCCAGCACGCCGACGTGACGCTGATGGCGGTGCTGTCGGCGCTCGAGATGGCCTGCTGGGACATCATCGGCAAGGAGGCCGGCCAGCCGGTCTACAACCTGCTGGGCGGCCGCGTGCACGAGCGGCTGCGCACCTACACCTACATCTACGCCCGTCCCGGGGACCCGACCGACGTCTACCAGGACCCGGTGCTCGCGGCCGAGCGCGCCGCGGAGTACCTGGCGCAGGGGTTCACGGCGCTCAAGTTCGACCCCGCCGGTCCCTACACCGCCTTCGACGGCCGGCAGCTCTCGCTGCCGCAGCTCGAGCTGTGCGAGCGGTTCATGCAGCTGCTGCGCGAGGCGGTCGGCAACCGGGCGGACCTGCTGTTCGGCACGCACGGGCAGATGACGGCCGCGGGCGCCATCCGCCTGGCGCGGCGGCTCGAGCCGTACGAACCACTGTGGTTCGAGGAGCCGGTACCGCCGGATGCACCCGAGGAGATGGCGCTGGTGGCGCGCGCCACGCGCATCCCGATCGCCACCGGCGAGCGGCTCTCGACCAAGTACGACTTCGGGCGGGTGCTGCGCGCCCAGGCCGCGGCCATCCTGCAGATGAACCTCGGCCGGGTCGGCGGCATCCTGGAAGCGAAGAAGATCGCCGCGCTCGCCGAGGTGCAGCACGTACAGCTCGCGCCGCACCTGTATTGTGGCCCGGTCGTCGGTGCGGCCAACATCCAGCTCGCCACCTGCAGCGCGAACTTCCTCATCCTCGAGGGCATCGAGCGCTGGCAGGGCTTTCATGCCGAGGTGCTCGTGAAGCCGATCCGCTGGGAAGGCGGCTACGTGATCCCGCCCACCGAGCCGGGCCTGGGCATCGAGCTCGACGAGGCGGTGTGCGCCGCGCATCCGTACCGCGGCGACGCGCTGCACCTGGACATGAGCGGCCAGCCACTGGTCTGAGGCGTCTCGCACCCGCACCTCAGAGCGCGAGCCCGGCGCGCAGGCGCTCGTCGTACCAGGTGTGGAACAGCTGCACCATGTACTCGTTGGCGGCGATCGGCCCCGGCTCGTAGGCGGGGCTGAGCACCCCGCGCTGCGTCTCCTCGACGAAGGCCGCGTCCTGGGCGTTGGTGGCGTTCCAGACCTTGGTCAGGTTGTCGAGATCGTAGTCGCGGCCCTCCACGGCATCGGCGTGCACGAGCCAGGTGCTGCGCACCAGCGTGCGGCCGCGCTCCAGCGGAATGGTCGCGAAGGTGAGCGCATGGTCGGACAGGAAGTGGTACCAGGCGTTCGGCTGGGTATGGAAGTGCAGCGTGCCGAGGCGCGGCTCGGTGAGGGCGCCGAGCAGGCGGCGCGAGGCGACGCGCGTGTCGGGGGTCATCGACTCGCCGGCGCCATCGAGCACCAGGCGCTCGGTGCGGAACGCGGTCGCCCGGCCGTGCAGCTCCTCGATACGCTGCCACGGCAGCCGGGCGCCGTTCCAGATGCCTTGCTGCGTCGCGCACGCCTGCTGATAGCGCTGGTAGTTGGCGCGCTCGGCGGCCGACATGCGCTCGACGTCGATCTTGCCAAAGAAGTGGAACAGCGAGCACAAGAGCTCCGGATGCCCGGCGCAGTGGAAGCACTCGCGGTTGTTCTCGATGGTGATCTTCCAGTTGCCGTGCTCGATGATGTCGACCTGCCTGGCGATCTTGGCATGCGCGATGCCGTGCGGGGCGAGATACGGCTGCATGCGGCGGGCCATGTCCTCGAAGTCATCCGGCGGCTCGTCCGCGAGGCACACGAAGATGAGTCCGGCGAGCGCGCGCACGTGCACCGGCTTCAGCGGGCGCTGTGCCGCCGGCGACTCGTCCATGTCACCGCAGCCGACCACCCGGCCATCAAGATCGTAGGTCCAGCGGTGGTAGGGGCATTGCAGCGTGGCCCCTGCAATTCCGGACGGCTGCTGCAGGATGCGCGAGCCGCGGTGGCGGCAGGTGTTGTGGAACGCGGCGAGCGAGCCGTCGTCGCGGCGCAGGACGAAAATTGGCCACGGGCCGATCTGGTAGGTGCGGTAGTCACCGCCCTCCGGGATCTCCGGCTCGGAGGCGACGAACAGCCAGTGCCGCCCGAAGATGTACTCGAGCTCCGCGGCATAGAGGGTCTCGTCACTGAAGAACGGGCCGGGGAGGGCGAAGCCGGGCCGGTACTGGGCCAGCAGCGCGGCGACGTGGCGGCGCAGTGCGTCCGGTGGCGCACCGGGCGCGGGCCGGATCGGGGTCGGAGAGGCGTTCATTTGTAGGCTGTCCAGACGGTCTTGAGGTCACAGTACTTGTCGATGGCGTGCGGCGAGCGGTCGCGGCCGGAGCCGGACAGCTTGAAGCCGCCAAACGGCGTGGCCATGGTCGAGCGGTCGAAGGCGTTCACCCACACCGTGCCGCCGCGCAGCGAACCGGCGAGGCGGTGCGCCACCTCGATGTCGCGCGTCCACACCGCAGCGGCCAGCCCGTAGGGGGTGTCGTTGGCCAGGCGCACCGCCTCGGCCTCCTCGGCGAAGGTCATGACCGAGAGCACCGGCCCGAAGATCTCCTCGCGCGCGACCTTCATGTCGTTGCGCACCCCGTCGAGCACGGTCGCCTCCACGTAGTAGCCGCCGGTCTCGGCGAGCGCGCGGTGGCCGCCGAGCGCAAGCCGTGCGCCCTGGCTCACGCCCGACTCGATGTAGCCGAGCACACGTTTCATGTGCCCCTCATCGATCAGGGCACCCATCTGCGTCGTCGGCTCGAGCGGGTGGCCGAGGGTGATGGTGGCGGCGACGCGGCGGATGCCCTCGATGAGCTCGTCCTTGCGCGACTGGTGCACGATGAGACGCGAGCCGGCGTGGCAGGTCTCGCCGCTGTTGTAATAGATGCCCCAGGCGATGCCGCTCGCCGCCGCCCCGAGGTCGGCATCGGCGAATACCACCTGCGGGGTCTTGCCGCCGCATTCGAGCGCCACGCGCTTGAGGTTCGACTCGCCGGCATAGCGCAGCATGAGGCGCCCGACCTCGGTCGAGCCGGTGAAGGTGATGAGGTCCACGTCCGGGTGCACGGCGAGCGCCTTGCCGGCTTCCTCGCCGTAACCCGGCACCACGTTGAACACCCCGGGCGGCACGCCGGCCTCGCAGGCGAGCTCGCCCAGGCGGATGCCGCTGAGCGGTGACTGCTCGGCGGGCTTGAGCACCACGGAGTTCCCGGTGAGCAGCGCCGGGCCGAGCTTCCAGCAGCTGATGATGAGCGGGTAATTCCACGGCACGATGGCCGCGACGACCCCGAGTGGCTCGCGCCGCACCAGCGCCAGGTCGTTGGGGCCGGTGGGCGCCACCTCGTCGTAGAGCTTGTCGGCGAACTCGGCGTAATACTCGATGCAGTCGGCGCAGTTGGCGACGTCGACTTCCACCGAGTTCACGATCGGCTTGCCGACGTCGCGCGTCTCGAGCAGCGCCAGCCGCGCCCGGTCGGCGCGGATGAGCTCGGCGAAGCGCCGTAGCACCCGCTTGCGGTCCTTCGGCTCCATGCGCCGCCACGCGCCGCCCTCGAAACTGGCGCGCGCGGTCGCGACCGCCACCTCGACCTCAGCGCTGCCGCAGCGTGCCACGGCGCAGATGCTGCTGCCGTCGATGGGACTGATGTCCTCGAACACGCGCCCGTCGCGCGCCTCCACGGCACGGCCGTTGATGAAGGCGCGACCCTGCGGCCTCAAGCTCGCGGCCAGCTGTTCCCAGGCGCTGCGATCGCTGGGCAGGACGTTCATGGCGCTAAGCTTCCATGGTCGGGTTCGGGGCGACAGCCTAGAAAATGAATAGCCCCATCTAAAAGAGGCATCGGGTACCTGAGTACCCCGATTAGAATGTAGCGCGCCCGCGCCGCCGTAAACACCGCAGCCCGCCAATTCACCGGAGAGCCCGCATGGCCGCCAAGTCCCGTTCCAGAGCCAAGCCCAAAGCCAGGTCCCGCGCCAGGGGGAAGGTCCGGGCAGGAGCGGGCGCCCGGGCGGCCCGCCCGGCGCCCAAGGAACGCGGCCTGCTGGCGCGCCTCAAGGAAGGGCCGGTCATCTGCGCGGAGGGTTACGTGTTCGAGCTCGAGCGCCGCGGCTACCTGCAGGCCGGCGCGTTCGTGCCCGAGGTGCTGATCGAGCATCCCGAGGTCGTCGAACAGCTGCACCTGGACTTCGTGCGCGCGGGGTCGGACGTCACCCAGGCGCTCACCTACTACGTGCACCGCGAGAAGCTGCGGGTCATCGGCCGCGAGAAGGACCTGGTGCCCATGAACCGTGCGGCGCTGCGCATCGCCAAGTCGGTGGCGCGCAAGACCGGCACGCTGTTCGCCGGCGACATCTGCAACACCAACATCTACGACCCGGCCGACAAGGCCGCGCTCAAGGAGGTCGAGCGCATCTTCGCCGAGCAGGTCGGCTGGGCGGTGGAAGCGGGGGTCGACTACTTCGTCGCCGAGACCCTCTCCTGGGTCGACGAGGCGCTCATGGCGCTCGCCGCCATCCGCAAGTACTCGAAGGTGCCGGCGGTGGTGACGCTCGCAATCCACAAGGACCCGCTGACGCGCGAGGGACTCACGGCGGCCGAGGCGTGCAAGCGCCTGGAGGGGGCGGGCGCGGACGTGGTGGGCATCAACTGCCATCGCGGACCTGCGACCATGCTGCCGCTGCTCAAGGAGATCCGCGCGGCGGTGAAGTGCGACGTCGCGGGATTGCCGGTGCCCTACCGCACCAATCCCGAGCAGCCCTCGTTCATGTCGCTCACCGATCCGTGCTGCGGCAACGCGCGCGCCTTCCCCGTGGGACTCGACCCGTTCATGTGCACGCGCGCCGAGATCGCCGACTTCGGCCGCGACGCCTATGCGGCCGGGATCCGCTACCTCGGGGTGTGCTGTGGCGCCGGTCCGCACCACATCCGCGCGCTCGCCGAGGCGCTTGGCCGGCAGCCCCCGGCGAGCCGCTACACGGTCGACATGTCGCGGCACGCCTGGTTCGGCACCAACGAGCGGATCAAGAAAATCCAGACCGAGTACCGGCCCAAGCTCTAGCCAATGCGGTACTCGGCGCTGGCACTGCTGCGCGGCGCGCTCAGCGGACACCGCAACTGGCCGCCGGCCTGGCGCTCGCCGGAGCCCAAGCCGCAGTACGACGTCGTCATCGTCGGCGGCGGGGGGCACGGGCTCGCCAGCGCGTACTACCTGGCAAAGAACCACGGCATCACCAATGTGGCGGTGCTCGAGCGCGGCTGGCTGGGGGGCGGCAACACCGGGCGCAACACGACCGTGGTGCGCTCGAACTACCTGTACCCCGAGAGCGCGCGGCTCTACGACTTCTCATTGCGCCTCTACGAGGGCCTGGCGCGCGAGCTGAACTTCAACGTCATGCTCAGCCAGCGCGGCCACCTGATGCTGGCGCACAGCCGCCACGACCTCGAGTCCATGTCGCGCTGGGCCAATACCATGGCCATGCACGGCATCGATGCGCAGCTTCTGACGCGGGAGCAGGTCGGCGCGATGGTGCCGGCGCTCGACCTGTCGGCCGGGGCGCGCTACCCGGTGCTCGGGGCGTTCATGCAGCCGCGCGCCGGCACGGCACGCCACGACGCGGTCGCGTGGGGCTACGCGCGCGGCGCGGACCACCTCGGGGTCGACATCATCCAGAACTGCGCGGTGACCGGCTTCGTGACGGACGCGAACGGCCACGTGACGGGGGTCGATACCAGCCGCGGCCGTATCCGCACCGCGCGCGTGGGCATCGCCGCCGCCGGCCACAGCTCCGTGCTCGCCAAGCTCGCCGGCTTTCGGCTGCCAGTGACGAGCTACGCCCTGCAGGCCATGGTGACCGAGCCGCTGAAGCCGCGCCTGGACACCGTGGTGATCTCGCCCGGCACCGGCGCCTACGTCAGCCAGTCGGACAAGGGCGAGATGGTGATCGGCGCGAGCCTCGATCTCTTCCCCTCGTACGCCCAGCGCGGCAGCTTCGGCGTGCTGCAGGGGGTGGTGGCGGCGACGCTCGCGATGTTCCCGTCCTTCAGCCGCCTGCGCCTCATGCGCCAGTGGGCCGGCATCGTCGACGTGGTGCACGACTCGAGCCCCATCATCGGGCCGACGCCGGTGCCCGGGCTCTACATCAACTGCGGCTGGGGCACGGGTGGCTTCAAGGCCATTCCGGTCGGGGGCTGGACGCTGGCGCACGTGCTGGCCACCGGCAGGAATCACGAGCTGGCCGAAGCCTTCCAGCTCGAGCGCTTCGTCACCGGACGACTGATCGACGAAGCCGCGGCCTCCGGGATCGCGCACTGAGGGGCCGCAACATGATGCAGCTCAGCTGTCCGTGGTGTGGCCTACGCGACGAGACCGAGTTCGCGTGCGGCGGAACGACCCACCTCGAGCGACCGCCGCTCGCGGCGACGGATGCGGACTGGGGCCACTATCTCTTCTTCCGCGACAACCCCAAGGGCGTGCACCTCGAGCGCTGGCGGCACGCGTGGGGGTGCGGGCAGTGGTTCAACGTCGCGCGCGACACCGTGACGCACGACGTACTCGCGGTGTACCGCATGGGCGATCCGCCGCCGCGGCTCGGGGCCTAGCGTGGCGGGCGAGCGACTTGCAGCTCCGGCCGGGACGTGGATCGACCGCTCGCGCGAGGTGTCGTTCACTTTCAATGGCCGCGCGCTGCGGGGCTTTGCCGGCGATACGCTCGCCTCCGCGCTGCTGGCCAACGGCGTGCGGCTGGTGGGCCGCAGCTTCAAGCTCCACCGGCCGCGCGGGGTCTGGTCGTGCGGTCTCGAGGAGCCGAGCGCCATCGTGGACGTGGGCCGCGGCGGCCGGCGCACACCCAACGTGCGCGCGACGCTCCTGCCCATCGAGGAAGGCCTGGTCGCGCAGAGCGTCAACTGCTGGCCGGGCGTCGGCTTCGACCTCGGCGCATTGACCGGAGCTGCGGCGGCGCTCCTGCCCGCCGGCTTCTACTACAAGACGTTCATGTGGCCGAACTGGCACTGGTTCGAGCCGGCGATCCGCCGCATGGCCGGCCTCGGGCGTGCCCCGACCGCGCCCGACCCCGATCACTACGAGGAGCAATCCGCCGCCGTCGACGTGCTGGTGGTGGGTGGAGGGATCGCGGGACTTACCGCCGCGAGCGCCGCCGCCGAGGCCGGCGCGCGCACCATGCTCCTCACCCGTGGCGAGCATCTGGGCGGCGCGCTCGGCTGGTGCGGAGACCGCGAGGTGGCCGCGCTCGCTTCCCGTGTCCGCGAGCGGGGGGTGGGGATCCGCACTCGCACCCTGGCCTTCGGCCTCTACGACCACAACCTGGTATGTGCCGTCGAAGCCCTGGTCGGGGAGGGGCGGGCCGACCTGCCACAGTGCGTGCTGCGCGAGCGGCTGTGGAAGATCCGCGCACGGCACGTGATCGCCGCCGCCGGTGCCTTCGAGCGCCCCTTGCCCTTCCCGGACAACGACCGGCCCGGGGTCATGCTGGCGGGCGCGGCGCACAAGTACGCCGGGGCTTACGGCGTCGCGTGCGGCCGGCGCGTGGTCATCGCCGCGAACAGCGACTCGGCCTACGCGACTGCCCGGGCTCTGGCTGCCCGCGGGCTCGAGGTCGTGGCGATTGCCGACCGCCGCGCGTCCGTCGACCCCGCACTCTCCCGGGATCTTCCGGGCCGCACCGGGGCCACGGTGACGGCCGTCGCCGGGGGCCGCGGGGTGCGCGGCTGCAGCGTGGCACGGCTCGCGGACGGCGTCGTTGCGCGCGGCGCCGAGCGCTTCGACTGCGACCTGGTGCTGACCGCGGGGGGATTTGCGCCGGCCGTGCATCTGCATTCGCAGGCGGGCGGACGCCTGCGCTGGGTGGCCGACAGCGCCATGTTCGTGCCGGATGGCGCGGCGCCCGGACTGACGAGCGTCGGTGCGTGCGCCGGGGTGTTCGTGCGCGAGACCGCGGTGGAGCACGCCGCGCAGGCGGGCCGCGCGCTCGCGCGCGCCGAGCGTGCGCCTGCCGCCCCGGTGGGCGGCGCCGGCATCTGTGCGCCGGTGACGGCGCTCGCGGGCGCGCGCGGCAAGCAGTTCATCGATCTGCAGAACGATGTGACCACGCGGGACGTCGAACTGGCCGCGCGCGAGAATTACCGCTCGGTCGAGCACCTCAAGCGCTACACCACCACCGGCATGGGAACCGACCAGGGCAAGACCAGCAACATCAACGCGCTGGTGCTCATGGGCCAGTACACCGGTCAGGCGCCGGAAGCGGTGGGCACGACGCGCTTCCGGCCGCCGTTTGCACCGGTGACGCTCGGGGCGATCGCCGGGCGCCGTGCCGGCTTGCTCTATCGGCCGCTCAGGTACCTCCCGGCGGAAGCCTGGCATCTCGTACGCGGCGCGCTCATCGAGAGCTTCGGCGACTGGCGCCGGCCGGCGGCCTACCCGCGCTCCGGGGAGTCGCTCGAGCAGGCGGCGCAACGTGAGGCGGGCACCGTGCGCAGCAGCGCGGGGCTCTTCGACGGCTCGCCGCTCGGCAAGCTCGAGGTGTATGGACCGGACGCGGGGCGCTTTCTCGATCTCATGTACGTCGGCACGATGTCGACGCTCGCCCTCGGTCAGGCGCGCTACGGGGTGCTGCTGAACGAGAACGGCACCCTGGTCGACGACGGCATCGTGGCGCGGCTCGGCCCCGAACACTTCTGGATCAACACCACGACCGCCGGCGCGGAGCGCACCCCGGCGGCCTTCGAGGAATGGCTGCAGTGCGAGTACACGGGATTCAGAGTGCTCGTGACCCCGGTCACTTCGCGCTGGGCCAACGTCACGGTGGCCGGGCCGCGCGCCTGGCAGTGGCTTGCCGCGTGCGGTTTCGACTCGGCGCTCGCTCCGCAGGCCATGGCGCACATGACGCTCCGCGCCAGTGTCTGGCAGGGGCTGCCGCTGCGGGTGCTGCGCGCCAGCTTCTCCGGCGAGCTCGGCTACGAGGTGAACCTGCCGGCCGATCATGCCGTGACGCTGCTCGACGCGCTGTGGGAGCGGCGCCGGGAGTTCGGCGCGGAGCTCTACGGCATCGAGGCCTTGCAGGTGCTGCGTACCGAGAAGGGCTACCTGCACATCGGCACGGACACCGACGGCACGACGCTGCCGCAGGATGTGGGAATGGCGCGCGGCATCGACAGGAAAGCGGCGAACTTCGTCGGGCGGCGCGCGCTGTCGCGGCCGGCGGCGCAGGACCCCGCGCGGCCCCAGCTCGTCGGCCTTGCGAGCGCCGATGGCCGCACGCTGTTCGCGGTCGGGGCCCAGATCGCACCGCGCCCGGCGCCGGCGCTGAGCGAGGGACGCGTGACCTCGAGCTGTTGGAGCCCGGCACTCGGCCGCCCGGTCGCGCTCGCGCTCCTGAACGGCGGCGCCGGCCGGCTCGGCGAGCGGGTACGGGTGCACCACCTCGGACGCACCACAGAGGCCGAGGTGGTGAAGACGACGTTTGTCGATCCGCAGGGAGCGCGCCTGCATGGCTGACGGCGCGCCGGATTTCGCCGCGGCGCTCACCGGCAGACAGGTGCCCGATCTTGCCGTGCGGCTCGATGCGACGTGCGCGGTGACGACCCTGCGCTACTTCTCAGCCGACGGGGCGTTCGCCGCGGCGGCGCGGGCGGTGCTCGGTGCGGCTCTCCCCGGAACGCAGGCGGCGGTCAATGCGGCGGGCATGCTGCTCGCGTGGCGCAGCCCGACCGAGACTCTCGCTGTCGGCGTGGATGCCGCGGGCCTCGCGCCGCGTCTCGCCGACGCACCCGATGGGTGCTGCATCGATCTCACCGGAGGCATGCAGGTGCTGCGCATCGCCGGCGCGCGCAGCCGGGAATTCCTGTGCCGGCTCGGCGGCACCGGCGTGGTGCCGCGCGCCGGCGAGTCACGCCGCGGGCGCCTGTGCGACGTGCCGGTGCAGCTCATCGGCCTTCCCGGGCCTGCGGCCGCGACCGAGACGACACTCGTGGTCGAGCGCGTGTACGCGCCGCATCTCCTCGGGTGGATCCGCGAGACCCTCGCCGACCTCAACTGACCTCACTCCCCGGGGCTCAGCAGCGTGCGCGCCACGGCGTGCCGCCAGCCGGCGACCAGCCGTTCGCGCCGCTTCTGATCCATCCGCGGGCTGAAGACGTCTGCGGCGTGCCAGTGTGAGGCCAGGGCATCGAGATCGCTCCAGACGCCGGTGGCCAGACCTGCGAGGAATGCCGCGCCGAGCGCGGTGGTCTCGAGCTGCGCGGGCCGCTCGACGCGCGCCTCGAGAACGTCGGCCAGGAACTGGCAGAACCAGTTGTTCGCCGCCATGCCGCCGTCGATGCGGATGGCATCCGCACGGCGCGCGCCGTCGCGCTGCATGGCAGCGGTGAGGTCGAGAGTCTGATAGGCAACCGACTCGAGCGCGGCCCGCGCCAGGTGCGCGCCGGTGGCATCCAGCGTCAGCCCGCAGATCACGGCGCGGGCGTGCGGGTCCCAGTGAGGGGCACCGAGACCTACGAACGCCGGCACGAGGTACACCCCATGGTCATCCGGTACGCCTGCGGCAAGGGCTGCGGTTTCGGCGGCGCTCCCGATGACCTTGAGGCCGTCGCGCAGCCATTTGAGCGCCGCTCCCGCGACGAAGATCGATCCTTCCATGGCATAGGCGATGCGGCCACCGAGGCGATACGCAGGCGTCGTGAGCATGCGGTTGCCTGAAGGGACCGCCGTCGCGCCGGTGTTGAGGAGCAGGAAGCAGCCGGTGCCATAGGTGGACTTGGCCATGCCGGGCTCGAAGCACGCCTGCCCGATGAGCGCTGCCTGCTGATCGCCGGCGATCCCGGCGATGGGGAGCGACCGTCCGAAGAGCTCGGGCGTCGTGTGGCCGTAGATCTCGCTGCAGTCGCGCACCTGTGGCAGGAGCGAGCGCGGCACGCGCAGCAGGCGCAGCAGCTCCTCGTCCCAGTCCTGAGCGTGGATGTCGTAGAGCAGGGTGCGCGCGGCGTTGGTGACGTCGGTGACGTGCACACGCCCGACGGTCAGCCGCCAGACGAGGAAGGTGTCGACGGTGCCAAAGGCGAGCTCGCCCCGCTCGGCCCGCGTGCGGGCACCGGGGACGTGGTCCAGAATCCAGGCGAGCTTGGTGCCGGAGAAGTAGGGATCGAGCAGCAGTCCCGTCTTGCGGCGCACGACTTCCTCGGCACCGGCCGCCTTGAGCTCGGCACACCGCGGCGCCGTGCGGCGATCCTGCCAGACGATGGCGCGATGGATCGGCTGGCCGCTCGAGCGCTCCCAGACGACCACGGTCTCGCGCTGATTGGTGATGCCGAGCGCGGTGATGCCCGCGGCCTGCCCCGGGGCGCGGGCGATGACCTCGGCCACCGTCGCGAGCGTGTCGCGCCAGATGTCCTCGGGATCGTGCTCGACCCAGCCGGAGGCGGGGTAGTGCTGCGGCAGCTCTCGCCGGGCGAGGGCGACGGCGCGCGCGCTCTCGTCGAACAGGATCGCGCGGGTCGAGGTCGTGCCCTGGTCGATCGCTAGTACATGCTTCATGGCGGTAAGGGGTGAGCGCGCCCTGCGGGCGAGACTTCCAGAGATATCCGCGGCCTGCAACGAGGATGCAATGATCCGCCGGCATAAATGCCCGGATGAAGCTCTGGGTGATCCGCGCGCCGATCGCAGCTACGACGCAGGCCTTGGGCCGCGTCCGTTCGCGGCGCATGATGCCTCAGCGCAACAACTGCGCCGCTGCGTCAGCCGCAGACCCCATGCCGGTGCCGCGACGGCCGCGTTCGCGACCGCGCGGCGGCCCGATTCCGCCGTCCGTCGCGCGCTCGATTCCTTTTTAAGATGGGGCTATCCAATTTCTAGACTTTCAGCGCCCCGGAGCCTGTGAAAAGCTTGGGGTGGCGCGGAAGTCGAGCATCCGCCGCATCCCGCGTGGAGGAGACCGGCAGCGGGTGCGTCATGTGCGAATGACGTGTTTATTCAAGCGCGACCCCGGCGAGTGGTATAGAAGCTCCGTATGGGGGGCCGTCTCAAGGCAGGCGGGCTGCGCTCGAGTGGGGAATTCACAACCAAAAGTCCTCAGGGGGCAACGATGAAGCCTAATCCGAAGATCTCTGCAGCTGTCGCGGCAATTCTGAGTGCGTCCACCACGACGCTCGTCTTTGCCGCCGCGCCGGCCGACACCACCACCGACACCACGGCCTCCACCGAGGGCGTGCAGGAGGTGGTGGTCACGGCCCAGCGACGCAGCGAGAACCTTCAGGACGTACCGATCACGGTCCAGGCGATCACGGGCGACCAGCTGCAGAAGCTGAACGTCGTGTCCTTCAACGACCTGCTGAAGTACACCCCGAACGTCAGCTTCAGCGGCAACGGCCCGGGCACGGGCAACATCTTCATGCGCGGCCTGGGCGGTGTTGGCTCGGGCAATCAGTCGCAGACGACCACGGCGCCGTTCCCGAACGTCGCGCTGTACCTCGACGACCAGTCGATGCAGTTCCCGGCGCGTAACAACGACGTGTACCTGGTCGACATGGAGCGCGTCGAGGTGCTCGAGGGCCCACAGGGCACGCTGTTCGGTGGCGGCGCCCAGGCCGGCGCAATCCGCTATATCACCAACAAGCCGAAGTTCGACTCGGTGTCGGGTGAGGTGAATGCCGGCTACGGCATCACCGCCGGCGGCGACCCGAACTCCATGCTCAACGCGGTGCTCAACCTGCCACTGAGCCCCACCTTCGCGCTGCGCGGCGTGGTGTTCTCCGAGCGCCGTGGCGGCTACATCGACAACGTCTCTTCTACCATCGGTTATGCGCCGGGCACGCCGCCGCACGATGCCGGCGGCAATCCGACCGCCAACAACGGCCAGGTGGTCGCCTCCAACACCAACCCGGTCGACTACCAGGGCGCACGCCTCTCGGCCCTGTGGAGGATGAATGACAACTGGGACCTGCTGCTGCAGCAGAACTACCAGAACATGGAGGCGGACGGCTATTTCTACGCCTACCCGGTCGGCACCGATGGGACGGCGCTCAGCAAATACCAGCTCACCGCGTTCACGCCCGCCTACACCAAGGACCGTTACTCGAGCACCGCCTGGACCCTGAACGGCAAGCTCGGTGACCTGCTCAACGTCGTGTACACCGGCAGCTACATGACACGGCACATCGAGGGCCAGCAGGACTACTCGAACTACATGAAGAGCTTCGTCGGCTCCTACTACGCGTGCATCGGCACCGGGGCTGGCTACTTCAACCCGGCCAACTTTCCGCAGCTCACCGGGAAGCCGCTGCAGTGCTCTACGCCGGTCGGTGACTGGCACGACACGGTGCGCAACGCCCACCACAGCGAGGAGCTGCGCTTCAGCACCAACGCGGACTACCGCCTGCGCGGGTTGTTCGGCGCCTACTGGGAGAAGTTCGTCATTTATGACGACATGAACTTCAACTATCTGGGCATTCCGCAGTGCGACGCGGCAAACCTCGCCATTGCGCTCGGTGGTGGCGCGGACTGCCTCTCGGCCATCGGCCCGAAGCCGGGCACGTTTGCCAACGATCCGTCACTGCGCGAGAACGCCAACACCGCCTTCGGCGAGGATCTGCAGCGTGGCTACAAGCAGACCGCGTTCTTCGCGTCGGTGGACTTCGATCTGATCCCGAAGGTCCTGACGCTGACGGGTGGAACCCGTTACTACAAGTACAACGAGTTCGAGCACGGCTCCGAGTACTTCAGCGAGAGCACCAGCACCGGCCTGGTGGTGGATCATCTCAATGGGGTGTGCACGAACGCCCCCGGCGCGCTGTGCGGCTTCCCCATCAATCTGGACAAGAGCGAGAGCGGGTTCCGCAGCCGCGGCAACCTGACCTGGCACATCACCCCGGACATGATGGCGTACTACACCTTCTCGCAGGGGTTCCGTCCCGGTGGCTTCAACCGCACCCACTCGGATATCGGTGCGGCGCCGATTCTGTCGGGCGTGGCGAAGTACTGCGGAAACATCGCCGGCGCGCAGAACGCGCCGGATCCGCGCTGCCTGCCCGGCGGCAGCCTGGCGGGTCTCAATACCAGCCAGTTCAACAAACCGGCGGGCTTCAACTCTGACAACCTGATCAACAACGAGATCGGGTTCAAGAGTGAGTTTTTCGAGCACCGCCTGGTGCTGAACCTGTCCGCCTACCAAATGAAGTGGGAGGACGTGCAGCTGCCGCTGTTCGATCCGGTGCACCTGGGCAACACGACGTTCGACGTCAACGGGCCGAGCTACAAGGTCAAGGGCTTCGAGGTGCAGTTCGTCGCGCGCATTACCGACGGCCTGACGCTCGAGGGCTCGAGCTCGGTGAACAGCGTCGAGCAGTCGAGCACACCGTGCCTGCCGAGCAACCGCGTCAATGCCGGCAACCCGACGCCGATCGGCCAGTGCATCACCGTGGTGAAGGAGAACACCTATTTCAACCCGTACGGCGTGACCGGCACGCGGCCGCCGTTTTCGCCGCCGTGGATGTTCAACCTGCGTGCGCGTTACGACTGGACCATGGGCGATGGCTTCAAGCCGTTCGCCTGGGTGGGCGCCAGCCACACCGGCCCGCAGAGCAACGAGCCGGCGAGCTTCCCGGACGGCAACAATCCGACCACCTGTTGCGTGGCAGGGCAGCCGACCACGACATACCTGCGCTACGAGATCCCGGGCTACACGACCTATGACGGCGCGATCGGCGTGTCCAAGGACAACTGGACCGTGCAGCTGAACGGCAGCAACCTGTCCAACGAGTACGGTCCGAGCAACATCTCGTCCGGGCAGTTCATCAAGTCGGAGATCCCGCTGCGGCCGCGCGTGGTGATGGCCCAGTTCGGGTGGAAGTTCTAAGGGGGGGACCCCTGCCGGTCGCCCGCGGGCCGGCTGAGATAAGATGAGGGGCGGACCTTTAGCGGGTTCGCCCCTTATTTTTTGACGCCATGGAATCCGCCCCGGCCAACCCTGCCTCCAGCCCGCCGCCGATCCCCGGCGGCGAGGGCGTGCGCCTGCGCGAGCTGCTGCGCCAGCACCGCTTCGCGGAACTCCTGGACGCAACCCAGCCGATCCTCGCCGCCCAGCCCGCCCACCGCGATGCGCTGCTGTTCAGCGCGATCGCCCAGCGCTTCCTCGGGCGGATCCCCGACGCGCTCGCCACGCTTGCGACCCTCGAGACGCACTACCCGCGCTTCAGCCGCCTGTACGAGGAGCGCGGCCGCTGCCACGTGGTGCTCCGACAGGCGCAGCCGGCCATCGAGGCGTTCCTGCGCGCGGTGAACATCAACCACGCGCTCGCCGGCGCCTGGGGCATGCTCGAAGGGCTCTATCGGATGCAGGGCGATGCGGCCAACGCCGGCACTGCCGGCAGCCACGTGGCCACGCTCCGGGCCCTCCCGCAGGACATCGTGACCGCGACCGGACTGTTTGCCGACGGCGACCTCGAGGCGGCCGAGGGGCTGGTCCGCGCCTGGCTCCTCAAGCACGGCGACCACATCGAGGGCATGCGGCTCCTGGCCCGCATCGGCATCGCCCACAAGGTGTACTTCGATGCCCAGGTGCTGCTCGCGGCGGTGCTGGAGCGCGCGCCCGATTACCGCATCGCGCGCCAGGAATACGCGTTCGTACTCACCGAACTGCATCGCTACCTGGAGGCGCGCGCGGAGCTCGACAAGCTCATGGCCAGCGAGCCCGACAGCCGACAGCTTAAGACCCTGTATGCCGCCACCTGCGTGGGCCTGGGCGAGCACGAGCGCGCCATCGGCATCTATCGCGACCTGTGCGTCGGGGGGCCGACGGATGCCGAGGCCCACCTCTCCATCGGGCACGCGCAGAAGACGGTCGGGCAGAGCCAGGCCGCCATCGAGTCCTATCGCCGCGCTGCCCGCTGCCGCGTGGACTTCGGCGATGCCTACTGGAGCCTTGCCAATCTCAAGACCTACCGTTTTACCGACGAGGAGCTCGCGCGCATGCGCGCCGCCCAGGAAGCTCCCGCCACCGCGCTCTACGACCGCTATCACCTGTGTTTTGCGCTCGGCAAGGGGCTGGAGGACCGGGGCGAGTTCGCCGCATCCTTCCAGGCTTACGAGCTCGGCAACGAGCAGAAGCGCCCCGAGTGCCGCTACCGCCCGGAGCTCATCGAGCGCAACACCCGCGAGCAGATCCGGGTGTGCACCGCTGAGTTCTTCGCCGCCCGCCAGGGCTGGGGCAGCCCGAGTCCGGATCCGATATTCATCATCGGGCTGCCGCGCTCGGGCTCGACGCTGCTCGAGCAGATCCTCGCCTCGCACTCGCAGGTCGAGGGCACGCAGGAGCTGCCGAACGTGCAGCAGATCGTCAGCCGGCTGCGCGGCTTCGGGCCGGAGGACGAGGCCGAGCCGCGCTACCCGAAGGTGCTGGAGGAGCTCAAGGCCGACGACCTGCGCCAGATCGGCGAGCACTACCTCGAGGGCACGCGTGTCTACCGCAGCGGCAGGCCGTTCTTCATCGACAAGATGCCGAACAACTTCCGCCACGTCGGCCTCATGCACCTGATGCTGCCGAATGCGAAGATCCTCGACGCGCGGCGCGAACCCATGGCCTGCTGCTTCTCGAACTTCAAGCAGCTGTTCGCCAACGGCCAGGAGTTCACCTACAGCATCGATGAGATCGCGCGCTATTACCGCACCTACCTCGAGCTCATGCGCCACTGGCACCGGGTGCTGCCGGGGCGGGTGCTGCGCGTGCAGCACGAGGACGTGGTCGATGA
>JANWKR010000078.1 GCA_025451275.1 Steroidobacteraceae bacterium
GCGCCTCGGCGCAGGAAGTCGAGCCCGTCATGCGTTGACAGAAGCGACAGTGGCAGACCAGGGTTCGACTGGGATTGCAGTGAATGCGATAGCGAACCCTGCCGCACAGGCAGCCGCTTTCGTGGAGGCATTGCCCGGCTGTGGCAGAGTCGTGCATGGCTGCAGGAGCCCCTATATGCAGGAAGCAGAGCGGCCGGCCTAGTTAGGCGGGCAATTTGCAATCCCCTGCAACATGGAGCGCGCCCGGCATCGTGCCCCGGTGGCGAAGCCACGGTAAAATGCGCTCCGGCTCGCCGCGCGGTACCTGGGATTCCCGCGGTGGCGCGCCAGAGCGGCGGCCTCTGTCCATGAACAAGACGCAACTAAAAGAACTCAATGACATCGCCGACAGCGCTGCCGCCGCCGAGGGCTGCGGGGCGTCGGTGCAGGCCGCCGACCTGCTGCCATCCGAGGTTCAATCCGTGGGCCTGCGGGTAGTGCTGTCGGTGTTCCGCATGGTCAACGGCCAACTCCTCGAAGAGAGCAAGAACTACCGCCCCGAGCGCGCTGACCTGGGCGCCGTGATCGAGCAGGATGCGCGCGACATGGCGCTCCGGCTCCAGACCGCGCGTCGCTGACCTGCACGGGCGCGGCTGAACACTCGCGACGCGTGGCGCTGCCGCGATGACGCTGCCAGTTATGTCACCTGTGCACGCGGCGTCATTACTAAACGCGGCTTGCATGCGACATAAGGACGCGTTGAGAAACGAGTGATTCCGGAGCGCCGAGGTCAGCGTAAGATGCTGATACGCGCCCGATGAACGAGCCCTGAGAGCCGGCGGCGCCCAGAACCAAAATATTCCTAGCAACCGTGCCCAGCATGAAACTCACATTGATCGTTGCGCTGGTTCCGCTCCTGGCGGCCTGCGCGAGTTCCGGCTTGTACAACATGTCAGACCAGTGGTGCGCCACGCACCTGCGGGCGAGCGCCGCACGCTGCCCTGACGATTCCAACACTGCTGTCAACGACAAGGAACGGGTCGCGAAGAACGACACGCGCCGGGTCGACTAGAGAGTCCGCTCGCACCGGGCGACGCCAGTGCTTCCGGATGCGCCGCGCACCAGTTGCGGTAACCGCGATCAGGCGGCCGAGCGCTCGAGCTCGATCTTCTTCACCTGCACGCGCGCCGCGTCGGGCAGCGCATCATCGATCGCGATGCACACCTCGGCCACGTCGTCGCGAATCGCCTCGCCGTCGGCCTCGAACATATAACGCTCAAGAACCATACGGGCTCGCTTGAGCAGCTCGAACAGCTCGTCGTGCATGACGTCCCCCCTCGAGTGATGAGGGAGCATACCACTACATCTTGTGTCGGGACCGCGGCGGCAGCTACTATCAGCGGTATATTCACCGTGCCAGGCACGGTCGGCGGGTTGCGCCTTCGCTTACCCGGTCCCTGGATCCGGAACGTGCAGGTGTCATTAGCGCTCTCGCTCGGACCGCGCTCGGGAAGGGCTGGTCTCACGACAAACCGGCTGCCGGCATCTCGAGCCGGCAGCCGGTACTGCTGGAGCCGCGCTGCGCCGAACTACCCGCCGTGGTCGGGGCGCTTGTCTTCCTGCGGCCGTTCTTTTTCCTGCGGAGGCCGCTGACTGCGCTCACTGTTGTTCGGCCGGGCCGCACGCTCCTGCGGCGCCTGAGCCTCACGCACGCCCGGCGGCGCCTGCGGCGGGCGCTGCTGTTCGGCTCGGCTACGCTGCTCGGCCTGGGCACGCTGCGGCTCCTGCTGGGCAGCACTGCGCTGTTGCTGACCTCGCTGCTCGGCCTGTGCGCGCTGCTGCTGCGCGCGCTGGTCGGCCTGGGCACGTGACTGCTGCTCAGCCTGGGCACGCTGCTGCTCCTGCTGGGTGGCATTGCGCTGCTGCTGACCTCGCTGTTCGGCCTGCGCGCGCTGATCAGCCTGGGCACGTGACTGTTGCTCGGCCTGGGCACGTGACTGCTGCTCCTGCTGGGCGGCACTGCGCTGCTGCTGACCTCGCTGCTCGGCCTGCGCGCGCTGGTCAGCCTGGGTGCGTGACTGCTGCTCGGCCTGGGTGCGCTGTGCCGCCGCGCCCTGTCGCGCTTCCGGTACACGCGGCTGCGCGGTGTGGACGGGGCCGCCCGCCGCACGCGCGGCGATCACGTCCCGCGAGAACTCGCCGGGCCGCGCGGTCGCGGCAACTGCCGGCTTGCCCGCGTTGACCGAGGCGCGCAGCTCGCGGTTGCGTGACGCCAGGTCGCGCTGCTGCGTCTGCACCGAGGTCGGCGGCACGTGCCGCGCCTGCTCCACGGCGCGCTGCTGTGCGGTCGGCTCCGCCCTGACACCTTCCTGGCCGCCGTTGAAGCTGACGCGGTTCACGGTGGTGTTGTTCACGATAACGGTCTTGTTGTAGACGTTCGTGATGTTGACGTTGGTGACGTTGTTGACGGACCGGTTGTAATAGAAGTTACGGTCGCGCCAGTAACCGCCCTCGTAGCCCCGGCCCGTATATCCGAAGCCGTAGTTGATGCCACCGTAGAAGCCCACCGTCGGGCCCCAGTAGCCGGAGTGCCACAGGTAGCCACCGTCGCTCCAGGCCCACCAGCCAGGCGTCCACAGCAGGCCTACCTCAGGCGGCTCCACCCAGGTGCCCGGCACCCAGTAATAGTCGCCATCCGCGTCGCTCCAGTACCAGTAGCCCGGCACCCAGATGTAGCCCGGGCCGGGGACCGCGGGCTGCTCGTACACCGGCAGCGGCGGGGGCGCGACGTTGACCGA
Source organism: Steroidobacteraceae bacterium (assembly GCA_025451275.1). Classification (GTDB taxonomy): domain Bacteria; phylum Pseudomonadota; class Gammaproteobacteria; order Steroidobacterales; family Steroidobacteraceae; genus 13-2-20CM-66-19. The sequence continues at coordinate 2,778 of JANWKR010000078.1, forward strand.
GACGCCGATCGAAACCTGCGCGTCCGACGCGAATGGCAGTGCGGCGAGAAATACCGCCGCCACGACGCCGATGAACTTGGTCCGCATGTAACACCTCCTGGCCGCCACAGTCTGTAACGTTACGGTGCGGGAGCGGCACTGAATGAGTGCTGAACTCGCCGCCCGGCAAGCGGCAGAACGCGTGTCAGATGCGGCTGACGTGCGCCTGCATTTTGCGCGCTACGAGCCGGGGCGGTACCGCTGCAGCACGCTGGATGAGATGTATCCTTCGCCCCGCCACGGCATGCGGCCGGGCGCGGCGGCAGGAACCACACCACTCGATGAGCACGCGCGAGGAACCAGAGGCCGCCGGGCCGGCGCCGAGCCCGCTGCTGCCATGGCTGGTGGCGGTGGCCTTCTTCATGCAGGCGCTCGACACCACCATCCTCAACACCGCCGTGCCCGGCATTGCGCACGCCCTTGGCGTGGCGCCGCTCAGCATGAAGGCGGTGCTGGCCAGCTACACGCTCAGTCTCGCGGTGTTCATCCCGGTGAGCGGCTGGATGGCCAATCGCTTCGGTACGCGGCGCGTGTTCGCCGGCGCCATCGGCCTGTTCGCGCTCGGCTCGCTCTTGTGCGGCCTGGCGCGCGACATCCACCTGCTGGTGGCGTTCCGCATCCTGCAGGGCTGCGGCGGGGCGATGATGGTGCCGGTCGGACGACTGACGCTGGTGCGCGCGTTCGCCAAATCGCAGCTGGTGCGCGCGATGAGCTTCGTCGCCATCCCGAGCCTCGTCGGGCCCATGCTCGGACCCGTCGCAGGTGGCGTGATCACCGGCTACTTCCACTGGAGCGTGATCTTCTTCCTCAACGTGCCGATCGGGCTTGCCGGGCTGTACCTGGTGTATCGCTATCTGCCGGACTTCCGCGAGGCCCGCACCCCGGCCCTCGACGTGCTTGGCATGGTGTTGTTCAGCTCCGGCATCGCGCTGCTGTCTTACGTGCTCGAGGTCTTCGGCGAGCATCGCCTCGGCGGCGCCGCGATCCTGGCGCTGCTGACGCTCGCGGCGCTACTCCTTTGCGGCTACGGGCTGCACGCGGCACGCGCGCCGCATCCGCTGCTGCAGCTGACGCTGTTTGGCGTCCGCACCTTCCGCGCCGCCGTGGGTGGCAGCTTCGTGACCCGCATCGGCATCGCCGGCGTGCCGTTCCTGCTGCCGCTGCTGTACCAGGTTGGGCTCGGCTACAGCCCGACACAGTCGGGCCTGCTCATCATGCCGCAGGCCATCGCAGCGATGAGCCTGAAGCTCACCATGCCGCGGCTGCTGGCGCGCTTCGGCTATCGCTCGGTGCTGGTCTCCAACACCGTGGTGCTCGGGCTCCTCATCATGCTGTTCGCGACCATCGGTCCGGGTACGTCCGCGGCGCTGATCGTGGCCCAGGCGTTCGCCTACGGCTTCTTCCAGTCGCTGCAGTTCACCAGCATGAACACCCTGGTGTACGCCGACGTGAGCAGCGCGGCCGCCGGCGCCGCCAGCACCATCGCCAGCACTGCGCAGCAGCTGTCGATGAGCTTCGGAGTCGCCACCGCATCCCTGGTGGCGGCGTTGTTCGTGCCCGACCGCTTCCGCACCGACGCGCCGCAGATGATCCACGGTATTCACGACGCGTTGCTGCTGCTGGGAGCGGCCACCGCGCTCTCGACGCTGGTGTTCACCGGGCTGCGGCGCACGGACGGCAGCTCGGTCAGCCGGCACCGCGCCGACCTGCCCGCCGCCTGAAACGCGCGGCTGCTATAGTCCGCGCCAACATGGCGGGGACACGCGGCGCACTCACATGAAGACGGCAATCGAGGTCATCGGCTGGGCCGGTGCCATCCTGATTCTCGGCGCCTACGCGTTGTTGTCGGCCGGGCGGCTGAAGTCGGAGTCCCTGACCTACCACCTCATGAACATCCTCGGCGCCGCCGGTTTCGTCGTGAACAGTGGCTATAACGGCGCACTGCCCTCGGCGGCCATGAACGTGGTGTGGATCGGCATCGGCGTCTACGCCCTGCGCCAGCGGCGCGAGCCGGCGCGTTCCTCGCCCCCGGCCTGCTAGGGAAGGACGCCGGAACGCGCTCCCCCGGGCCCATTCTTAACAAAGTGTAGGCTCCGCGGTCGCCCCGCCACGCCATCCAGACTTCGTGCCCAAAGCGCCGTAGAGTAGCGCTCAAATCCTGGCGCATGAGCGGCCACAGGGGGGTCTGATGGAACGCTTCAAGCGGCTCGGCATCGCCGCGCTGACGGTCAGCGCACTGACCGCGACCGCACTCGCCGGCATCGCGCCGCGCACACGGCCGGCGCCGGCCGCGCCGGCCGTCGCGCACCTGGTCGCCTTCGGCGGCCGCGGCCCCAGCACCAACCCCGCCACGGGCAAGCTCGATTCCATGCTCGCCGACATCGTGCGCCACTCGGGCCGCGTGCGCGCCGGGAGCAAGCTCGCCGATCTGCGCGCCCTGAACCCCGCCGCCCGCTTCCAGGTCACCGCCAGCGCCGGTCCGATGGTACTGATCGATGCCGTGACCCGCGGCGACCCGCAGCGCCTCAAGGCGGCGCTGCTGAGCCTCGGCCTGCAGAACGCGTCGCTGTTCTCGAACGACGTGAGCGGCTGGATGCCCGTGAGCCAGCTGACCGCCGCGGCCGCGCGCACCGAGGTGCACGCCATGCGCGCCGCGCTGCCCCGCGCCCGCACCGGCGCGGTGACCAGCACCGGCGACTACGTGCAGGGGAGCGAGGCTTTGCGCGGCCTATGGGAGAACTTCGACGGCAGGGGCATCACGGTGGGTGTGCTGTCCGACAGCTTCGACTGCTACGCGATCTACGCCCAGCCCGGCAGCGGAGTACCAGCGTCCGGCCCCAGCGGCTACGCCTCCAACGGCTTCACGGCCGATGCCGCCAAGGACATCTCCACCGGCGATCTGCCCGCCACGGTCAACGTGCTCGCCGAGGCCGACCAAGCCCCGCCTGTCAGTCACACGTGCATGGATTTCAACGGCACTCTTCCCACCCCCGAGCTCCTGCCCTACAGCGACGAGGGTCGCGCGATGCTGCAGGTGGTCCACGACGTCGCGCCGGGCGCGGCTCTCGCGTTCCATACCGCGGTCGAGGGTGAGGCGGATTTTGCCAACGGCATCCTGGCGCTCGCATCCTCCGGCGCCAAGGTCATCGCCGACGACATCGGCTACTTCGACGAGCCGTTCTTCCAGCCGAGCCTCGTCGAGCAGGCGATCGATCAGGTCAACGGTCAGGGCGTGGCGTACTTCGTCGCCGCCGGAAATGACGCCCAACTGTCTTACGACAACGCCGCGCCCAGTTTCGCCACCGCCTCCACTAGCCCCAACCCGCCGGGTGAGATGTTGCTGACATTCGGCACCTCGGCCGGCGCCCCGGTCACCTCTCTGGGTGTAACGATTGCGCCGATGATCGGTGGGGTGGTCGGCACCGGCGGACTGGTGCCCGGGGAATTCGTGGCGCTCGTGGTCGAGTGGGACCAGCCGTACGTCACCGGGGCGCCGAGCAGCGGCGGTGCTACCAGTCAGCTCGATCTGTGCGTCAATGTCGCCGCGAGCGGCGGCGACATAATTACGGATGGTAATTTCAACGCGACGACCTGCACCGGGCCCAACCAGCCAGGCGCCGACCCAGTACTCATGCTCCTCGTCGGCAACCCGGCCAGTGCTGCGGGCAACACTTCCCCCGAGACCATCACCATCAGCCTCGGCCTCGTAAGCGGCTCGCCGGCGCCGGGACGCGTCAAGGTCGCGGTGCTCGACAACGGCGCGGGCAGCACCATCAACCAGTTCTTCACGCCCGGTTCCACCGTGCAGGGGCACGCTCGCTCGAGCGGTGCCATGTCGATGGGAGCTGCGTTCTGGGCCACCACGCCCGCGTGCGGCGTCACGCCGGCGCAACCGGAAAGCTTCAGTTCCGCGGGCGGCGATCCGACGCTGTTCGATGCCAACGGCAACCTTCTCGCGACACCCCTGTTTCCCCAGAAGCCCGACCTCGTCGCTCCGGACGGCGGCAACAACACCTTCCTTGGCTTCACGATCACGGGCACCGCAGTTACGGGCTTCCCGCAGTGCGTGAACAACCCCAAGCTGCCGAGCTTCTTCGGCACGTCTGCGGCCACACCGCACGCGGCCGGCGTCGCGGCTCTGATGCTACAGTCCAACCCGGCGATCACCGCGGCGCAGGTCTACGACGCCCTGCGCAAGAGTGCCGATCCTATGACCGCTTCACCTGCCGCTCAGGTCGGCGCCGGCTTCATCCAGGCGCAGGCGGCGCTGGCCCTGCTGCCACCGGGTCCACCGACCCTTACGCTCGCCTCGAGCACGATCTCCGCGGGCGCATCCACGACGCTCACCTGGTCCTCGATCAACACCACCGGCTGCACGGCCTCGAACAGCTGGACTGGTGCGCAGCACTCGAGTGGCAGCATGACGGTGACGCAGGCGAGCGCCGGCACCTACACCTACACGCTCGCGTGCGTGAACGCCGCCGGCACCTCGGCCTCGGCCACCGCCACCCTGATGGTGCAGGCGGCCGGTGGATCGGGCGGCGGCGGTGGTGGCCTCGACCCGCTGGCACTGCTGGCGCTGGCCGCGCTCGCCCTGCGGCGCGGCCTCCTGGTCAGGGCTTCAACGCTGCGAGCGCACTGAGGAGCGTCTCGCCGCGCGGTGAGCCGAGCCCGGTGCACGCATCCCAGCCGGGGCCGGCCTGGTAGGCGCCGTTGTTGCCGCTGGTGATGTCGCGGAACGCTTGGGTGCCGATCTGGTACAGCGCCGCGTGCGGATCCCCGAGCGGCGCACCGAGTTTCTGGTTGCAGCGCGCGACCAGCGCCGCCCACAGCGGCGCCACCGCGCTGGTCCCGCCGATGACCTGCGCCGAGCCGTCCACGAACACCTGGTAGCCGGTCAGGGGATCGGCGTTGCCGGCGACGTCGGGGACGCCGCGTCCGCCGCTGCCGCCGGGCGCCTGCGGCACGCCGCTCGACTCCTGCCAGCTCGGCAGCGCGAACACCGTGCTCACCCCGCCGCCGGTGGCGCCCTCACCGGCGCTGGTCTCGTTCCACACCACCTCGCTCGTGATCGTGCTGCCGCTCGCCATGAGCTTGGTGCCGCCGCAGCCGAGCACGTACGGGCTCGAGGCGGGAAAATCCGCGTGCGGCTGGCCGTCGCTCTCGCCGTCCGAGGAGCCGCTGTCGCCGGATGCCGCCGTCACCGTCACCCCGAGGGCGACCGCATCCTCGAGCGCTGTCTGCATGGCATCGCGCGACGGCCCGGTCCAGCTGTCCTCGGGGCCCCCCCAGCTGATCGACATGACGGCGTTCTTATGGGTCGCATCGTGTGCCGCCTGCGAAATGGCCTCGTAGAAGCCCTGGTCGGTGTTGGGCGCGAAATACACCACGATGGCCGCGCCCGGGGCGAGCGCCCCCACCACTTCGATATCGAGCATCACCTCGTCATCGGCGGCGCCGCCCGGCTGGTTGCTGCCGCCGGACACGGACACGGCGGTGACCGACGGCGCCTTGATGCCGAGCCCCTGGAAGTACTGCGTGAGGTCGGCGCTGCTGAAACCGCCGCCGAGCTCGATGATGGCCACGCTCTGGCCGCTGCCGTCGGTGCCGGCCGGAAACTCGTAGAGCGTCCCGAGCTGCGGCGGGGTGTAGGTCACGTGCGGCGTGGCCAGCGGCCGCCGCGAGCGCGGCTGGGCAACCGGGCGCCGGTCCAGGCCCAACACCGCCACGACGCCCGGCGGCAGGGTCGGCGCGTTGCCGCAGCCGACGAACGGCCCGCGGCCATCCTCGAAGCGGTACTGGCCGAGGCGCACCGCGAAGGCGCGCTCGAGCGACTGCGGGGCTCCCGAGAGGCGCAGCACGCGGCGGTGCGCGTCGGCCTGCACCTCGGTGAGCCCGTGCGTGCGCGCGAACTCACGCACGCGCTCGAGGTCCTGCGGCTCGGCGCCGCAGTGCTGGCCAAATTCGCCGCGCTTCCAGCGCGGCGCTCGCGGCCACCCGGCCGGCTGCGGCGCGGCGCCGGCCCGGCGTCGCAGCACCACCGTGACCTCGAGAGGTGTCGTGTCGGTGTGCGGGCCGAGGTACTTCAGGCCCGCGGGCGTGGTCCAGTGCGAGGAATGGGTTGCAGGCCGGCTCATATCGCGACTCCTTGCGTGACGGTCTCAGGCGGCGCGGGATCGGCTAGACTTTAGCGCCACGGAGCGCAGCGTGCGTGCTATCACCGCCATTTGCCTGTGCGGACTGGCGGTGATGCGCCTCGGCAGCGCGTGTGCCGCCGGCACCGCCGATACCCAGTTCGCCAACTTCGCCTTCGCCAGCGAGCTCGGCTCGGGAATCTATTCGATCGGCGGCAGCACGATCCAAGTCTACCAGCTGCCCTTCCACCGCCAGCTGCGCCTGCCGTCGAAGCACAGCTCGCCCCCGGGCATCCGCCTGATCCTGCCGGTCACGGTGGGATTCTTCAATTTCGAAACGCGCGACCTGGTGCACCTCGAGCTCCCGACCGCGATCGGCGCGGTGAGCCTCGAGCCTGGAGTGGAGCTCGACTATTACCTGACCGAAAACTGGAGCGTCTATCCGTACGTCAAGGCCGGACGCACCTTCGCCTCGCAGAATCAGATCAACGCGGTCATCTACGGCGCCGGCGTGCGCAGCGACTACCACTTCGAAGCCCTGGGCGGCGCGGGGCTGTACCGCGCCGAGCTCGCCTACGCGGGGGTCCACTACGACGGCAATGTGCCGAACGACTCGTTCACACGGCTGCGCGACGGGGTCGAGATGCGGCGCGCGTTCGCGTGGCCCTCGCATCAGCGCGGCCTGCAGCTTGGGCCGTACGCCTTCACCGACGTGTACTTCAATGCCCCCTCCGGTCCCGCCTCGGGAATCTCGGCGCGCACCGTGCAGTTCGAGGCGGGGCTCATGTTCGGCGCTCAGCCGATGTGGAAGGTCTACGGCTATGACCTGCCGCGCATCGGCATCGGCTACCGCGAGGCCGGCATCCTATCGGGCTGGCGTCTGGTGATCGGCGACCCGTTCTAGTCCGCAGAAATCCGCTCCCCGGTCAACGAGCCATGGCGGCCTGCGTTAGCATGCTATGCGGCGGGCCGCATCCTGTGCCCGCCGCGCGAGGTTATGTCATGAGCAAGATCCTGATCCGCGTCGGCGTCCTCGTTCCCGCCGTCGCCTGCCTGCTCACCGGCTGCTACTCCCTCACCGTGCGCACCGATGTGAACAGCGCGCTCGCCGGCACCGTCCACTGCAGCAGCTACGCGTGGGCCGGGTCGTTCCACGGCAACAGCACGCTGCGCAGCACCGTCGCCAATCCCATCAACGAGACCCGCCTGCGCAGCGCCATCGCCACGCACCTGGGCGGCAGCGTCCAGGACGATGCTTCCAAGGCGGACTGCCTGGTCGGCTACGGCATCGGCTCGACGCAAGTGATCGACGGTGGCTGGGGCTACCCCGACTACGGCTGGGGAGGCCCGTGGGGCCCGGGCTACTGGGGCCCGGGCTACTGGGGCCCGTACGTGTACCGCGAGGGCGTCATTGCCATCGACGTGTACGACGCCAAGAGCCGCCAGCCGCTGTGGCACGCCTCGGTGGACCAGAGCCTGTACGGGGTGAGCGGCCCCGAGGCGCAGAAGCGCATCGACGCGGCGGTGGCCGCGATCTTCGCCAAGCACCCCGCCTGAGTCGCCCTTAAGGCCGATTGTGGCGCGGCTGCGCGCGCCGCAAGATGCGCGCGTGGCGCCACCGTTCGGCCTGGAGTTCGTGTTCCTCAACGTGCTGCTCATGCAGCTCGGCGTGCCCGTGCCAGCGGTTCCGACCCTGATCGTGGCCGGCGCGCTGGCGGGCGACGGCCGCCTGTCGGGGGCCGGCGTGGCGGCGCTCGCGGTGAGCGCGTGCCTGATCGGCGACAGCACCTGGTACCTCGCCGGGCGGCGCTTTGGCGGCCGCGTCATGGGGGTGCTGTGCCGCATTTCGCTCACCCCCGACGTATGCGTCAGCCAGACCCAGGCGCGCTTCGAGCGCTGGGGCCCACGGGCGCTCATCGTCGCCAAGTTCATTCCCGGCCTGTCGATGGTGGCGCCGCCGCTCGCCGGAGCCACGCGCATGGCGTACCGGCGCTTCGCCGGCTACAGCCTGATCGGCGGCTGCCTGTGGGTGGCGGCGCCGTTGCTCGGCGGGATGCTCTTGAGGCCCGAGATCGATGCGCTGCTGCCGCGCCTGGCGGGCGTCGGCGGCGCCGCGCTTGCGCTCGGTGCGCTGGTGCTCGCCGGCTACGTGCTGTTCAAGTGGTGGGAGCGGCGGCGCTTCTACGCCGCGCTCGACATGGCGCGCATCGGCGTGCACGACCTGCGCGCGCAGCTCGCTGCCAGCCCCGCGCCGCTGGTTGTCGACGTGCGCTCCCCGACCGCGTGCACTCTCGAGCTGCAGCGCATTCCGGGCGCGCTGCACATCGCGGCGCAGGACGTGGCGCAGCACCTGGGCGAGCTGCCGCACGACCGCGCGGTGATCCTGTACTGCAGCTGTCCGAACGAGGCCTCCGCGGCGCAGGCGGCGCGTCTGCTCAAGGAGCGGGGGTTTTCGCGCGTGTGGCCGCTGCGCGGCGGGCTCGAGGCGTGGCTGGCCGCCGGCTACCCGGTGGAGGGTATCGCCGCCGGCCGCGCCGGCGCCCTGCGGCCTCAGTCCGGCTTCAGCCCGTAGACCTCGACCTCGCCCGACACGCTCGTCGAGCCGAACACGCCGCCGGTGTTGTTGCCGCGCGTGCCCACGTACACCTTGCCGTTCGCCACCGTCGGCACGGTGAACTTCACGGCGTTGCCGGCCGCATCGCCAGCGCTCTGGCCGCTGTTCCACAGCTCGGTGGCGAGGTTGGAGGCGTCGTAGGCGTGCAGCACCGCCGGGCCGCAGCCGCGCGACTGGTTGGTGCAGTAGTTGGTGGTCTCGATCCCCCACACGACGGCCGGTCCGCTCGCGGCCGCCGCCGACACCGACGGGCTGGAGCCTGCGAAGCCGTAGGCGGTCGGCGACTGCGAGGCGGCGGTGGTGTTGAAGAGGCTGCTGGCCGGATCGAAGGCGAAGGCCATCATCGGGTTGCCGACCGCCGCCAGGTACAGCGTGTTGTTCCAGAAGGCCGCGGTGGCGAAGATGCCGTGGAAGGTGCCGGTACCGACCGGGAACATCTGCAGCGCGTTGGTGTCGCCGAACCCACCCATGGCATCGCCGTTCAGCAGGTAGATGTTGCCGTCCTTGCCGCCGCCCACCACCAGGTGACGCACCGGGCCGCTGGTGAGGTTCAGCACCAGCGCCGCGCCGCCCGCGCCGGTGTCCAAGTCGCCGGTGTTGTTGGCGTTCTGGTCGGTGGGCGTGAACCAGGAACTGACCGCGAGACTCGGGTTCAGCTGCAGGAAGGTGTCACCGTAGTCGTTGGTGGGCCCGCTCGTGTTGGTCAGGTCCCAGCCGCCGTTGCCGGTGCTGAGGTAGATATTGCCGTTGTTGTCCGCCGACGGCGCGCCGCCCGACAGCCAGATGCCGGCTTCCGCGGTGTTGGGGGCGACGTTGAGTGCCGCGGTCTGCGCGAAGGCACTGCCGTTGTAGCTGTAGCCCAGCACCCAGCCGTACCA
>JANWKR010000079.1 GCA_025451275.1 Steroidobacteraceae bacterium
AGTCGCCGAGCAGTTGCCGGAAGGTCAGCTTGACCTTCATCTGGCCCTGGATCTTCTGCGCCACTTGTGTCAGGAACAGCGAGTCGTAGCCCATCTCGAGGAAGGTGGTGTCGCTCGTGGTCGAGGCAGGCGCATTGCCGGAGAGCTGCTCGAGAATCGCTGCAATCGCGCCGCTCACTTCCGCGATGCGGCCATCGCCGGCGGCCACTGGGGCGGGCGGCGGGGTGGCGGCGGGTACCGCGACTGCCGCGGCGGCGACGGCGGGCGGGGGTTCGGCTGTGCCGCGCGAGCTCGCGGGCGGCTCGATCCAGAACCGCTTGCGCTCGAACGGGTAGCCAGGCAGCGGCACCCGCCGCGGCGCCGCAGCGTGCAGCGCGGACCATTCGGGCTCGATCCCCTGCAGCCACAGCCGCCCGAGCGCCTCCAGCAGGCGTTCGTGGTCCGAGCTCTCGCGCGCGGCGTCTTGCAGCGAGGTGACCACCGGGATGTCGCGCCCCTGCAGTCCCTGCAGCGCGAGCGTCGACAGCACGTTGCCGGGCCCCACCTCGAGCAGGATCGGCGCGCGCTCGCTGAGCGTCACGAGCGCCGCGGCGAAGCGCACCGTCTCGCGCGCGTGCCGCGCCCAGTAGGCAGGCGAGGTTGCCTCCTGATCGGTGATCCACGTGCCGGTCACGCACGACACGTACGGCCGCTGCGGCGGTGCCAGCCTGATCTGCGCCAGGCGCCGCTCGAGTGGTGCGATGATGGGATCGACCATCGCCGAGTGGAAGGCGTGCGAAGTCTGCAGGCGCCGGCTCACCGGACCGCGCGCCTTGAGGAGCTGCTCGAGGGCTGCGACCGCCGCCTCCGGCCCTGAGGCGACGCTGAGCGCCGGCGCATTGAGCGCGGCGATCGACAGCTCAGGCGGCAGCAGCGCGCGCAGTTCCTGCTCGGGCAGCCGCACCGCCAGCATGGCGCCGCCGGGCAGCTCCTGCATGAGGCGGCCGCGCAGCACGACCAGCGGCAGCGCGTCTTCGAGGGACATGACTCCCGCCAGCACCGCGGCGACGAATTCGCCGATGCTGTGTCCGATCATGGCGCGCGGCTCGACGCCGAGACTCATCCACAGCTGCGCCAGCGCGTACTCGACGGCGAAGATGGCCGGCTGGGCCACCGCGGTCGCGGTCAGCCGCCGCGCCGCCTCCGGCGAGCTCGTATCGGGGTAGACGAGGGTCCGCAGGTCCGTGCCGAGCGGCGCGGCGCACAGCTCGGCGCAGCGGTCGAAATGGCGGCGGAACACTCCGTGCTCCGCGTACAGGTCGCGCGCCATGTTCGGGTACTGCGCGCCCTGGCCGGGAAACATGAAGGCCACGCCGGCATCGGCGCTGCGCGGGCTGCCACGCTGTGCGGCGGGACCGGGCGCGGCCAGCTGCCGTGCAGCGTCGGCGCCATCGGCGGCGACGACGAAGCTGCGGTGCGCGAAGGCGCGCCGGCCGAGCTGCAGCGAGCCGGCCGCATCGGCGAGCGCGGTGTCGGGCGCGCTGGCCAGGCGGGCAGCGAGGTTGGTGCGCGCCGCCGCCAGTGCCGTCGCGGTGCGTGCCGAGACCACCAGCAGCTGCGCGGCGGACGTTGCAGGCGCGCGCGGCGGCGGGGACGGCGCCTCCTCGAGCACCACGTGCACGTTGGTGCCGCCGATGCCGAAGGCACTGACGCCGGCGCGGCGCGGCGTCGCACCGCGCGGCCAGTCCTGGCGCCGGGCATTGACGTAGAAGGGGGTGGCGGCGAAGTCGATCTGCGGATTGGGGCTCTCGTAGTGCAGCGAGGCGGGCAGCACGCCGCGCTCGAGCGCCAGGGCGGTCTTGATGAGCCCGACCACACCGGCGGCGGCATCCAGGTGCCCGACGTTGGACTTCACCGAGCCGAGCGCACAGGAGCCGGTGCTCGCCCCGGCGAAAGCCTTGCTGAGCGCGGCCACCTCGATCGGGTCGCCCAGCGGCGTCGCCGTGCCGTGGCACTCGACGTAGCCGACCGAGCTCGCCTCGACGGCGGCGTTGGCGAGGGCCATCTCGATCGAGGCCGCCTGGCCCTCGACGCTCGGGGCGGTGAAACCGACCTTGGCGGCGCCATCGTTGTTGACGCCGCAGCCGCGGATCACCGCATAGACGTGGTCGCCGTCGGCGAGCGCATCCTCGAGGCGCTTGAGTGCGACCACCCCGGCACCGCTGCCGAACACGGTGCCGGTGGCACGGGCATCGAACGGCCGGCAGTGACCGTCCGCGGACGCCATGGCGCCTTCCTGGTGCAGGTAGCCGCGCTTCTGCGGAAAGCTAATGGAGACGCCGCCGGCGAGCGCCATGTCCGACTGGTACAGCAGCAGGCTCTGGCAGGCCTGCGCCACCGCGAGCAGCGAGGTGGAGCAGGCGGTCTGCAGGTCGATGCTGGGGCCGCGCAGGTCGAGCTTGTAGGAGACGCGGGTAGCGAGGAAGTCGAGACCGGCGCCGAGCAGCATCGGATAGCAGCCGACCTGGTAGCTGCTGGTGAATTCCTCCAGCGTGCGGCGGTCGGCGCACACGTGATGCAGAAAGTAGGTGTTGATGCTGCAGCCGGCGAACACGCCGATCGCGCCGCGGTAGCGGCGCGGGTCGCAGCCGGCGTTCTCGAGCGCTTCCCAGGCGCACTCGAGGAACACGCGCTGCTGCGGGTCGGTGAGCTCGGCTTCGCGCGCATACATGCCGAAGAAATCGGCGTCGAACTGCTCGACGTCGGACAGAATCGGACGGGCACGCACGAAATTCGGCGCACGCCGCACCGTCTCGTCGAAGGCGTCCTCGAGCTCGGCCTCGCTGAAACGGCTGATCGACTCGACGCCGGCGACGAGATTGCGCCAGAACTCCTCGGGGTCACGCGCGCCGGGGAAGCGTCCGGCGAGGCCCACGATGGCGACCGCGTTGGCGGGCGAGGGCGTGGCGCTCATGCCGGGCTCTTGCCGCCGGGGCGGCGCCGGGCGAGCGCGGCCCGGGCGCGGCGCGCGCGTTCTGACGGGTCGAGCAGGGCGCTGCGCGGCGCTGGGGCACCCCGGGTCAGGCGTGCGGCGAGCGCGCTGATTCTCGGGTACTGGAACATCTCGACTATCGTGACGTCGCTGGCAAGGGAGCGACGCATGTTAGCGTGCACCTCCATCAGGCCGAGCGACGTACCGCCCAGATCAAAGAAGTTGTCGTCCACGCCCACCGTGCTCGTGCCCAGCACGCGCCGCCAGATCTCGAGCAGCGCCGCTTCCGTGGCATTGGTGGCGGCGCGTCCCTTGACAGCCTCGCCCGGTGCCGCTAGCGGCAGCCGCGCGCGATCGATCTTGCCGCTCGGTGACAGGGGCAGCGCGGGCAGTTGGGTGATCGAGGCCGGCATCATGTAGTCCGGCAGATCCTCGCGCAGCGTGCGGCGCAGCGCGGCAAGATCGAGCGGCGCGGCGGCCGTGACGAATGCGGCGATGTGGCGCTGCGCACCATCACTCGCCGGCGTGCATACCACCGCCGCGTCCTGCACCCGGCCGATGGCGCGTAATCGTGCCTCGATCTCATCGAGCTCGACGCGTTTGCCATTGATCTTCACCTGTCGGTCGAGGCGGCCGAGGAACTCGAGATTGCCGTCGGCGCGGCACCGCACCCGGTCTCCCGTCCGGTACAGCCGCGTGCCCGACGCGGGCTGCGTCACGAATGCCTGCGCGGTGAGCTCGGGGCGGTTCCAGTAGCCGAGCGCCAGTCCCGCACCCGTAAGGCACAGCTCGCCGGGCTCACCCGTCGCGACCGGCCGCAGCGCCTCATCGAGCACCAGCGCCCCGGTCTGGCGTATGGCACGCCCGATGGGCACCGGCGCATCCCCGGCATAGTCGCGCGGGATGGAGTAACAGCAGCTGAACGTGGTGTTCTCGGTCGGGCCGTAGCCGTTGATAAGTCGGCAGCCCGGCAGGGCGCGCAGCGCCCGCACCACGTGCGCCGGCGAGAGCACGTCGCCGCCGGCCAGCAGTTGCTGCAGCGGCGCGAGTCCCTCCAGGTTGTGCTCCACCATGAGGTGGAACAGCCCCGCCGTGAGCCATAGCGTGCTGGCGCGGTGGCGCGCAATCGCCGCGCCGATGTCCTCGCAGGAAGGATAGGGGTCGGCGACCACGGCGAGGCGCGCGCCGTTGAGCAGCGCTCCCCATACCTCAAACGTCGAGGCGTCGAAGGACAGCGGCGCGAGCTGCAGGATGACCTGATCGGGGCCGAGTGCCGCGAAGTCGTTGCCGAGGACTAGGCGCAGCACCGCGCGATGCGGTACGACTACGCCCTTCGGCCGCCCGGTCGAGCCGGAGGTGTACATGACATAAGCGGGGTCCTCGGCCGCCGCGGGTGCGGCGCGTGCCCCAGAGACCGCCCCGGTTGCGCCCTCGATCCCGAGTGCCTCGCCGCGCCAGAAGCGCACCGCCGCCGGGTCCTGCAGCAGGCACTCCTGCACCAGCACCAGAGCCGGGGCGCTGTCCTCGTAGAGATAGCGCAGCAGGTTCGCCGGATAGGAGGTGTCGAACGGGACGTAGGCGGCCCCGGCCTTGAGTACACCGAGCATGGCCGCGACCGCCTCGGCGGAGCGGTTGGCATACAGCCCGACGCGCGCGCCGCGACCGATGCCGCGGGCCGCCAGTCCCGCAGCGATGGCATCGGAGCGGGCCGCCAGCTGGCCGTAAGTCAGCGCCGGACCATCGCCCTCGAGGGCGACTCTGTCGGCCCCGGCGGGGAGCGCGGCGGCGAAAGCTTCGGGGATGGAGTCAGCACGCATGGTCGGTGAGTGGGGGACGCCGGGATCGGGGTTGCCCCCCGTTACAGAGAGTGTGGTGGCCGCGGTCCGGGAAGGACGGCGCAGGGCCCGTCTGGTCAACGCGCTGGCGGCCCGGCAGAGGCACGCGGGGTGTCAAATTAGGGATCGCGTCACGGTCCCGGCGACTGCCGGGCATCTGCCATTCGAGCGCATTTTGGGCCTGTCCTTCGCCTGTCGCCGCCGGTGCCGCTAGGATCCGGTGGTGGCTGGGACTTTAGCACCCGAACCTGAGGGCTTGAATCCTGCCCGCCTGTCGGCGGAGCTGGCCGCCCTGTTTCCCCCGGGGGTGTGCGCCGCCGAGCTCGCCGGCGACGCGCCCCCCGCTCTTCTGACCGAACCCGAACTCAAATCGATAAGCCATTGCTCAGAAAAGAGAATCCG
>JANWKR010000080.1 GCA_025451275.1 Steroidobacteraceae bacterium
CCTCGACGTTCACCACCGCCGGCCCGTAGCGGTCGACCAGGGTCGAGAAGTCCGGCAGGCCGCGCACCAGCGGCTCGCCGGCGGCCGCCGGGGTTTCCGCCGCGGCCACCATGTGCGTCTCGGCCGGAGCGGCCTCGCGCGCGGCGGCGGCGGCCTGGGCCGAGGTGTCGCGCGCGCAGGCGGCGAGCGCCAGCCCCAGGCAGGCGAGCGCCAGCAGCCGCTGCAGCGGCGGGATGAGATTCGGGTCGGACATCGCTTTCATGGGAACACTTCCATCAGTCACGGCGGCCTGCGCTCCTTGCGCCACCCCTATCATTCCGCACCCACAGCCCGTACGCCAGCGCCAGCGCCGCGAGGCTCACCACCAGCCAGTTTCCAACATAAGCGTAGGGCGGCAGCCCCCCGAACGGGACAATCCTTGAGACCATGGCCAGCGGCCTGAATTCCGGGGCGCGGGCGATGACTTCGCCGTGCGGGCCGATGACCGCGGAGATGCCGTCGTTGGCGGCGCGCACCAGGTAGCGGCCCTCCTCCAGGGCGCGCATGCGCGAGATCTGCAGGTGCTGGTGGCGGGCGCTGGAGTGGCCGAACCAGGCGTCGTTGGTGACGTTCACCAGCGCGTCCGCCTGCGGCAGCACCTGCAGCATGTTGCTGCCGTAGGCATCCTCGTAGCACACGGTGGCGCCCAGGCGCAGGCCGGCGACCGGCAGCGGCGGCTGCACCGCCGCCCCGGGGGTGAAGTCCGAGTACGGCAGGCTCTGCAGACGCATCCAGCTGCGCACGAAGCCCGGCACCGGAAAGGTCTCGCCGAAGGGCACGAGGTGACGCTTGTAGTACCAGCTCACCTGGTCGGACAGCCCCAGCACCGCGTTGTAGTAGCGCTCCTCGTCGGGGTGCTCCAGGCTCCCCTCCTCGCGCAACACCCCGAGCACCAGCGACGAGCCCCGGCCGCGGGCTTCGCGGTACAGGTTGCTGAGGTAGCCCGCCAGGTTGTTGGCGGTGTCGGCGGGGGCCGATTCCGGCCACACGATGATGCTGGTGCCGAGCACCTTCTCGGTGAGGGTCTGGTAGATGCGCAGCGTGGTCTCGCGGTTGCTCTCCTGCCACTTCTCGTCCTGCGGTATGGCGCCCTGCACGATCGCCACCGTCACCGGCGCCCCGACCGGGTGCGTCCAGGAGCGGCCGTGCAGCGCAAATCCCGCCAGCCACGGCACCAGCAGCACGCTGAGCGCGGCGAGGCGGGCGCGCAGGCCGTGCGCGCAGGCGAGCGTGGCCAGGGCGCCGGCGCACACCAGCAGCAGCGCGCTGATGCCGTACACCCCGACGAGCGGTGCGAAGCCGGCGAGCCAGGTGTCGGTCTGCGAGTAGCCGAGCGACAGCCACGAGAAGCCCGACAGGAACCAGCCGCGCCACCACTCCATGAGCAGCCACGTTCCCGGCAGCACCAGCAGCCAGCGCGTCAGTCCGCCCGCGGGCAGCCAGCGCGCCACGCAGTAGCCGAGCAGCGCGTGGTACAGGCCCATGATCCCGACGAGACCTGCCATCAGGAACAGCGCCAGCCACACCGGCGCGCCGCCGAAGCCGTGGATGCTGACGTACAGCCAGTAGGTACCGGCGGCGAAGGTGCCGGCGCTGAACGCGAAGCCGAGGCGCGCCGCCTCGCGCGGGCTGGCGCCCAGCCACAGCCACATGAGCAGCGCCGGGCACAGCATCGCCAGCGGCCACAGGTCGAGCGGGGCAAAGGCGGCGGCGAGCGCCGCGCCGGCGAGCACGGCGAGCGCGGCGCGCAGCAGCGCGTGGCGCGGCCGCGGCAGCGCCCACGGCGTGGTCGCCGTGGCCACGGCAGCGCGGTCGGCGGCCCTCATGGTTTCAGGCGCGGCCCGCGCCGTCCGCGGGCCGCTCTTCCGGCGGCAGCACGTCGCGCGGCGCGACCACCTTGAGCGCATCGATGCGCCGGCGGTCGGCGCGCAGCACGCGGAACTCGAAGCCCTCGATAGTGGTGCTCTCGCCGCGCCGCGGCAGCCGCCCGAGCTGCTTCATGATGAGCCCGGCGATGGTGTCGACGCCCTGCTCCTCGGACAGGTGGGCGCCGAAGTACTCGTTGAAGTCGGCGATGCGCGTCACGCCGCGCACGGTGAACTGCGCCGGCGCGTCGCGGCGGATGTGCTCGTCCTCGACGTCGAACTCGTCATCGATCTCGCCGACGATCTGCTCGATCACGTCCTCGATGGTGCACAGCCCCGACACGCCGCCATACTCGTCGACCACGATCGCCATGTGGTTGCGGTTGCGGCGGAACTCCTTGAGCAGCACGTTGAGGCGCTTGGACTCGGGCACGAACACCGCCGGGCGCATGTACTCGCGCATGTCGAAGCGCTCGCGCGCCGCGGTGGTGGTGAGGCGCAGCAGGTCCTTGGCGAGCAGGATGCCGACGATGTCGTCGCGGTCCTCGTCCATCACCGGGAAGCGCGAGTGGCCCGACTCGACCACCACCGAGAGGATGCGCGCCGCCGGCTCGTGGCGCCGCACGAACACCATCTGCGCGCGCGGCACGATGATGTCGCGCACCTGCAGGTCGGCCACCTCGAGCACGCCCTCGAGCATGGTGAGCGCATCGGCGTCGACCACGCCGCGCTCGGCCGACTCGCGCAGCACCGCGACCAGCTCCTTGCGGTCCTGCGGCTCGGCCTGCCCCTGGGTGAAGCGCCGCAGCCAGCGCCCGGTGGTGTTCAGATCCGTCTCCTTGGCCATCGCTACGGCACGCTGCGGTAGGGGTTGGCGAAGCCGAGCGTGCGCAGCACGCGGATCTCGCGCCGCTCCATGCGCGCGGCTTGCGCGGCGCGCGCATGGTCGTAGCCGACCAGGTGCAGCGTGCCGTGCACGATCAGGTGCGCCCAGTGCGCGCGCAGCGTCTTGGCCTGGGCGCGCGCCTCGGCGCGCAGCACGCGCGGACACACCACCAGCTCGCCCAGCGGCCGCGTGCCGCTCGTGACCGGCATGGCGGCCGCGGGGAAGGACAGCACGTTGGTGGGCCGGTCGCGGCCGCGGAAGCGCGCGTTGAGGCGCCGGCTCTCGCGCGGGCCGACCACGCACACGCCGAGCTCGCCCCCGGCGGCACGCCGCCCGAGCGCGGCGCTCGCCCAGCTCCTCAGCTCGGCGCGCGGCGGCGCCCAGGCGCGCACGCGCCGCTGCAGCGTCAGCTGCAGGCGCGCGTCACGCCGGCGCGCGGCGCTCACCCGCCGCCCCCGCGCGACTCGTAGGCCTGCACGATGCGCTGCACCAGCGGGTGGCGCACCACGTCGTGGGCGTCGAAGAAGGTGAAGGCCACGCCCTCGACGTCGCGCAGCAGCTCGATCACGTGGCTCAGGCCCGAGCGCCGCCCGGCCGGCAGGTCGGTCTGGGTGACGTCGCCGGTCACGACCGCGCGGGAGCCGAAACCGATGCGCGTCAGGAACATCTTCATCTGCTCGACCGTGGTGTTCTGAGCTTCGTCGAGAATGATGAAGGAATCATTGAGCGAGCGGCCGCGCATGAAGGCGAGCGGTGCCACCTCGATGACGTTGCGCTCGATGAAGCGCGCCACGCGGTCGAAGCCCATCATCTCGTAGAGCGCGTCGTAGATCGGGCGCAGGTACGGGTCGACCTTCTGCGTGAGATCCCCGGGCAGGAAACCGAGGCGCTCGCCGGCCTCGACCGCGGGCCGCACCAGGATCAGGCGCCGCACGCGGTCGGCCTGCAGCGCCTCGACCGCGCACGCCACCGCCAGGTAGGTTTTGCCGGTACCGGCCGGTCCGATGCCGAAGGTCAGGTCGCGGCTGCGGATGTGCGCGAGGTAGTCGCGCTGGTGCGCGCCGCGGGCGCGGATGCCGCCGCGCGGCAGGTGCACGCCGTGCTCGCGCGCGTCGGCCTCCACCGGCCGCGGTCCCGACTCGTGCTCGTGCAGCGCCAGGTGCACGCGCTCCGGGGTCACATCGTCCGTGGCGGTGAGCTCGAACAGCTGGCGCAGCACGGCCGCGGCGGTGTCGGCCTGGGCGCCGCTGACCTTGAAGGCATCGCCGCGGCGGTGGATACGCACGCCGAGGCGCGACTCGACCAGGCGCAGGTTCTCGTCCAGCGCCCCGCACAGGTTGGCGAGGCGCGCGTTGTCGTGCGGACCTAAGGTGAGCTCGCGGTGCGGCTCGGGGGAGGATGCAGCCACTGGCGTTCAGCCGCCGGCCGCGGCGTGCGCGGCGACGGTGGGGGCGGCGGCGCGCACGGCGCCGTCGGCGAGACGCCCGCGCAGGCTGTGCGCCAGGGCGGCGGTGATCGTGACGTCGACGAAGCGGCCGATGAGGGTGGCGGGACCGGCGAAGTTGACCCAGCGGTTGTTGGCGGTGCGGCCGGCGAGCTCGCGCGCGTCCTTCTTCGCGGTGCGCTCGATGAGCACGCGCTGGCGCGTGCCGACCATGGCTTCGCTGATGGTGCGCGCCTGCGACTCGAGCTGCGCCTGCAGCCGCACCAGGCGCGCCTGCTTCTCCTGCGCATCGACCTCGTCGGCGAGCGCCGCCGCCGGGGTGCCGGGGCGGCGGCTGTAGAGGAAGCTGAAGGACTGGTCGAAGCCCACCTCGCGCACCAGCGCGAGCGTCGCGGCGAAGTCGCGCTCGGTCTCGCCCGGGAAGCCGACGATGAAGTCGGAGGAGATCGAGATGTCGGGACGCACGGCGCGCAGCCGCCGCACCTTGTCCTTGAATTCGAGCGCGGTGTAGCCGCGCTTCATGAGCGCCAGCACCCGGTCCGAGCCCGACTGCACCGCGAGGTGCAGGTGGCTGGCGAGCTTGTCGACGCTCGCGAAAGCCTCGATCAGGCTGTCGTTGAACTCGTTGGGGTGCGAGGTGGTGAAGCGGATGCGCTCGAGGCCCGGCACGCGCGCCACGTGATGGATGAGGGTCGCGAGGTCCACCTGCGCGCCGTCGTCCATCGCCCCGCGGTAGGCGTTGACGTTCTGGCCGAGCAGCGTCACCTCGGCGACGCCCTGCGCGGCGAGTGCGCGCACCTCGGACAGCACCGAGCCGAAGCCGCGGCTCACCTCCTCCCCGCGCGTGTACGGCACGATGCAGAAGCTGCAGTACTTGCTGCAGCCCTCCATCACCGACACGAACGCGCGCGCGCCGTCGGCGCGCGGCGCCGGCAGCCGGTCGAACTTCTCGATCTCCGGGAAACTGACGTCGACCACCGGGCGGCCGTGCGCGCGCAGCTCGGCGATCATCTCCGGCAGGCGGTGCAGGGTCTGCGGGCCGAACACCAGGTCGACGTACGGGGCACGCTCGCTGATGGCCTCGCCCTCCTGGCTGGCGACGCAGCCGCCCACGCCGATGATCACCTCGGGCCGCAGCTCCTTGAGGCGCCGCCATTCGCCCAGCAGCGAGAACACCTTCTCCTGCGCCTTCTCGCGCACCGAGCAGGTGTTCATGAGCAGCACGTCAGCCCCGGCCGGGTCGTCGGCGGGGCTGAGGCCCGCGCCCTCACGCAGCACGTCCGCCATGCGCGCGGAATCGTACTCGTTCATCTGGCAGCCGAAGGTCTTGATGAAATAGCGGCGGGACATGAGGAAGAGCGGAATTCTACCCTACGGGGTGCGGGGCGGCCGGCGCGCGGTTTGTAGGCCAAAAAGACTATTCCCGTCAGTGACTTACGACACGTCCCAGGCTGGCGCGCGGCGGCGCGCTATTGCGGCGGCGCCCCGGGCTCCCAGTGGGTGCGCTCGAGGATGTCGTAGAGCGCGGCGGTGAAGCGCGCCGCGTCCGCCGCCGACAGGTGCGACCACTCGGGCGTCTCAAGGCCCTGCAGCTGCGGGTAGTCCTGGAAGTGGATGCCCGGCGCACCGGTCGCCCGCAGCAGTGGCTCGAAGCTGCGAGTGCGCGGCAGCTCCCGGTCCTCGGCCTCGAGGTAGGGCCCACTGCTCGGCGGACGCACGAACACCACCTTGACACCGCGCGCGCGCAGCTTCGCCACCGCGCGCGCGGCGGCGGCGACCCGCTCGTCGATGAGACCCGGCCACGCCTCCGGCCGCTGCGCGGCCGGCGGCAGGGTGTCGATGGCCCAGTGGTGCTGCGCCCAGACGCTGCGCGCCGCGTCCCGGTAGGCCGCATCATCCTCGACCTTGCTCCACAGGTGGCTGTTGCGGTCTGCCTCGCTGACCGAGAGCTTGCGCACGGGAGCGAACTGCGGGGCGTTCGGTCGCACCGGCCATGCCTGGCGCGCGAGCACCGTCTGCAGCGCGAAGTCCGGGTCGTCGAAGGCGAGGTAGGGCTCGATGAAGCGCATCGAGAGCCACTGGCCGATGCGCTGTGAAGGGGACTCGTGGCGCAGGTAGCCGAGCACGTCGGTGCGGCGCCCGCCGCTGCGCAGTATGTTCATCGGCGCCAGGCCCACGAGCAGCCGGCCGGTGAAATGCTCGTCGTTCGCCAGGTCCTCGAGCAGGAACAGCGGCGAGGTCGCCTCGAGCGACAGCTGGATGGGGCGCCGGCCCGAGAGCTGCTCCCACACCGGCAGCTGCAGATCGAACAGCAGGCGCGAATCGCCGATGACGACGGTCGCAGCGCCCTCCCCGGCATCGATGCGGCGGCGCTCGCGCGCCCACAGGCCGTCGCTGTTGCGGATGCCGGGCACCACCCCGAATGCGCGCCAGTAGCCTTCCCAGCCGCCCAGCAGCACTGCCAGGACCACGACGCTGCCGATGAGGATGCGGCCCCACGGCTGCCGCGGCACGGGCCGCACCGGCACAGGCTGCGCGATGCCGGGGCGGTCGGCCGCCGTGCGACGTGCGTAGGGATCGGGCCCGTGCGTGGCGTCCCGGGCGTGCCGGCTCTTCACCGCGTCGGAGTCCGCTGCAGCCATCTCCCCCACCGCGCGGGTCTGCCGCGCCGCGCCGGCGCGGACGCGGCCGTCAGCGACTCAGAACGGGATATCGTCGTCGAATTCCTCGCTGCCGCGGCCACCACCGGCGCCGCCCGATTCCTCGGCGAACGCGGGTGCCGCACCCCCGGCGCTGCGCCCGCCGCCGCCCTCGGCCGCAGGAGCGCCGCCGCCGGCCCCGCCGCGGCCGCCGAGCATCTGCAGCTCGTTGCCGATGATCTCGGTGGAGTAGCGGTCGTTGCCCTGCTTGTCCTGCCACTTGCGCGTGCGCAGGCTCCCCTCGATGTAGACCTGCGAGCCCTTGCGCAGATACTCGCCGGCGATCTCCGCCAGGCGGCCGAAGAGCGCCACGCGGTGCCACTCGGTGCGCTCCTGCTGCTCGCCCGACTGCTTGTCGCGCCAGCTCTCGCTGGTGGCGATGCGCAGGTTTGCGACCGTAGTGCCCGAGGGCATGGCGCGGGTTTCGGGGTCGGCACCCAGGTTGCCGATGAGAATGACCTTGTTAATGCCACGCGCCATATGCGTTCCTCGAGCTTGCGTCCGTTGAGCGGGCGGGTCGCGGCTCGCGCCCACCGTGTAATGGCCTCATTCTAGAGGACGACGGGGCGAGGCGCGCGGGGACTTGCAGGTGAATTCCTGCAGAAACGCCGCGGCGGCTCGGCTACCTTAGGCGGCTCCTGCAACCGGCCGGCATGCCCGGCGGAAAGTGTCCGAATGCTGCGAACGCTGAACGAGTCCGAGATCGCCCGGGTGCTCTCCTACGAGCGCCTGATCCCCGCCATGGAGCAGGCGCTGGCGGCCTTCTCCGCCGGCGAGGTGCAG
>JANWKR010000081.1 GCA_025451275.1 Steroidobacteraceae bacterium
TGCGATGGGTCACACAAGGGCACGGGGCTCGAACCTAAGAAGTTCGTCGCGGCCGAGGATCAGGAGGTGCTGCTGTGCGCCTGCAAGCGCAGCGCCGATGCGCCGTTTTGTGACGGCACGCATACCAACCTTCCCGGCGGCTCGCCACTCGACGATCCGGCCAGTCCGGCCAACCGTGCCATCCCCCTCGTGACCGAGCGTGACGGGCCGCGCACGCGCCTGAACGGCGCCTGCTACGTGGTGTCGCCGCGCCTGGCCCCACCCACCGCCCATGGGCCGCTCCGCTGCGCGTGCCTGGTGGCGCCGCAGCTCGGCTCGGTCTATCAGGCGCAGTACCTGCTGCAGGCGGAGGCCGGTGCAGCGCCGCCGCTGTCATTCGGCGCAAGTGATGTCATCCTGTTCGTGCTCGCCGGCGAAGGATGCATCGAGATAGCGGGGCGCCGTTTTGCCGTGCGCGCCACCGACGGAGTGTACGTGCGGCCCGGTGAGGCGCTGCGACTGGTCGCGGCCCCAGACTGCGTGCTCGAGGTGTTCGCGCTGTGCTGTCCGGCCGCTGCTCCCGAGTGGCTCGCGCAGATGGCCGACAACTTTGATGTGCACTGTCCCGAGCGCGTGGTGTCGGTCGATGAGGCGCAACGCCGGGCCACGGGACCGCGTTACTTCCAGCTGCTGGTCGACAAGCGAATAGGTTCCAAGCTGATCACGCAGTTCATCGGCCACATTCCTTGCTCCAAGGCTGCGCCGCACCGCCATCTGTACGAGGAGGCGATCATCGTGCTCGCCGGCGAAGGTTGCATGTGGACCGAGGACCGCAGGGCGGCGGTGCGCGCCGGCGACGTGATCTTCCTGCCGCGCAAGCAGCTGCACTCGCTGCAGGCCACCTCGGCCAACGGCATCGACGTCGTTGGCGTGATCTGTCCGGGCGACAATCCCAGCATCACCTACTACGACTGACGCGTCGCTGCTGTACCCGAGCTGCCGACCGGCATGAATCCGCTCCCGATCAGCGAACGCGAACGCGGCCTGCAGCGCGACCTGAGCAAAGGCCAGGTCGTGATGATCGGCCTAGGCGGCGCGATCGGCACCGGCCTGTTCATGGGCAGCGGACTGGCCATCGGTTACGCCGGACCGGCGGTCATCCTCAGCTACGTGCTGGCGGGGTTCGTGGCACTCGTGATGGTGTTCAGCCTCTCGGAGATGGCGGTGGTGCATCCGACCGCAGGCTCGTTCGGCACCTACGCCGAGACCTACCTGAATCCCTGGGCCGGTTTCGTGGTGCGCTACACGTACTGGATTGCCCAGGTGATCGCCATCGGCGGCGAAGCCGTGGCGGCCGGACTCTACATGGGGTTGTGGTTTCCGTCGGTGCCCGTGTGGCTGTGGGCGCTCGGATTCTGCCTGGTGCTGGTGTATTTCAATTCCCGCTCGGTGAGCAATTTCGGCACGGTCGAATCCTGGTTCGCCCTCATCAAGGTGAGCGCGATAGTGCTGTTCATCGTGCTCGGCACCGCCACCCTGCTGCGCAGCGGGCAGGCCCCGAGCCACAATCTCACCGGCCTGCCGGGTGGATTTTTTCCCAAGGGGCTCGGCGGGGTATGGATGGCGGTGATCGTCGGCATCTTCTCCTTCAACGGCATCGAGGTCATCGCCGTAACGTCCGGTGAGGCCCGCAATCCCCAGGTCGCGATTCCCGCGGCACTGCGCACCATGCTGGTGCGCCTGTTCCTCTTCTACGTGCTGGCGGTCGCCATCATCGTGGCCACGGTTCCGTGGACCGCCACCGGTGTCACGGCCGTGGCGCAGAGCCCGTTCGTCACCGTGTTCCAGCGCTCCGGCATCGCGCACGCCGCGGGGGTAATGAACTTCGTCGTCATCAGCGCCGCCCTGTCCAGCATGAACACCAACATCTACCTGTGCTCGCGCATGCTGTTTTCGCTGGCGCGCGGCAGCTATGCGCCGCCGTTACTCGGCTCGCTGAGCGGTCGCGGCAGTCCGCTGGCGGCGGTGCTGACCTCCGGCGCCTGCATCCTGGTGGCGGCGGCGGTGTCGATCTTCACGCCGCACGCGTACGAGTACCTGCTGGGCGTGGCGCTGTTCGCAGCTATCCTCGTATGGATGATCATCCTGGTGAGTCATCTGAGCTTTCGCCGCCGGCACGCGGCCGAGCATCTGCCGGTGCGCATGCCACTGTTCCCCTGGATGCAGTACGCTGGACTTGCCATGCTGGCCGCCATCCTCGTCACCATGGGGTTCGATCCGCAGCTGCGCCTGTCGTGGGTGTACGGGGTCCCGTGGGTGATCCTGATCTCGGCCGCCTACTTCATATGGCGCGCACGCGCCGCTGCCGTGCCCGGCCTGCCGGCCGAGGGCGGCCCGGGCGCATGAGGGACTTCGCCGCTCTGCGTCGGCGCTTCCCGGTACTGGCGCGCAAGACCTATCTCAACAGCGGCTCGTACTGCGCCCTGGCCGACAGCGTGCGCGATGCGATCAACGCCTACATGGAAGACCGTCTGCAGGTGGGCGCGAACTGGGACGTATGGGTCGAAAAAAACGAGGCCGTCCGCAGCGCCATGGCTGCCGTATTGCGTGCCAGTCCCGATGAGGTTGCGGTCACGGCCTCCGCTTCGGCCGGCCTCAACGCGCTCGCGAGCGCGTTCCAGTTCCACGGGCCGCGCAACAAGGTGATCGTCAGCGACTTTGAGTTCCCCACCAACGCGCAGATCTGGCATGCGCAGGAGTTGCGCGGTGCACGCGTGGTCCACGTGCCAGCGACGCCCGACGGCTACATTCCGCTCGACAACTTCGCGCGCCTGATCGATGACGAGACCCAGCTGGTCGCCGTCACCCACGTGTGCTTCCGCAACGGTGCGCGGCTCGACATTCCGGGTATCGTGCGCCTGGCGCACGCGCACGGCGCGCGCGTGCTGCTCGACTGCTACCAGGCGGTCGGCGCACTCACGGTGGACGTCCGGCAGCTGGACGTCGACTTTGCCGTGGGCGGGATGCTGAAGTACCTGCTCGGTACGGCCGGCATCGGCTTCCTGTACGTGCGCGGCGCGCTACTGCCGACGCTCATTCCCAGTAATTCCGGCTGGTTCGCGCAGGAGAACATCTTCGCCATGGACATCACCGCCAACCGGCCAGCGCCCTCGGCGCGCCGTTTCGAGGCCGGCACGCCCGCCGTGGTCAACTGCTATGCGGCCGAGGCCGGACTGAAGATCATCCTCGAGGTCGGCACCGACGTCATCGAGCAGCGCGTACGCGAGCTCACGCGACACTGCCTGGACGAGCTCGCAGGCGTGGGCTGGGCCAGCGTCACGCCCCCGCAGGATGAGCGGCGTGGCCCGATGGTGTGCATCCCGGCGCGCGAGCCCGCGCGCCTGTGTCAGAGCCTCATGGAGCAGGACATCGTGGCGTCCTTCCGCGACAACAATCTGCGCGCCACGCTGCACTTCTACAACTCGGCCGACGATGTTCTGCGCCTCGTGACCGTGCTGCAGCAGTGTCGCACCCGCCATCACCCGCACGCCAAATGAACGCCATGACCCCCGGCACCGACGCGGCGAGGTTCCCTGTGCAGGCACTGCGCGGGCAATTCCCGGCGCTGCAGCGGGCCGCGGACTTCATCTTCTTCGACAACGCGGCCGGCGCGCAGGTCCCCCACGGTGTACTGGCGGCCGTGAACGAGCATCTGGTGGGCCACAACGTGCAGCGCGGCGGCCGTTACCCGCAGAGCGTCGCGGTCGATGCCAGCATTCAGCGCGGCCGTGCGGCCGTGGCGGCACTGCTCAACGCCCGCCGTCCCGAAGAGATCGCCTTCGGCATGAACGCCACCTCGTTCATCCGCCTGGTGAGCCTGGCAATCGGGCAGACCCTCGGTGCGCGCAAAGAAATCATCCTGACCGACCTGGATCACGAGGCCAACGTCGCAACCTGGCTCGTGCTCGAGCGCCTGGGTGCGCAGTTCAGATGGTGGCGCATGCGCGACGACGGCTGCCTGCACTGCGAGGATCTCGAGCCGCTCGTCGGGCCGCGCACGCGCCTGCTGGCGTGCGCGCTGGCGTCCAACGCTCTCGGCTCGATCGTTGACGTGCACCGCGCGGCCCGCCTGGTGCATGGCGCCGGCGGCGAGATATTTCTGGACGCGGTGCACTATGCGCCGCACGGGCCGATCGACGTGCAGGCACTGGAGTGCGACTACCTCGTCTGCTCGGGTTACAAAATATTTGCGCCGCATATGGGCTTCCTGTGGGGACGCTACGAGCTGCTGGCGCAGCTGCCCACCTTCCGCGAGGACTTCATTCCGGACCAGCCGCCGGGCAAGATCGAGGCCGGCACGTTCATCTACGAGAACGTCGCGGGCATGGCCGCGGCGGTCGACTATCTTGCGGCGCTGGGACACAGCCTGGGCGCCCGGCCCGCGGACGGCGCGGCGGAGTTGCGTGACGGGTGCCACGCGGCCATGGCCGCCATTCGCAGCTATGAGCAGGTGCTGTCGCGCGAGCTGCTGCGCGTGCTGCGCACCGCCGGGGCCACGGTCTACGGCCTGAGCGACGCGGCTCAGGTCGAGGGGCGCGTGCCGACCGTATGCTTCAATCTGCCGGGCATCGTGCCCGCCGCCGTGACAGAGGCTGCGGCAGCGGCCGGTATCGGCATCCGCGACGGCCACATGTATGCGCCGCGTCTGATGCACCGCCTGGGACTCGCCGTCGCGCAAGGCGCGGTACGCGTCTCGCTCGTGCACTACAACACGCTGGCCGAGATCGAGCGTTTCGCTGCGGTATTGGACCGCCTACGGCGCACGCCGTAGCGGCGAGTGCCAGGCGGCGCGGCGGAGTCGGCGTGCCAGGCCGCTGCGACCCGGTGCACTACTTCGGATGCTTGGCCTTGTAGGCGCGGATCTGGCCGTTGAAGTGATCCGCGACCGCCTGCTCCTGCTCGATCGCAGTGTTGTGCGCCGTCGTCCCGAAAGTCCTGAGGCTGTGCACGTCCGCCGCCGAGGCCGAGCTGCCTTGCTGCTTCGCGACCCGCTCGATCGCCGCATCGACACACTGGGTATACGCAGCGGTGGCTGCGTCGTATGCCTCGAATGCCTGACGCGCGGCGGCCATCTGCTGCAGCGATGCGCTGTCACCGTCCGGCAACGACGGTGCAGTGGGCAGCGAGCAGGCCGCCACATCGGCGCTGGCTAAGCGCACCAGGTCGACGGGCATCGCCGGGTGCGCGGGCGCCGCGGCAAGCGGGGCCGTGGGCGCGCCGCGATAGCTGCGCAGCGTCCAGGCGAGCAGGGCAACGCCGAGCACCGCCACGCCGAGGCGCAACCCCGTGCGTACCGCGGCTGAGACCTGCGTGCCGAGCACCCGTCCGCCGACCAGGGCGGCGAGCAGGAGGAGCACGCCGGCGGCGAGCAGGGCAACTCTGTAATCGAGGGTCATGGCGGCCTGTTCGGACTGAAGAGCCGCCGCGCGGCGGGCCGGCAGGATAGCA
>JANWKR010000082.1 GCA_025451275.1 Steroidobacteraceae bacterium
GCTCGAGCCGCGGCAGCTGCGGATGATTGCGGAAGGCCGGAGCGCGGTGCCGCTCGGCATCGGGCAGGGCGATCCACAGCTGCGCCGCGTGCAGGCGCGGTGCCGCACCTGGCCCGTCAGCGCTGTCCTCGGAATGGGCGATACCGGCGCCGGCGGTCATGATGTTGACCTGCCCCGGCGTGATGAGCTGCTCGTTGCCGAGGCTGTCGCGATGGGTCACGGCCCCCTCGATCATCCAGGTGAACGTCTGCAGCCCGATGTGCGGGTGCGGTCCGACGTGCAGGCCGCCCGCGCTGACCGCTACCGGCCCGGCATGATCGAAGAAGCACCAGGCGCCGACCGTGCGCCGGCGACGGTTCGGCAGCGCCCGGCGGATGATGAGCCCGTCGCCGACTTCCGCCGTCCGGCACTCGATGCGTTCGGTGCCGGTGCTCATGGCGGCGGGGTGAGCGAGGTTGCGATGTGCACCTCGCCGGTCAGCACCCGGTGGATCGGGCACTTGTTGGCCAGCTCGAGCAGCCGCGCCCGCTGCTCTGCATCGAGCGTGCCCTCCAGGGTGATGCGTCGCTCGATGAGCGAGCCGTCCCCGGGCGGCGGGCCATGCGGGTTGAAGCGCAGCTCGACCTCAACCGCGCGCAGTTGCCAGTCCTTGCGCGCCGCATACATGCGCAGCGTCATGACCGTGCAGGCCCCGAGGCTCGATAGCAGCAGCTGGTGCGGCGTCGGCCCGCGCTCGCCGCCGCCATTGGCCGGCGGCTCGTCGGCGAGCCACTCGTGACCGAGCTCATCGCGCAGCGTCACCAGCCAGGGGCTCGCACCGCTGACCGCCCTGACCGTGGCACCGCCGCTCATGGCAGCGCCCGCTTCACCAGCGCCTCGATGCGCCGGTCCGGTACCAGCCACAGCAGCGCCACCGCGACATAGACCGCAATCGACAGCCACGGGCGTACGAAGGCGAGGGCGACGGCTGCGACGTACAGCGCCAGAGACAGGTTGCCCTTGAAGTCATTGCCGACCGCCACCGCAAGGCGCGAGTTGCGGCCGTTCACTGCGACGATGCGCCACTCGAGCACGACGTAGGACACGGCGGCACCGGCCAGCACCACGCCGTACGCGGCGGTCGGCAGCGGCGCGAAGCCGGCTTCGTCGAGCCAGCGGATCACGAACGGCACCAGCGACAGCCAGAACAGCAGTGCGAGGTTGGCCCACAGCACGCTGCCATCGATGCGCTCGGTGACGTGCAGCATGTGATGATGGTTATTCCAGAAGATGCCGACATTGACGTAGCTGAGCACGTACGCCAGCAGCAGCGGCACGCCCTCGCGCAGCGCCGCCAGGTCGCTGCCGTGCGGCACGCGCAGCTCCAGCACCATGATGGTGATGATGATGGCGACCACACCGTCGGTGAACGCCTCGAGACGCGCCGGAGTCATGCCGGGATACTAGCAGGCGGCGGTGTTAAGCTCATCGACGCCGCTTTTGCAGGGTGGGGCCGCCCATGAGCAACCGCTTCATCGAGCTGCGCGATGCGCTGCTGCAGACACGCGCGGACCTGGCCGCGGCACAGCAGGGGTTCCGCTGGCCGGAGTTCGGCGAGTTCAACTGGGTGCGCGACTACTTCGAGGTGATTGCCGCCGGCAATGCCGCGCCGGCGCTGCGCCTGGTCGATGACGCCGGCACCGATCAGGAGCTGTCCTTCGCCGAGCTGGCGCGCCGTGCCGCGCAGCTGGCGAATTTCTTCGCCGGCCACGGGCTGCAGGCCGGCGACCGCGTGCTGCTCATGCTGCCGAACTGCGTGCCGCTGTGGGAGACCATGCTCGCCGCCATCCGCCTCGGCGCGGTGGTGATTCCGGCCAGCACGCTGCTCGAGCGCTCCGACCTCACCGATCGCCTCGAGCGCGGCCGGGTCAGGGCCGTGATCACCGAGGCGGCGCTGACCGGGCGCTTTGCCGGCCTCGCGGGCGCGCCGTTGCGCATCGCGGCCGGGGCGCCCACCGCGGGCTGGCTGGACTACGCCGACTCGATGACGGCGCCGGCGGACGGAGCCGCCGCCGCGACGCGTGCCGGGGACCTCATGCTCCTGTACTTCACCTCGGGCACTACGGCGCGCCCGAAGCTCGTCGCGCACAGCCACGTGAGCTACCCGGTCGGGCATCTCACCACGATGTACTGGCTCGGCCTGCGGCCCGGCGACGTGCACCTGAACCTGAGTTCGCCCGGCTGGGCCAAGCACGCCTGGTCGAGCTTCTTCGCTCCCTGGAACGCCCAGGCCTGCGTCCTGGCGTACCACTACGAGCGCTTCGATGCGCGCGCGCTGCTCAGCCAGCTGGTGCGCTGCCGCGTGACGACTTTCTGCGCGCCGCCGACCGTGTGGCGCATGCTGATCCAGCACAATCTGCGCGAGTGGCGCGTGCATCTGCGCGAGGCGGTCAGCGCCGGCGAGCCGCTCAATCCCGAGGTCATCGCCCAGGTGCGCGAGGCCTGGGGGCTCACCATCCGCGACGGTTTCGGGCAGACCGAGACCACGGCGCAGGTGGGCAACCCGCCCGGGCAGCCGGTGAAGCCCGGCTCGATGGGCCGTCCGCTACCGGGCTGCCCGGTGGCCCTGATCGACATCCACGGCCAGCCGGCGCAGGAGGGCGAGATCTGCATCGAGCTCGCGCAGCGCCCGCTGGCGCTGATGCAGGGCTACCTCGACGATCCGCAGCGCAACGCCGAGGCCATGGCGGGCGGCTACTACCATACCGGCGATGTCGCCAGCCGCGATTCCGACGGCTACCTCACCTACGTCGGCCGCATGGACGACGTATTCAAGTCGTCCGACTACCGCATCAGCCCGTTCGAGCTCGAGAGCGTGCTGATCGAGCACGAGTGGGTCGTGGAGGCGGCAGTGGTACCGAGTCCGGACCCGCTGCGGCTCGCGGTGCCGAAGGCGTTCGTGGTGCTGGTCGCCGGCCGCGCGCCGGATGCCGCCGCCGCTGCCGCCATCCTGCAGCACGTGCGCGAGCGCGTCTCGCCGTACCAGCGCATCCGCCGGCTCGAGTTCGCCGCCCTGCCCAAGACGATATCCGGCAAGATCCGCCGCGTCGAACTGCGGCAGCTGGAAGCGGCGCGCGGCGCGGACGGCGCGCGCCGCCCGCACGAATTCTGGGAGGAGGACCTGCGCCCGGCAGCGCGCTGAGAGCGCCGCGCTGCTACAGCAGCGGTGCGACCTCGCGCGCCGCCTCGACCACCTCGGGCACGATCTGCGCGACGTCCTCCGCCGTGGTGCGATGGTTCACGAAGCAGGCACGCAGCGCAAAGCGCTCGTGCAGCGTGGCATTGGAGAGGTAGACGCGCCCGCGCTCGACGAGCCGCCCGAGAATCGCCGCATTCAGCCGGTCGCCCTGCACTGCCTCGCCGCCGTGCCGATGGCGGAAGCAGACCGCACTGAGCGCGATCGGCGCCAGCAGCTCGAGCTCCCCGCTCTCAGCGACGTGCCGCGCCAGCTGCTGCGCGTGGCTCAGGTCGGCACGGATCGCCTCGCGGAACGCCTGCAGGCCGTGGTAGCGCAGCGACAGCCACAGCTTCAGTGCGCGGAAGCGTCGCGACAGCTCCAGCGACTCATCGAAATACGCGAATGACTCGAGCGGGTCGACGCTCAGCGACTTGGCGTAGTCGCCGGTGAACGAAAACGCGGCGCGCGCGGCGGTCGTGTCGCGGAACAGCAGCATGCCGCAGTCGAGCGGCTGATACAGCCACTTGTGGGCATCGAGCGATAGCGAGTCGGCGCTGCTTAAGCCCGCGAAGCGCTCCGGCACGGCGAGTGCCGCCAGGGCGCCGTAGGCGCCGTCGACGTGCAGCCACAGACCCTGCTCGCGGCACAACGCGCCGATCTCCGGCAGCGGGTCGATGCTGCCGGTGTTGACGGTGCCGGCGCTGGCCACCACCGCGAGCGGTTCGAGCCCGGCGGCACGGTCGGACTGCACCGCCTCGCGCAGTGCCTCCAGCGGCAGGCGGAAGTCGGCATCAGCGGGCAGCATGCGCAGGTTGGTGCGCCCGAGTCCCAGCAGCCCCATGGCCTTGGGGATCGACATGTGAACTTCAGAGGAGGCGTACACCACCCCGGGGCGCGCGCCGTGCTCGTTGGCCGGAAGGCGTGCCTCGCGCGCCATGGCGAGCCCCATAAGGTTGGCCAGGGAGCCGCCGCCGCACAGGCTGCCGCTGAAACCGGCACAGCCGATGGCCGCGGCGAGTCCCTGCACCACCTGACGCTCGATGGTCACGGCCGCGGGCGCCGAGCGCCAGGCGGTGACGTTCTGGTTGAGCACACTGGCCAGCAGGTCGGCGAGCGCGGCCACCGGCTCGCCGGAACCTAACACATAGCCATAGAAGCGGCCGGTGGGTGCACGCGAGCGCTCCAGCACCGCCCCCAGAGCTCCGAGGGCCGCCGCGCCGAGGCCGGTCTCGGGCAGCGCCTCGGCGAAGGTGTGTGCCACCTCGGTACCGCTCACCTGCGGATAAGCGCGTGCGCCGTCCAGCCCGGCGAGGTAGCCGGCGGCTAAGTCCGTGATCTGCGCGGCCAGGGCGCGGAATTCGCTGTCAGTGAGAGTCAGGGCGGTCATGGCAAGATCCATTCGCGGCCGCGGGGATGCTGCCGATACTACACGGGTTTATGATGGCCTCCCCATGATGGACCCGGCACTTGGCAACTTGCTCGCGGCAGCCTTCGCGCTGCTGTTCGCGAGCGCGGCTATACATAAACTGCGTGACCTGGCGGGATTTGCCGACGCATTCGCGGCCTACGAGCTGTTGCCGGCGGGCGCAGCACGGCTGGCGTGGCTCCTGCCGCTGCTGGAGCTCGCCGTCGCGGCGGGTGTGCTGCTGGGCGAGCGGCGCGCAGCGGCGAGCGCGGCGGGCAGCGCGCTGCTGCTCCTGTACGCCGCGGCCATCGGCGTGAACCTGCAGCGCGGGCGGCGTGATCTCGCGTGCGGCTGCGGCGGACCACTGGAGCGTCGCCCCATCGCATCCTGGATGGTGTGGCGCAACCTGGCGCTCGCCGCCCTGCTCGCGGGGCTGCTCTTGCCATGGAGCGCACGCCCCCTGGAAACCGCGGACGCGCTCACGGTCGGGGCGGGAACGGCGGTGGTGGCGCTCTTATATATGAGTCTCGACCGGCTGCTCGGGCGCGTGGCGCCGCAAGTGGCGCTGCTGCGGGGGACGAGGTGACGGCGCTCGCGATCTCCAACATCGTGCTCTGGGCCCTGGTGCTGACGCTGGCGGCGGTCGTGCTGGCGCTGGTGCGCCAGCTCGGTGTGCTGCACGAACGCATCGCTCCGGCCGGCGCGCTCATGCTCAGCAAGGGGCTGGCTGTCGGCGAACCGGCGCCGGTCATGCAGGTCGCCGACCTCGAGGGCGCCGCGCACCAGGTGGGTGCGGCGCGTGCCGACGGGCGCAGCACGCTGCTGCTGTTCGTCTCGCCGACCTGCCCGGTATGCAAGACGCTGCTGCCGGCGGTGAAGTCCAGCCGCAAGGACGAGCGCGGCTGGATGGACGTGATCCTGGCGAGCGACGGTGATGCCGGCGCGCAGCGCGAGTTCGTGCGCACCCAGGGACTCGACGGCATTCCGTACGTGGTGTCGACGGCGCTCGGACTTGCCTTCCAGGTGAGCCGCCTGCCGTTTGCGGCGCTGCTGGATGAGAAGGGGATCCTGCGCGCCCGCGGTCTGGTCAACTCGCGCGAGCACCTGGAGAGCCTGTTCGAGGCCAAGCGCCTCGGGGTGGCGTCGCTGCAGGAATACTTTTCCGGAGCGGCCTGAGAGGGGGCGGGGTGGACAAGGCAGTAGCGACGGTGCTGGAGGAATACGAGGCGCGGGCCAAGCGCGAGTCACAGGTGCTGGCGACCCTGTCGGACGAGGAGGTCATGCGCCGCCGCGACGAGATGCTGCTGCCGGTCGGTCACGCCGCCGGCACGCTCATCAATCTGCTCGTGAGGGAGGCCGAGGCGCGCCGCATTCTCGAAGTCGGCAGCTCCTACGGCTATTCCACGACCTGGCTGGCGGAGGCCGCGCGCGCCATCGACGGCAAGGTAGTGTCGCTCGAGCTGCAGCGACCCAAGGCCGAGTACGCACGCCAGCAGCTGGCGCGCGCCGGACTCGAGGGGTACGTCGAATTCAGGGTCGGCGATGCACTGGCCGGACTGGCGGCGCTGCCCGGGCCGTTCGACTTCGTGCTCATCGATCTGTGGAAGGACCTGTACGTGCCGGTGTTCGACCTGCTGCACCCCAAGCTGGCGCAGGGCGCGATCGTCGTCGCCGACAACATGCTGCAGCCGGCCAGCGCCCGCGCGCATGCCAAGGCCTA
>JANWKR010000083.1 GCA_025451275.1 Steroidobacteraceae bacterium
CGCCTGGGGACTGCGGAACGTCCATACCGAAGGCTTCGACTTCGGCCGCGGCTGGTGGATCGAGGCGGCGCACATCCGCATGATTGCGCCGCGCCCCCTCGACCTCAAGGGTATTCCCGTGGCCTGGACCCCGCCCACCGACGGCGTACTGAGCGCCGCGATCGTCGTGGCACCGATGGCCAGCGACAAGGACTTCGCGCAGTGGAAGGGCAAGCTGTCGGGCAAGATCGTGCTCGCCAGCTACCCGGCGCCGGAGAGGGATGGCACCGAGCCCATGTTCGAGCGGCTGTCGGACACCGACATCGCCAAGCGCGACCACTTCGCGCAGCCGGTCGAGGATCCCGAGCAGCGCAGGAAGCGCATCGAGCGCTTCCGCTTCCGCGCGCAGCTCGACGCTTTTCTAGCCGAGGAAGGCGCTCGTGCGCTCGTGACCATGTCGCGCAGCGACGGGCGCCTGGTGCACGGCGAGGGCTACAGCCACCAGGTAGGGCGCACGCCGAAGCTGCCGGCGGTCGAGCTGGCGGCGGAGGACTACCGCAAGCTCGCGCGCCTGGCGAAGGTCGGTGAGGTGCGCGTGGAGATGGAGAACCGCGTGCACTTCGAGGACGCGGACCACAACGCGTACAACGTACTGGCCGAGATCCCCGGCGCCGATGCCGCCGCCGGTTACGTGATGGCCGGTGCGCATCTCGACAGCTGGGTGGCCGCAGACGGTGCCGCCGACAATGGCGCCGGCTCGGTCATGGTCATGGAGGCGGCGCGCATCCTGGCCAGGGCCGGCATCAGGCCCCGGCGCACCATCCGCTTCGCGCTGTGGGCGGGCGAGGAGCAGGGCCTGCTCGGCTCGGCCGCCTACGTCGAGCAGCACCTCGCACGGCGTCCGCCGGTCACCGACCCCGCGCTCAAGGACCTGCCGCCGTACTTCACCCAGGACACCTACCCGGTACGGACGCTGCCGGGCTTCAGCGAGCTGGCCGGCTATTTCAATATCGACAACGGCTCGGGGAAGATCCGCGGCATCTACGCCGAAGGCAATCTCAACGTCGTGCCGATCTTCCGCGAGTGGCTGGCGCCGTTCGCCAGCATGGGCGTCACCGCCGTGGTCGCCGAGCCCACCGGCGGCACGGACCACATGTTCCTCAGCCGCCTCGGCCTGCCCGCCTTCCAGTTCATCCAGGACCCGCTGGATTATGAGTCCCGCGTGCACCACACCGACCTGGACACCTACGATCATCTGCGTATCGAGGACATGAAGCAGGCCGCGGTGGTGCTGGCCACGGTGCTGGTCGCAGCCGCGGATGCCGATAAGCCGCTGCCGCGCAAGCCGCTGCCGACCGAGCCGCGGGTCACCGACCCGTTCGCCTATCCCGAGCCCGAGCCCGGCACATGACCGGCGTGCGGTCCGCCTCAGTCCTCGCGCTCGCCGCCCTGTGCGTCGGCGGCGGCGCACCGCGGGCGGCGCCGCCGGCCCCGGCACCGGTGCGCATCGCCGTGTTCGCCTTCGAGCTGATCGATGCCACCCCCTCCCAGGTGCTGCTCGGCAAGAGCACCAGCGAGGCGGCCACCCTGGTCAAGGTGAGCCAGGCGGCGCGCGAGCAGCTGGCGCAGTCGGGCCGCTACCGCGTGATCGATGCGAGCCAGGCAACCGAGCCGCGGCTCGGCGACTGCGACGGCTGCGAGGCCGCCCTCGCCCTCAAGCTCGGTGCGGATCAGTCGCTCCTCGGGGTGGTCAAGCGCGTCACCCAGACCGACTACTACATGCTGATCCAGATCCGCGATGCGCACACCGGCAGGCTGCTCGATCAGCAGGGCGCCAACTTTGCGGGCAGCGAGGACGGTTGGGCGAGCGGGGTACGCATGCTGATCAAGCACCAGATCCTCGCCCCGCCGCCGGAGTGAACCTCCGCCGAGGCGGGCGCTGGCGCACGCCGGTACCGCGTCGCTGCATTGCAACGCTACGGCCGCCGACGCACCTAGATTGCGCGCCCGCTACCCCCAGAATGCATCACCCGTACCCAAGCGGGGGGGCTTGCCCGATACTCCGGGCGTGGATCTCCTGGAACGCCAGCCGCAGCTCGAGGAGCTTGCGCAGTACCTGCGCGAGGCGGGAACGCGTGCCGGCAAGATCGCGTTCGTGAGCGGCGAGGCGGGTGCCGGCAAGAGCGCGCTGGTCGAGCAGTTCACGCAGCAGGCACCGCGCGGCACGCGCATCCTGTGGGGTCACTGCGACGCACTGCAGACCTCGCGCGTGCTCGGGCCCGTCAACGAAGTGGCCGCCGCGCTGCTGTCGGCGACGACGCGGCGCGAACCGGGCGATGCGCGCGAGCAGCTGTTCCTGCGGGTACTCGAGGGCCTGTCGCCGCCGCATCCGGTGAGCGTGGTGGTGCTCGAGGACCTGCACTGGGCGGACGAGGCGACGCTCGATTTCGTGGGCTTCCTGGGCCGGCGC
The DNA here is from genome assembly GCA_025451275.1 of Steroidobacteraceae bacterium. Taxonomy (GTDB): domain Bacteria; phylum Pseudomonadota; class Gammaproteobacteria; order Steroidobacterales; family Steroidobacteraceae; genus 13-2-20CM-66-19. Next base: position 2,450 of record JANWKR010000083.1, read on the forward strand.
ATCCAGCGCACCCGCTGCCTCCTGATCGTGACCCACCGTGACGACGAGCTCGATCCGAGCCATCCGCTGCGTGCGGTCCTCGGGGAGCTCACCGGCCAGCACGCGTCCCGCCTGCGCGTCCCCGCCCTGTCGCTCGACGCCATCGAGCGCCTGGCGCGCGGCACCCGCCTCGACGCCGCGCACATTCAGCGCGTCACGGCCGGCAACGCGTTCTTCGTGCGCGAGCTGCTGTCGGCCGCGAAGGGCACGGTGCCTGAGACGGTGCGCGACGCGGTGCTTGGCCGCCTCATGCAGTGCTCGCCCGCGGCGCGCGAACTGGCGGAGGTCGTCTCGCTGGTGCCGGGACGCACGCCCGGCTGGCTCACGCGCAGCCTGCTCGATGCCAGCGGCGAGTGTGCCGACGAAGCGGTGGCGCGGGGGCTGCTGCGCCACCACGAGGATGCGCTCGGCTTCCGGCACGAGCTCGGACGCCTGGCGGTTGAGAGCAGTGTGCCGCGCGGGCGTGCCCAGGCACTCCACGCCCGTATCCTCGCGGCGCTCATCGAGCGCGATGCCGACCTGTCGCAGCTGGTGCATCACGCGGCGCACGCGCACGATGAGGCGGCGCTGCTCGAGTACGCCCCGCGAGCCGCCGAGCGCGCCGCCAGCGCCGGTGCGCACCGCGAGGCGGTGGCGCACCTGGCGACCGCCCTGCGGCACGCCGCAACGCTGAACGCCCCCGAGCGCGCCTGGCTGTTCGAGCGGCACGCGGCCGGCTGCAACATGACCAATCAGGTCGCCGAGTCCATCGCCTCGGCAGAGGCGGCGCTGGCGCTGTGGCGCGAACTCGCCGATGCGGCGGCGCAGGCGCGCGTGCACCTGCTGCTCGCGCAGCAGTACTGGAAGGCGGGCGACAAGCACAGCGTCGACACCCAGGTGGCCGCCGCCATCAGGCTGCTCGAGTCACTGCCGGCCGGGCCGCAGCTGGCCATGGCCTACAGCAGCCGGGCGCGCTACGCCATGAACTGCGGCGACAACCCCCAGGTGATCGCGGACGCGGGACGCGCACTCGAGCTGGCGCAGCGGTTCGGTGATCACTGCGTCCAGGCGCATGCGCTCACGAACATCGGCGCCTCGCAGCTGAATGCGGGGGATGCCACCGGCCTGGCCAAACTGGAACAGGGGCTGGCCGTCGCGCTCGAGCACCGCCTGCCCGAACACGCCGGGCGCGCGTACGCCAACCTGGTTTCGGCCGCGGTGTCGCTGCGCATGCCGGAGCTGGCCGAGCGTTATCTGGCGGAGAGCCTCGAGTACTGCGAGACGCACGAGGTGCAGGACTGTCTTTCCTACAACCGCGCATACGGCGCCTATGCGGCACTCAACGGCGGCCGCTGGGAAGAAGCCGCGCGCGCGGCTGCCGACCTGATCACCTATCACTCCCTCGCCACGGCGCAGCGCATCCCCGCGCTCACCGTGCTCGCCCTGGTGCGCGCACGGCGCGGCGATCCGGGCGCCGACCCGCTGCTCGAGGAGGCCCTGCGCTTGGCGCTGCCCACCACCGAGGTGCAGCGCATCGGGCCGGTCGCGGCGGCGCGCGCCGAGCTCGCCTGGTACCGCGGCGACCACCGCCGCGCGGCCCAGGAGGCGGCGACCGGCCTGCAGGCGCTCGGCGGCCGCCGGGAGGCATGGATCTGCGGTGAACTCGCCTATTGGGGCCGGCGCGCCGACCCGGCATTCGAGATCCCGGCGCAGCTGGCCACGCCGTACGCGCTCATGCTCGACGGCAATTGGCAGGCCGCAGCGGCTGCCTGGGAGCAACTCGGCATGCCATACGAACGGGCACTGGCGCTGGCCGAAGGCCCCGAGGCGGCACTGCGCGACGCGCTCGCCATCCTCGAACCACTGAGCGCCGGACCGCTCACGGCGATTGCGCGCCAGCGCCTGCGCGAGCTGGGGGTGCACAGCATACCGCGCGGGCCGCGCGCCTCGACCCGCGAAAACCCGGCCGGGCTCACCGCCCGTGAGGTGCAGGTCCTGCGCCTGCTGGTGCAGGGGCATACGAACACCGAGCTCGCGCACCGCCTGCACGTTGCGCCCAAGACCGTCGAGCATCACGTCTCATCGATCCTGGCGAAGCTCGAGGTGCGCTCGCGCACCGAGGCGGTGGCGGCGGCGCTTGGTATGGGCCTCGGTGAACTGGGCGCCATCGGCGCGCACGGTTCACGGGGCAGGGCAGCAAGGGGACGCTGAGGCCGTCCCCTTCCGTGCCCCCGGCATCCTAGCGCTGCGCGACAGCGACCGCGGGCCGGTTCTTAGCCAGGTAGTAGCCGGTCAGCAGTGGCGCATTCACCTCGTAGACGGCGCGCTGGATCGCCTCGTGCGTGCAGCGCTGTCCCTCGGCACGCCACTGCAGGTCGCTGAAGATCAGCGGCTCGCACACGACGCGCGCGGCGGCGCGGATTCGCTGGTACAGCACCACCACGCCGCTGGGGCTGGCGAGGTTCAGGTCGGAGTATTGAACCGTGCGCTGGGGCACCTCGGTGGTCGCGTTCCCGGCGGTGGCGATGGCGCTCACCGAGCCGAGCAGCACGGCGGCGAGCGCGGTGCGGATGGCAGATTTCATGGTCGGTCTCCTCGTTTCAGTTAGGCGGATCGGGTCACGGTGCCCTCGTGGAGCCGTGCTGGAGCCCTTTCCGCACGATGAATAAGCTATGCCACGCGCGGCGCGCGCAAAGCGGAGAACCCACCTATTTTTCGCGACGTACCACCCCCAGGTGACCCGCCAACTCCCCGGGGTCGGCGCCGGACTGCACCTTGTTGATCAGACGCGTCTCCCCACTTCGGGCCAGGAGGTGCGCGCGGCCGCGCGAAACCGCGCTCGCGACGCGGCGCCGACGCTGCACTAAGCTACGGACGCCATGACGACAGCCGTACGTGCAGAATTCTCCGCTCCCTGGAGCCGCTCACTGCGCGCCGCGACTTCCCTGTGCGTGGCGCTCCTGGTGCTGCTGTTGCTGGTGGGGCTGCTCACCGGGCCGCGGCAGCTGCCGGTGTGGCGCGTGGTGATGCTCGGGTTGCCGCTGCTGCTGCTGCTCGGCACACCGCTATTCATGGTGCGTGGCTACCAGCTCACCGACACCGATATCCGGGTGCTGCGCCTCGGATGGTTCACGGTCCTGCCGCTGGCGGGCCTCACCTCGATAACGGGCGAGCCGGAAGGGCTGCGCGGCTCGGTACGCCTGTTCGGCGTGGGGGGACTGTTCGCCATCTGTGGCTGGTTCTGGAACCGGCGCTTCGGGCGCTATCGCGCCTACGCCACCGATCCCGGCCGCGCCGTGCTGCTGCGCTACCGCGACGGCCGCAACGTCGTGCTGACTCCGGGCGACGTGCAGCACTTCATCGTGCGTGCGCGCACGCTGGCACACCTCGCGTCCGCCGGCGCGTAGCGGCGCGGACCCGGCGGCCCCTAGAAGGCCGTGACGGGTGCATCGACCTGCAGCGTACCGTGAGCCCTTTCGAGCACGAGGTGCCGCATTTCGCCCGGCTGTCCGTGCAGCGCGGCGAGAACGACGCTCGAGCTGGCCCCGGCGGCGGCCAGCGCGTCGATCCGCAGCAGCTGGTCGCCACTCTGCACGCCCTCCACCGTCGGCCTGCCGGCGCGCGTGACCACCGCGGCCACGAAGTACCGCCCGTGCTCCCTGGCGAG
>JANWKR010000084.1 GCA_025451275.1 Steroidobacteraceae bacterium
GCGATGGGCGCGCCGGTCACGGGATCAGTGGTGGTGTGCTTGGAGTTGAACGTCTGCAGGTCGAACGTCTGCCCCGCCGTCGGACCGGGGCCGGCGATCATGTAGGCCAGCTCGCTGGCGATGTCGAGGAAGCCGCCGCCGTTGTAGCGGATATCGAGCACCAGATCGCTGACGTTGTCTGACTTGAGCGTGTTGATGGCGTTCACCAGCGCCCCTTCCGCGGTCGCCAGCTGGTCGTTGAACAGCATGTAGCCGATCTGCGTGCCGCTGATGACCGACACGTCCTGCACCGGCACGTCGGTGATGTTGGCCGCCGCGAGGGTGAAGGTGCGCGTGGTCGAGCCGCCCGGATCCTGCACCCCGAACTGGTGCGACTCGCCGGCGGCGCTCGGGCTGAGCGCGGCGTTGATGGTGTCGATGTCCGCCTGCGTGTCGCCGTTGACGACGTCCACGCCGTCGACGGTGAGGATGGTGGCGCCGCGCACCAGGTTGGCGGGCGCCGCCACGGCGGGCGACCCCGGCTGCGTGTAGGCCACGACCACCTGTCGCGGCGGCGTCGCCTGCAGCACGAAGAACTGCACGCCGTAGCCGATGTTGGCGTCGTTGATCGACAGCGCTTCCCACGCCGAGGTCGTGTAGGTGAAGTGGAATTTGTCCTTCGGCTGACCCTGCGCGTCGTTGGCGGAAGTCTTCAGCAGCGGGAAGTAGTCGGCGGTGGCGTACTTGGAGGGGTCGAGGTCCGGCACCTCGCTGTACCAGAGGTACAGATCGTTGGTCCACGAGCGCAGCCAGTTGTTCTCGTCGGTGGCCGTGCCCGGCACGTCCGGATAGGTCTGGCCGGTGAACGGGTCGGTGCCCGAGCGCGGCGCGGCGCACTGCGCCGCGAAATGGGACTCGGGCTGGAACACACCCGGCATCCAGGTGTCGGTCGGCGGTGGTGGCGAACTGCCCATTCCGCCCCCACCCCCGCCGCAGGCCGCGACGGCTCCGAGAATCACGGCGGCCGCAGCCGTCGTCCTTACGCGCTGCACCCTGAAGCCCCCCTGCTGGTACGCATCACGCTGGCGCCGACTATAGCCAATGCGTTGCAGGGAACGACCTGCCCCGACCCGTGGACTGTGACCTGCGTCGCGTTACGCGGGCGCTCCCGCGCCGCTGCCGGGTGCGCTCAGCAGTTCGAGCACTGCGGCGCGGGCCGCGGCTGAATGCACCGGCAGCACCAGCACGTCACCGGGTCGCGCCCATTCGAGCGCGCACTGCACCGCCTCGAGCTCGCTCATGCGCAGCGGCAGGGCCGACTCCGACAGCCCGGCGCGGCGCAGCGCGGCGCGCAGCAGGCGCGGCACCTCGCCCGGCTCGCGGCCGCGCAGGTGTGCCTCGTTCTCTTTGACCACCACGAGCGCGGGGCTGAACTCCGCTGCGGCCGCGGCCAGCGCCGCGATCTCCGCGTCCTGACGGTTGCCGGCGTGGCCGAGCAGCAGGCCGAGCCGGCCGGCGCCGCCGCGCAGGTGCTGGGCGACGTGCAGCAGCCCGCGCAGCCCGTCCGGGTTGTGGGCGTAGTCGACGAGCACCTGCACGCCGCCGCGCTCGAAGCGCATCAGCCGCCCCGGGTTGTCCTCCAGAGCTGCACCGAAGCGCGCGAACACGGCGGCGATCGCTGCCGGCGGCACGCCGAGAGCGGCCGCACCCAGTGCCGCCGCTGCGAGGTTGGCGACGTTGTAGGCGGCGCTGCCGGCGACCGTGAGCGGCATGGCCGTCACCGCCCCCAGGTCGTGCTGCGCGCCGGCCCAGTGCAGCAGCAGGCGGCCGTCGCGCACGCCGCAGGTCGCGCCGCCGGTCGCGCGGTGGGCCTGCAGCGGCCCGGCATCCGCATCGGCTGCGAACCAGCCCAGCCGCGGCGCGCGGCCGAAGCGCGCCGCCAGCCCCGGCGCCTTGGCCAGGAGCTGTGCGTCATCGGCGTTCAGCACCAGCAGACCCGCGGGCCGCAGCACGCCCGCGACCGACAGCTTCACGTCGGCCAGCCCCGACAGATCGTCGATGCCGTATTCGCCGAAGTGATCGGCGCCCACGTTGGTCACCAGCGCGACGTGCGCGTGCGACAGCGCGATGCCGCGCCGCAGGATGCCGCCGCGCGCCGTCTCCACCACCGCGCAGCGCGCGCCGCGCGCGCGCATCACCAGCCGCGCCCCGACCGGGCCGGAGTAGTCGCCGCTCGCCAGCGTCGTCGTGCCGAGGAACACACCGTCGGTGCAGCAATAGGCCGCCGGCCAGCCGTGTGCGGCGGCGCAGGCCGCGAGCAGCCGCACGGTGGTGGTCTTGCCGTTCGAGCCGGTGACGAGCGCGGTGGGCACGTCGTGCACGGCATCCCACGGCACGACCTCAGGCGAGGGCAGTGTCGCCAGCTCGAAGTCGCGGCCGCCGGCGGCGGCGCCGAGGGTGAGTATGTCGTCGTCGAGCACGTACGGCAGGTCGCGCGCGGCGGCCGCGGCCAACAGCCGCATGAGCGCTGGCCGCGCCTCGGATTGCGCCAGTTGCGAGAAGCGCGCGAGCGCTGCGTCCGCGGCCAACACCGGTGGGATGACGGTCGCGCCCGCGCCCGCTTCTTCCAGGGCGGCGGCGCCGAGCGCCTGCTCAAGTCCGGGCCAGCGCCCCGGCTCGCGCGCCGAGAGCGCCGCGCACAGCGCCCACTCGTTGACCTCGGTGGCGGTGTACAGCTGATCGCAGGGCGCGGCGAGCGCGAGCGACACGCCGCCTGCGTGCCGGCGCACGGACAGCTCGGCTTGCGGCCAGCCGAGATGCGCGCGCGCCCGGGAAATGCGCTCCTGCCAGGCCGCGAGCAGCGCCGCATCCACCTCGAGGCCGACGGTCTCGAGCTGGGCACCCGTCGTGGCAAAGAACAGGTTGGCGCCCGTGAGACGCCGCGAAGCGTCGAACGGCAGCTCGGTCATGGCACGGTCAGTCTTCGGCCTCCGGGGCAACTCTCACGCCGCGCTCATCGCGGATGAGGCCCTCGAGACTGAACTCAGAAGCCGCCGCCTCACCCGCCTTGTGCCCCTCGGCCACGAACCCCGCATCCGTTACGAAGGCGGTCGGGGGCTGGGACGCAGGCGTGGGGGAACCTGCCGGCTTGAACTTGGTGATCTGCTTCCAGGAGCGCACCAGCGCATCGGCGAATATCAGCAGCAAATCGCCCTGCCTTCCCATGTGGAGCGCCGCGTCGACCGCCTCCTGCTCGTCGGGAATGATCGAGATCGCCGTCTCCGGCACCCCGCAGGCACGCAGCGCCGCCGCCTGGATGCGCGGCACCTCATCGGGCTTGCGATCGCGCAGGCTGTCGTCGCGGCGGCAGATATAGTGATCAAACCGGCCCGCCACCGCGTGCGCGATGGCGACGAGATCCTCGTCGCGCCGGTCGCCGGGGCCGGCCAGCACCACGATGCGCCGCCCCATGACGTCGAGGCGCTGCGCCAGATCGGCCACGGCGGTGACGGCGTGCGCGTTGTGCCCGTAGTCGAACAGCACCTTGAACGGGTGCTCGTTGAACACGTTCATGCGCCCGGGCGCCTGGAAGAAGGTCGAGTCGAAGGTGCGCAGGCCCTGGCGGATGGCATCCAGCTTGATGCCGAGCGAGAACGCCATGGCGGCCGCGAACATGGCGTTCTGCACGTTGTGGGTGGCGCGGCCCTCCAGCGTCGCGGGGATCAGGTGCGTCCACAGCAGCGGGATGTGGCCGCTCTTGTCGTAGAGCGTGATCATCTGCCCGTTGACTCCCGCCTCCAGCGCGCAGGCACGGCCGCCAGCGCGGATGTGCTCGCGCACCAGAGTGTGCTGCGGGTTCATGGTGACGTAGCAGATGTTCTTGGCCTCGGTGTAGCCGGACATCTTCAGCACCAGCGGATCGTCGGCGTTCAGCACCGCGCAGTCGGTGGCAATCTCGATCACGATGCGCTTCACCTCGGCGAGCTGCTCGAGCGTGTCGATGCCCTTCAGGCCGAGGTGGTCCGGCTGCACGTTGAGCACCGCGCCGACGTTGATCTCGTTCACCCCCATGCCGGCGCGCAGCAGTCCGCCGCGCGCGGTCTCGAGTACCGCCATGTCGATCTGCGGGTCGGCGAGCACCATGCGCGCCGACACCGGTCCGGTCATGTCGCCGGCGACGGTGCGCTGGCCGTCGATGTACACGCCGTCGGTGGTCGTCAGCCCGGGCGTGAAGCCCGCCATCTTGGTGAGGTGCGCCAGCATGCGCGCCGTGGTGGTCTTACCGTTGGTGCCGGTGACGGCGGCGATCGGCACGCGCGAGGGCGCACCCGCCGGGAACAGCATGTCGATCACCGGCGCGGCCACGTCGCGGGCGGTGCCTTCGGAGGGCGCCACGTGCATGCGGAAACCGGGCGCGGCATTGACCTCGCAGATGCCGCCGCCGATGGCGCGGTAGCTCTCGGTGATGTTCTTCGACAGGAAGTCAACCCCGCCGACGTCCAGGCCGATGGCGCGCACCGCGCGCTCGGCCATCTCGCGGTTGTCCGGATGGATGACGTCAGTGACATCGGTGGCGGTACCGCCGGTGGACAGGTTGGCGGTCGAGCGCAGATACACGACCTGTCCCTGCTCCGGCACCGAGTCGGCGGTGAGGCCGGCCTTCTGCAGCATCTTCTGCGCCTGCGCGTCGAGCTCCAGTCGCGTCAGCACCTTCTCGTGGCCGACGCCGCGGCGCGGGTCCTGATTCAAGATCTCGATCAGCTGGGTGACGGTGTGCGCGCCGTCCCCGATCACGTGCCCCGGGGTGCGCCGCGTCGCGGCCACCAGCTCGCCGTTCACCACCAGCAGGCGGTGATCGTCGCCCTCGAGGAACGACTCGACCACAACCGAGCGCGAGTGCTCGCGCGCCACGGTGAAACCGTGGGCCACCTCCGCGTCGCTGCCGAGGCGGATGGAGATGCCGCGGCCGTGGTTGCCGTTGTAGGGCTTGGTGACTACCGGGAAGCCGATGCGCTGCGCGGCGCGTACCGCCTGGGTCTCGCTCTGCACCAGCTCCTGCTTGGGCACCGGCAGGCCCAGGCCGGCGAGGATCTTGTTGGTCTCCTCCTTGTCGCTGGCGAGCTCGACAGAGATGTGCGGCGTGCGGCCGGTGACGGTGGCCTGGATGCGCTGCTGGTACTTGCCGTGCCCGAGCTGCACCAGCGACTGGTCGTTGAGACGCAGCCACGGGATGCCGCGCGCCTCGGCGGCGCGCACCAGCGAGTGAGTCGAGGGACCGAGCGCGCGCCGCTGCGCGAAGCGGATGAACTGATCGCGCGCCTCGGGCCAGGCCCAGTCCTGCGGCACGCTGCCAGCCGGACGCAGCGCTTCCGGCAGCAGTGAGCACAGGAGCCGCAGCCCGAGCTCGCCGGCGGCGATACCCTCATCACGCTGCGCGTACTCGTACACCACCGTGTAGAGGCCGGCCGGCCCGGCGCTGCGCGTCTTGCCGAAGGTCACTTCCTCGCCGGCGATGTTCTGCAGCTCAATCGCCACGTGCTCGAGTACGTGGCCGAGCCAGGTGCCCTCGCCCTCGCGCATGCGGCGGAAGAATCCGCCCGGCTCGCGATACGAGCAGCCGTGTTCGGCCAGCCCCGGCAATGCCGCGGCGAGCGCGTCGACGAACGTGGCGCCGAGGCGCCCGGTGGGCCAGGCCTCGAGCTCGCCCAGATCGAGCTCCAGGCGAATGACGGGAAAGCGCGCGTACAGCGATGGGCCGACGTAGACCGAACGATCGAGGATGCGCATGGGTGTTGCTCGGGCTCGGAGTAGTTATTGAAGGCAACTTGTCGCGCGGGGTCGGACTCGCCGGTCGATCACTCCTTGGTTTTGATCAGCCGGCCCGGCGCAGCGTGGCGCGTGGTCAGGTTGAAGCTCGCGCCCGCGGTCAGCACGTGCAGCTTCATGTCCAGCATGCAGACGGCCTGCCCGTCGCCGACGGCGTCGATGGAGGAGTAGCTGGCCTCGGAGGCATCGACGATGGTGGCGCCGCCGCTGCCCTCGACTTCGACCGTGTCGTCGGGCGCGATGAAGGCGGCGGTGTCCTCGTCGAGCCCGATGCCGATCGCGAACGGGTTGTAGGCGAGCGCGGTCAGCAGGCGGCCGAGGCGGTCGCGCTCGCGGAAATGCTGGTCGATGATGAAGCGGTTGGTGAGTCCGAGGCCGGGCGCCAGGCGCACGCTGCCGGCGATCATGGAGCCGCCTTCGTCGCCGGACGCGATCATGTGCTCGGACAGGATGCTCGCGCCGGCGCTGGTGCCGCCCACCGTCACCCCGCGCGCGTTGGCGGCGCGGATCAGCCGGGCCACCGGGGTGCCGCCGAGCAGGGTGGTCAGGCGCAGCTGGTTGCCGCCGGTGAAGAAAATGCCGCTGGCCTCTTGCAGGCGCCGCAGGCGGCCGCGCTCCTGGCAGTCACGGCGCGTGTCGAAGTCCATGACCGTGACGCGTGCCGCCCCGATGTCGGTGAAAATCTGTTCGTAGCGCGGTCCGGTCTCGTGCATGCGGCTCGCGGTCGGGATGACGACGATGTCGGCCGCCGCGCCGCCCGAGACGCGTACGAAGCGCTCGAGGATGCGGCGGTCATTTTCCTTATTCTCTGCGCCGCCGATCGGAATGATCCAACCACGCGTCTGGCCGTCGGGAACTCTGCTGGGCATCCGCCGGGGACTCCTGTGCTGCAAATGCAGGCCCAAACTTACCACGCCGCACAGGGTACGCGCCCCAGGACCGGTCACAGCAGCGGCGCGCGCTGTAGGCGGGCGCGGACTGCCGCACCGGAGCGCCCGCGGGCGGCACGTAACCGAACGGCGGCACCGTCGCACCATGGCGACCAGCGGCCCCGTCATGCCCTATAGATAAGGAGAGACACCACCACCCTCCCGTCTGCGGCAGGCAGGCGGCGGCGACGCGCAGGTCCGGGAATGGGCACGACGCACGCGTGCCTCAGGCGTGGCAAGGCCGGTGTCCGCACTGCGCCGCGCGCTACGATCTGCGCACCGTGCGCATGGCGGTTGCGACGGCGTGCGGCGCGACCCACATAACACCTCGCATCCTGACCAACAATGTCGCAGTTCCTTGCGTTGGCAACCTGCCTGCACGACACTCCACGCCGCCGCAGCCCGCGCCGCGGGCCGCTTACACATTTTTACGGGGTCGCCATGCTGAACAAACTGCTCCTCGGCTGTGCTGCATTGGTGCTCACCGGCTCAGCGCTCGCCGCGCCTCCGGCCGACAACATCAGCGCGCATCGCCATCCCAACCTGGCCGCCGCGCAGCGGCTCACCACTCAGGCGTGGGAAAAGATCAGCGCCGCACAGGCCGCGAACGAGTGGGACATGGGCGGGCACGCGCAGAAGGCCAAGGAACTGCTCGACCAGGCGAACCGCGAGCTCAAGGAAGCCGCCGCAGCGGCCAACCACCACTGAGTAACGCGCTGCGGCTCTGGCTGCGGCCTGCCTGCGGGGTACTGAGCTCCGCACCCTGCAGCCGCGCCATCTCAGCCTCGCTGCGAGCGAGATCGGCGGTTGCCTCGGCGATATCACGCAGGTCCATCGGCTCGAGCGTCGCGCCGCCCTTCGTGACGGTCTGATAGCGCTGCAGGCTCGAGCTCAGTCGGTCGTGTGCCCCGCTCCGCGGCAGCGGCCGCTTCGCAAGACTCGCTCAGCGCCGCCGCATATTCACCGTTGGCGTAGCGATTGCGCCCGATGTTGTGGGTGTTGACGAACACCCCGCGCCAATATCGCAGGGCGTGGTCCGGATCTGCCCCTCGGCAGGCTCCGTTGCATCGCCAGCGCCTTCTCGTAGAGGGCGATCAGGCGTGGATCCAGCACATCGGTCTGGGCGACGGTGGCGGAGTCGGAGTAGACGCAAGCCAGCTGGTATTCAACTTCGTGATCACCGGGATAGCGGCGATTTAGCTCCTCCAGGGCCCAGGATCCGAAACCGCAGCTGGAACTGGCAGCCGCCTGACGCGGTGCCA
>JANWKR010000085.1 GCA_025451275.1 Steroidobacteraceae bacterium
ACTGCCAGCCGGGCGTGTTGGGGGAGTCCTCTCAGTTGCCGTCTGGGATCATTGGCACCGGGTGGGCCGGTGCCGCGCGCCAGCGTGCGCCACCGACTGATGGCCACCGCAGGGGGAAATGCTGGACCCATGAACGCCGTTACGGCGCACGATACTTCAGGCCGCGACTTTCTCGCCGGCGGCGGCGAGATGGGCGAGCACATCCGCGCGCTCGACTGGTCAGGCACGCCGCTCGGGACGCCGGAGACCTGGTCGGTGAGCCTGCGCATGATGGTGAGCCTGCTGCTCGCCAACCGCTTCCCGATGCTCCTGTGGTGGGGGCCCCAGTACATCCAGATCTACAACGACGCCTATCGCCCCGTGCTCGGCTCGAAGCACCCGCAGTACCTCGGCCGCCCGGTGCGCGAATGCTGGAGCGAGATCTTCGACGTCATCGGTCCGCTGATCGATAAGCCGTTCCACGGCGGCCCCTCCACGTGGATGGAGGACATCGAGCTCGAGGTCAACCGCCACGGCTACCTCGAGGAGAGCCACTTCACCATCGCCTACAGTCCGGTGCCTGATGAGAGCGCGCCGCACGGTATCGGCGGGGTGCTCGCCACGGTGCACGAGATTACCGAGCAGGTCATCGCGCAGCGGCGCGTCGCGCTTCTGAGCGAACTCGCCGCGCGCGTCGCGGAGGCCAAGAGCGCCGACAGCGCCTGCCAGGCCGCCGCGACCACCCTGGCCCAGCACGGCAAGGACATCGCCTGCGCCCAGATCTACCTCGGCGAGCGCGGCGGGGCGCGGCTGCGGCGGGTGTGCGAGATCGGCGTACCGGCCGGGCGCAGCGCCGCGGAACTGCTCGAGCCAGGTACCGGATCGCTCGCGCGCGCACTGCGCGGCGAGTGCGTGCAGCTCAGCGACTTTGCCGGTCTGGGCAAGGCGGTGGCGCTGCCCCTCAACTTCGGGCATGCGCCGGCGGGCGTACTGATCGTGGCCCCCAGCCCCAAGATCGCGCTCGATGCGCAGTACATCGCGTTCCTGGAACTCCTGGCTGCACAGATCTCCAGCGGCATCGGCAACGCGGTGGCGTACGACGAGGAACGCCGCCGTGCCGAGGCGCTGGCCGAGGTCGACCGCAGCAAGACGGCTTTCTTTTCCAACGTCAGCCACGAGTTCCGCACGCCTCTTACCCTGATACTCGGGCCACTCGAGGCGGCGCTCGCGCAGAGCAAGCTGCCGGCCGCCGCGCGCGAGCAGCTCGACATAGTACGCGGCAATGCCCAGCGGCTGCTGAAGCTGGTCAACTCGCTGCTCGAGTTCTCGCGCATCGAGGCCGGACGCATCCAGGCTGCCTACCAGGCCACCGACCTGGCGGCGTGCACCCGCGATCTGGCCAGCATGTTCCGCTCGACGATGGAGCGCGCCGGTCTGCGCCTGGTGGTCGAGTGCCCGGACCTGCGCACGCCGGTCTACGTCGATCGCGACATGTGGGAGAAGATCGTCCTCAACCTGCTGTCCAACGCCTTCAAGTTCACCCTCAAGGGACGGGTGGAGGTGCGGCTGCGGCGCGAGGCGGCGAGCGCGGTGTTCGAGGTGGCCGATACCGGGGTCGGCATCGCCGCGGCCGAGATGCCGCGCCTGTTCGAGCGCTTTCATCGCGTCGAGGGCTCGGCCGGGCGGACCCAGGAAGGCAGCGGCATCGGTCTGGCGCTGGTGCACGAGCTGGTGCGCCTGCACGGCGGCAGCATCGAGGCGCAGAGCGCCCCCGGGCGCGGCACCACGCTGCGCGTGCGACTGCCGTTCGGGCATGCGCACCTGCCGGCCGCGCGGGTCGGCACGCAGCAGTCCGGCAGCGGCCTGTCCAGCGCACCCAGCTATGTCGCGGAGGCGGCGCGCTGGCTCCACGACGACGGTGCCGACACCGGCTCGCGCCTGCTGCTCGATGCCACCGCGGCTCACGGCGGCGCCCGCGACCAGCGCTTCGCGGCAACCTTCGGCGCGCGCATCGTGCTCGCCGACGACAATGCCGACATGCTCGCCTACGTGCGCGACCTGCTTGCGCCGATGTACACGGTCGAGGCGGTGCACGACGGCGCCGAGGCGCTGGCGGCAGCAAGTGCCCAGCGTCCCGACCTCATCCTGTCCGACGTCATGATGCCGCACGTCGATGGCTTCGGGTTGTTGCAGCGGCTGCGGGCGAGTCCGGCGCTGCGCGATGTGCCGGTGATCCTGCTGTCGGCACGCGCCGGCGACGAGGCGCGCATCGAGGGCCTGGACGCCGGCGCCGACGACTACCTCGTCAAGCCATTCTCGGCGCGCGAGCTCGTGACGCGTGTCGGGGCGCTGCTCGAGCGGCGCCGGGAGCGCCAGACCGCCAATCTGCGGACCGCGCAGTTTGAGACCTTGCTGCAGGCTGCGCCCCTCGGGGTATACCTGGTGGACGCCGACTTCCGGATCCGGGACGCCAACCCCACCGCCCTCCAGGATTTCGCCACCGTGCCCGACGTCATGGGCCGCGACTTTGGCGAGGTCATGGCGCTCATGTGGCCGGCAGAGCATGCAGCCGAGATCGTGCACCGCTTCCGTCACACCCTGGAAACTGGGGAGCCGTACCTGATCGAAGAGTGCGCCGAGGCGCGCAGCGGCAGTAGCGAGACGCGTTACTACGAGTGGCAGATCCACCGCATCCCGTTGCCGGACGGGCGAGCCGGCGTGGTGTGCTACTTCCGCGACATCTCCCCGCACGTCAAGGCGCGTCTGCAGCTGGAGCTGGCCGATCGTCAGAAGAACGAGTTCCTGGCGATGCTGGCGCACGAGCTGCGCAATCCCATGGCGCCGATCCGCAACGTCGGCGAGCTGCTCTCGCACCCCCTGCACGCGGAGCAGCGGCACGCGGTCACCAGCATCCTGCGCCGCCAGGTCGGAGTGCTGTCGCGCCTCGTGGATGACCTGCTCGACGTGTCGCGCATCACCCAGGGGCGCATCGAGCTCAAGCGCCAGCCGGTGCAGATCGCCGAGGTGGTCGCCCAGGCGGTCGAGACGGTGCAGCCGCTGCTGAGCGAGCGCGGCCATCGCCTCTCGATCGTCAGTCACGGGGCACTGCGTGTGCGCGGTGACGTGACGCGGCTGGTGCAGTGCGTGGTCAACCTGCTGAGCAACTCCGCCAAGTACACCCAGAGCGGCGGCGAGATCCGCGTCGAGTCGCTGCAGCAGGGCAACGAGGCGCTCATCGTCGTCACCGACAACGGCGCCGGCATCAGCGCCGAGCTGCTGCCGCACGTGTTCGACCTGTTCGTGCAGAGTGACCGCACGCTTGACCGCGCGCAGGGCGGCCTGGGCATCGGCCTGTCGCTCGTCAAGCGTCTGGTCGAGATGCACGCCGGGCGCGTGGCGGCTGCGAGCCCCGGCAGCGGCCGCGGCTCGACCTTCGAGATTCGCCTGCCGCTGGCCAGCGGGCGCGAAGGGGCGGCGCCGGAGGCGCTGCCGGGGCGGCCGGCGCCGCGCAGGATCCTGATCGTCGACGACAACGCGGACGCGGCCGATTCGCTCGCGATGCTGTTGCGGCTCGAGGGTCACACCATCGATCTCAGCTACGACGCACGCGAGGCCCTGCAGCGCGTGCACACGCTGCGACCGGACGTCGTGCTGCTCGACATCGGCCTGCCGCACCTCAACGGATACGACATCGCGCGCGCGATCCGTGCCTCCGCGCAGCTGCGCGACGTGCGCCTGGTAGCGCTCACCGGCTATGGCCAGGCCGAGGATCGGCAGCGGGCGCGCGCGGCGGGCTTCGACGAGCACCTGGTGAAGCCGGTCGACCCGACCGCTCTGCAGCGCGTGCTCGGCGCCGCTTAAGGTCGCCTCACGGCTGCGGCCCGAGCGGTGCTGCCGCGGCGCGGGCGCCAAGACGCGGCGCATCCAGGCGCGCTGCCAGTGCCGTGAACCCTGCTGTCGCTCCGCGCCAGGCGAGTGCATCGACGTCATCGAAGAGCGGCGCATCGCTGCGCAGCGTGGCGAGGTCCTTGAAGAGCAGCGCCAGCTCCCGCCTCTCGCCCAGTACCTCGGGCGGGAAATCCTCGAGCGCACCATGGCGCGCGATGAGGCGCGCCGCGGTCACGCGGCCGATGCCTGCCAGGCCCGGATAACCGTCGGCGCTGTCACCGACCAGCGCCAGCAGGTCGGGAATTCGCTCAGGGTCGACACCGAACTTGGCGCGCACTGCCGCCGCGTCGCGGATCTGCTTGCTGCGGCGGTCGACCTGCACGACGTACGTGTCGCGTACGCACTGCGCCAGGTCCTTGTCGGGCGTCCAGATGCAGACCCGCTCGGTGCGCACGTCGGCGGCGGCGAGTCGCGCGGCGGAGGCGAGCGCGTCATCAGCCTCGAGCTCGGTCATCGGCCACACCGCGACACCCATGCTCGCGAGCGCATCCTCGAGCGGATGGAACTGCGCGAGCAGCGCGGGCTCGATGCCGTCGCCGGTCTTGTAGCCGGCCCACAGGCGGTTGCGGAACGACTCGATCACGTGATCGGTCGCCACGCCGACGTGCGTGGCGCCTTCCTCTATCATCTGCAGCACGGTGTTGAGCACGCCGACGGCGGCCCCAAAGGGCGGGTCGCCGCCCTTGCTGAAGCGGCGCAGGCCGTAGAAGTGTCGGAACAGCTCGTACGTGCCATCTATCAGATGAACGATCACGCCGCCTGCGCCTCCTGGTGGCGTTGTGGGGCCGTAAGAATATTCCGACGACCCAAGCTGCACCACGCCGACGGCCGCTCCAGCCTCTGCGCCGGCTGTGGCAGGAACCAGATGCCGGGCAGCATGAGTCTCACTCGTAGGGTCTGTGTACGACCATACCCGGAACGGAGGTCCAGCGTGAGCAGCTCGAAATTCACACAGGGGATAGGGCGTTGTGCCGTGTTCGTCGCGGCGGCGCTGGTGGTGAGCGGGTGCGCATCGCGCAAGCACGAGCTCGCGCGCGACAGCATCAGCTCGCAGGCGCCGTTCAGCAAGACCTTCACCGGCTCAGGCGATGCGGTGTGCTGGAGCGTCAAGCGGGCGCTGCTCAGCCAGGGCTACATGCTCGACCGCTCCAACGACAATGGCGTGCTGACCGGCACGCGTGACTTCCAGCCGAACCCGAAGCTGAACGTCAGCTACCGGCTGCAGACCACGTGTGCGGACAACCGTGACGGCAGCAGCATCGTGTTCGTCACCGCCCAGCGCGAGGACAGCGAGCTGCAGAAGATGAAGCAGACGACCAGCGTCGGTGTGGGGCCGGCGACGCTCACCATGCCGTCGGGCTCGGCGCGGGTGCTCGGCACGGTGCGCCGCGAGACGATCACGGATCCGGGTTTCTACAACACATTCTTTACTCTGGTGCAGGGCTACGTCGACCAGGAGCGCCTCGCGAAGGCGCGTGACGAAGAGCGGCCCCGCAGCAGTGAGCGTCGCGGCGACGACCGGGACCGCAGTGACAGCTCCGAGCCGCAGGACCAGCGGCCGCAGCAGGCGCGCAATCCGTAGCGCACCAGCGCAGCTCCCGGTCGGGAGCCCGAAGTTCAGTTTTGTTTGACGCTTTTCAGGAGGCGAAGGAGGTGCCATGAAGCACAAAACCCTGATTGCAATGACGGTTGGATCGATACTGGCGGCGACGCTGCCGGTTGCTTGGGCCGATGCCCAGCAGCCGCAGATGACGCCCGACCAGGACAACCCACCCCAGCAGCAGACGCCAGTCTCTGGCGGCACGAGCTACCAGCCGGGACCCACCGGTCAGGTCGGTAGCGGCGGGCAGGCCGGCGGCGGCGCACAGGGCAGTGCCAGCGCCAGCGGGCAGGCAAATGCCGATGGCCAGGTGAACGGGCAGAGCGGCGCGAGCGGCTATGGCACGTCGTCGGGCGAAAGCAAGTACCCGGCGACGGAGGCCGACCGGGTTGGTGCTGAAAAGCAGATCCAGGCGGACAAGCGTTATATCCAGTCCGACCGTAAGCGCCTCGCCGAGGACCGGCAGGACATCGAGCGCTACCAGGAGGACCTGCGACGGGACTACGCCGCGCAGAAAAACGGCGCCAACAATCAGGCCGACATCGACCGTGACAAGGCCGATCTCCAAGGTGCCCGTGACAACATGAATGAGGTGCGTGCCAACATCCGGGGTCTGCACCAGGGCATCCGTGGCGATGCGGGCATCGCCAATAGCGGTCAGGACGAGCGCCGTGACCAGAAGGGCGATGACGACCACGACGGCATGGCACGCAACAACGAGCATCGGGACTTCGACCGGGAGCGTGACTCCATGCGCGATGGTCACCGCGACTACGGCCAGAAGGGCGATGACGACCATGACAACATGGCGCGCAACAACGAACACCGGGACTTCGACCGGGATCGTGACTCCATGCGCGACGGCCATCGCGACCTGCGCACCACCGAGGGTCCGGGGCACGGCGATCTGGCGAACGACCGGCGCGATATCGATCACGACCGGACCGATGTGCGCAGCGACCATCGTGATGTCACGAAGGACCGCAACGACCTGCGCAGCGATCGGGCCGACATCCGCTCGGACCGTCGCGACCTCGCGAAGGACCGGCAGGACATCGCCAGGGATCGTGCGGACATCCGCTCGGACGAGACTGACCTGCGGCACGACTATGCCGCGCAGAAGGGCGGTGCCAACAACCAGGCCGACATCCGCAAGGACCGGGCGGACCTGCGCTCGGATCGTCGCGACCTGATGAAGGACCGTGCCGACATCCGTTCGGACGTGCATGACCTGCGGTCGGACCGTCAGGACATACATGCCGACCGGCGTGACCTCCGCTCGGACCGCACCGACCTGCACGCGGATCGGAACGATCTGCGCAGCGACCACCAGGATCTGCGCCTGGCGCACAGCGGCGGACAGCCTGCGACCGATCGCCGCCTGACGGGCGAGAAGCTGCAGTCGGCCACGGCGATGAACCGCGGCAACGAGGCCCGTGATCTGCACGGCGGCACGACGGGCGCGACCCACAGCGCCAACCCGCAGCAGCTGACGGCGGCCAAGCTGGCCAGTACCGGGGCGGAGAACGCCAAGAAGCCGGCCAACGCGGACGCGGCCAAGAAGCCCTGGTACCACTGGGTCTGGTGGTAATGGCGGACTGCCCTGCACGGAGCCCGTCCGGCTCCGCGCGGGCGCAGGGGTGACGATGCCGACGGCGGCCGTGCAAGCGGCCGCCGTCGGCTTTTAGCTGCGCAGCCGCAGGCCCTGCGGATCGTAGAGCGGCTCGAGTCGTACCGTGGCCTGGCGCAGCTCGCCGAGGATGTCGATCTCGAAGCGCGCGCCGTCCTGCGCCAGCGCCGCCGGCACGTAACCGGCCGCCAGGCTCCGCTCGATGCAGTGGCCGTAGGCACCCGAGGTCACGTAGCCGACCGCGGCGCCGTCTTTCAGGATTGATTCGTAGCCGACCACCTCGACGTCGGTGTCGGCGACTTCCATGATGACGAAGCGGCGCCTGGCGCCAGCGGCCCGTTCGGCGAGCGCCGCGGTCCGGCCGGTGAAGTCCGGCTTGTCGAAGTCGATGAAGCGGTCGAGCCCGGTTTCGCCGGGCGTGTAGTCGGGACGGAAGTCCTTGTTGAACGAGCCGTAGCCCTTCTCCAGGCGCAGCGACGACAGCGCGCGGCCGCCGAAGTGGGTCAGCCCGTACGCGCCGCCGGCCTGCCACAGGTCCTCGTAGAGTGAGGCGAAGTAGTCCGGCGTGGTCCAGATCTCGTAGCCGAGCTCGCCGGTGAAGCCGGCGCGGGTCAGGATCGCGGGGGCAAAGCCCACGGCCGTCTCGGCGACCTGGAACAGCTTGAACGCGCCGGCGGACAGATCGAGGCGCGTCAGCTGCTGCACCAGCTCGCGCGCGCGCGGCCCGGCGATCGATACGCCGCACAGGGTGGAGGCGCTCGAGCGCACGCACACGTCCGGCGGCGGCGCGGCCGCGTGCAACCAGCGCAGGTGGAACTCCTCGGCGAAGCCCGAGCCGACGATCATGAAGCGGTCCTGCGCCAGGCACGCCATCGACAGGTCGCCGACGATGCGGCCGGCAGGGTTCAGCATCGGTGCGAGTCGCAGCCGGCCCGGCTGCGGGATGCGGCAGGCGAACACGCGGTCGAGCCAGGCACGGGCCCCGCGCCCGCTCACCTCGTACTTGCCGTAGTTGGTGGTCTCGTAGAGGCCGACGCCGGCCCGCACCGCGCGGCATTCGGCCCGTACGAACGGGAAGGCCTCCGAGCGGCGATAGGTCGGGGTCTCGGTTGGCGCGACACCTGGCGGGGCGAACCACAGCGCGTGCTCGAGTCCGAAGTTCGCGCCCATGACCGCGCCGGCATCCCTGAGCCGGTCGTAGATCGGCGAGCGGCGCACCGGGCGCGCCGCCGGCAGCTCCTCGTTCGGGTAGGCGAGGCGGAAGCGGCGCGCGTAGTTCTCCGGCACCTTGATCG
>JANWKR010000086.1 GCA_025451275.1 Steroidobacteraceae bacterium
CTCCATGACCCCGGGGTCCGGGAGGCGCGCGCGGCCCTCGTAGCGGTAGTAGCCGCGGCCGGCCTTCTGGCCGAGGCGACCGGCCTCAACCAGGCGCTCGAGGATCGGCGACCAGCGCTCGTCCGGCGGCAGACGCCGGCCCTTGCGGATCAGCAGGCCGACGTCGTTGCCGGCCAGGTCGCGCACCGCGAGCGGCCCCATGGCGAAGCCGAATCCCTCGATCACCCGGTCGATCTGCTCCGGTGTCGCGCCCTGCTCCAGCAGGAACTCGGCCTGCGCCCCGTAGTACATGAGCATGCGGTTGCCGATGAAGCCGTCGCAGTTGCCGGCCAGCACCGGCACCTTGCCGAGCCGCGTGCCGAGCGCCATGACCGTGATGAGCGTCTGCGCGGAGGTGCGCCGGCCGCGCACGTTCTCGAGCAGCTTCATGACGTGCGCCGGACTGAAGAAGTGCGTGCCGACCACCTGTCCGGGCCGGGTGGTGCTGGCGGCGATGGCGTCGATGTCGAGCGTCGAGGTGTTGGTCGCGAGGATGGCGTGGGGCGCCGCCACCGCATCCAGCCGCGCGAACACCTCCTGCTTGACCTTCAGATCCTCGAACACCGCCTCGATCACGATGTCGGCGCCGCCGAGCGCCGCGTAGTCGCCGCTGCCCGTGACCAGGCCGGCGGCGGCGTCGGCACGCTGCTGCGAGAGACTGCCGCGCGCGACCGAGGCGGCGTAGTTCTTGCGCACCAGTGCCAGCCCCTTCTCCAGCGCCGCGGGCGAGGCCTCGAGCACCACCACCGGGATGCCGGCACTGGCGAACGTCATGGCGATGCCGGTGCCCATGGTGCCGGCACCGATCACGGCGGCGGTGCGGATCGGCAGCGGCTGCAGCCCGTGCGGCACGTCCGGTACGGTGCGCGCCGCGCGCTCGGCCAGGAACACGTGTACCCGCGCGCGCCGCTCGGGGCTCGCCAGGCACTCGAGGAAGGACTCGCGCTCGAGGCGCAGCGCTTCCGCCGGCGGACGTGTACAGGCCGCCTCGATGCAGTCGATGAGGCGCGCCGGGGCGAGCTGGCCGTGCGCCTTCGCGTGCAGCTTGCGGCGTGCGGCGGCAAACACCCCGGGGTCGACCGTGCCGACGCGCTCCTGCGCCGCACTCGCCCGGCGCAGTGGGCGCTGCTCGGTGAGCGCCTGCCGCGCCAGTGCGAGCGCGGCCGGCCGCGCGGGATCCGCGAGCGCATCGACGAGGCCGAGCTCGAGGGCACGCGGCGCACTGAGGGCGCGGGCGGCGCCGATCATCTCCAGCGCGGCGGCCGCACCTGCCAGGCGCGTGCAGCGCAGCGTGCCCCCCGCCCCGGGGATGAGTCCCAGCTTCAGGTCCGGCAGCCCGAGGCGCGCCTCGCGACTCGCCACGCGCCAGTGCGCGGCGAGCGCGAGCTCGAAGCCCTCGCCGAGCGCTGCACCCTCGAGCGCGGCGACGACCGGCTTGGCGCTCGCCTCGAGCAGCGCCTGCAGCTCGCCGGTGGTGGGCGCCTGCAGCAGCGCGCCCGTATCGAGCCCGGCCATGTCGGTGCCGGCGCAGAAGACCCCGTCCGCACCGGCGAGCACGATGGCGTGCACTTCCGGGGCGTGTGCGGCGCGCGCCAGCGCCGCCTGCAGCCCGCGGCGCACGCCGAGAGTCAGGGCGTTGCCGGGCGGGTTGGCGATGACGAGCACCGCGATGCCGTCGTCCAGCTCATAGTCGACGCTCATGCGCGCATTGTAGGGCCCGGCGTTGCGGTTAGGGACGCGTCGCGCCAACCGGCTACACTGGCGCGGATGGATGAAGTCGCAGCAGTCGTCATCGGCGCCGGCGTGGTGGGACTGGCGGTGGCGCGCGAGCTGGCACTGCGCGGCCACGACACGCTGATCCTCGAGTCCGCCGATCGCTTCGGCACCGGCGCGAGCTCGCGCAACAGCGAGGTGATCCACTCCGGCATCTACTACCCGCAGGGCTCCTGGAAGGCGCGCCTGTGCATCGCGGGCCGCGACCGGCTGTACGGCTTCTGCGCCGAGCGCGGCATCGCCCACCAGCGCTGCGGCAAGCTGATCGTGGCCACCGACGCGGCACAGCTGCCGGGGCTCGCCAGGGTCGCGGCCGCGGCGGCCGCGAACGGCGTCGAGCTCGAGAGCCTCAGCGGCGCCGCCGCCTGCGCGCTCGAGCCGCAGCTCGCCTGCGTCGCGGCGCTGAGCTCACCGCTAACGGGCATTATCGACTCGCACGCCTACATGCTGGCGCTGCTGGCGGACGCCGAGAGCCGCGGCGCAATCCTCGCCTGCGGCAGCACGGTCACGCGCGTCGTCCTCGAGGACGGCGGCGGCGCGCGCATCGCGGTGAACGGCGGCGAGCCGGAGCTGCGCACCCGGCTGCTGGTCAACAGTGCCGGAGTGGCGGCGCCGGCGGTGGCGCGCCTCATGGAGGGCTTCCCGGCCGCGCACCTGCCGGTGGCCCACTACGCCAAGGGCAGTTACTTCACCCTCGACGGACGCTCACCGTTCCGGCGTCTGGTCTACCCCATCCCGGAGCCGGGCGGCCTCGGCATCCACCTGACGGTCGACCTCGGCGGCCGCGCACGCTTCGGTCCCGATGTGGAGTGGATCGACAGCCCGGAGTACGACGTCGACGTGCGCCGCGGCGAGCGTTTCTACGCCGCCATCCGCCGCTACTGGCCGGGGCTGCGCGACGGGGCGCTGCAACCCGCGTACGCCGGGGTGCGGCCGAAGATCAGCGGTCCGCACGAGGCGGCGGCGGACTTCCGCATCGACGACGAGCGCAGCCACGGCGTGCCCGGAGTGCTCAACCTGTTCGGTATCGAGTCGCCGGGACTGACGTCCTCGCTGGCGCTCGCCAGCGAAGCCGTCGCCCGCATCGCCTGAGCGCGCGACTCAGCCGGCGCGCACGGCCTCGACCTGGATCGCCAGCGGCACGTCCATCTTGAAGCCGTACTTGTCGCCGTAGCTGATGCCGTAGTCCGCGCGGTTGATGGTCCCCGAGGCGTCCGCGCCGCAGTGCTCTTTCTTGTCCTGCGGGTAGGTCATGCACTTGAACGTGTTGATGGTGAGCGTCAGTGGACGGGTCACCCCGTGTAGCGTGAACTCCCCCACGGCCGCGGTCGGTACGCCGTTCTTGAAGCCGGTCAGCTTGCCCTTGAAGGTGGCCGTCGGGTATTTCGCCACGTCGAACATCTCGGCCGACTTGGCGTGCTCGTTGAGCTTCGGCATCCCGAAGTCGATCGACGCGGTATCGACGCTGATGTCGACCGTGCCGCTGCCCTTGTCCTTGTCGACCACGATGGTCCCGGAAGACCGGTCGAACTTCCCGCGCCACACCGACATGCCGCCGAAGTGATCCGCCGCAAAGCTCGGATAGGTATGTGCAGGGTCGACCTGGTAGGTCACGGGGTCGGCGAGCGCCGCGCCGGCCAGCAGCGCCAGCGTCACCGCCGGCAGCACAGTCTTCATCACGGGAACCTCCGCTACGGTGGATATCGGGCGGGCGTAGCGTAGCGGCCCGGACGCCCCCAGGCCACCTCCCTTTGTGGGGGCGCGGCGGGGCCCGCGGGTGGGAACGCGGCCGGCTCAGGTCGCCGGCCGCGCCTTCAGGCCTAAGGCCTTGGCGACCACCTCGTGGGTGATCTCGCCGGCATGGACGTTCAGCCCCGCCGCAAGGCCGGGGTCGCGCTTGAACGCCGCCTGCCAGCCGAGATCGGCCAGCGCGCGGACGTACGGCAGCGTGGCGTTGGTCAGGGCCATCGCGGAGGTGCGCGGGACGGCGCCGGGCATGTTGGCGACACAATAGTGGATCACGCCGTCGACGACGAACGTCGGCTCGGCATGCGTGGTCGCGTGACTGGTCTCGAAGCAGCCGCCCTGATCGATGGAGATGTCGACCAGCACCGCGCCGGGCTTCATGGTCTTCACCATGGCACGCGTCACGAGCTTCGGCGCGGCGGCGCCGACCACCAGCACGGCCCCGACCACCAGGTCGGCGTCGCGCACCAGGCGCTCGACCGTCTCGATGGTTGAGTAGGCGGTGTGCAGCGTCGAGCCGAACATGGACGACAGCTCGCGCAGGCGGTCCACCGAGCGATCGACCACCGTGACGTCGGCGCGCAGGCCGATCGCCATTTCCGCGGCGTGCGTACCGGCCACGCCGCCGCCGAGAATCACCACCTTCGCCGGCGGCACGCCCGGGACGCCGCCGAGCAGCACGCCGAAGCCGCCGTTGGCCTTCTGCAGGCTCGCCGCGCCGACCTGGATCGACATGCGACCGGCGACCTCGCTCATCGGCGTGAGCAGCGGCAGCGTGCCGTTGCGTCCGGTGACGGTCTCATAGGCGATCGCGGTGGCGCCGGACTTCATCAGGCCCTTGGCCTGGCCCGGATCGGCGGCCAGGTGCAGGTAGGTGAACAGCACCTGACCCGGGCGCAGCATCTCGCACTCGACCGGCTGCGGCTCCTTCACCTTCACGACCATGTCCGCGCGCGCGAACACCTCCGCGGCGTTCGCGGCGATGGCCGCACCCGCGGCGCGATACTGTGCATCGTCGACACCGATGCCGTTGCCGGCGCCGCTCTCGACCAGCACCTCGTGGCCGGCGCCGACCAGCTCGCGCACCCCGGCGGGCACCAAGCCGACGCGATATTCGTGAACCTTGATCTCGCGGGGAACCCCGATGCGCATGACTCGTCCTTCCGGCCTCTGCGGGCCGCTTGGTTGGCCGCAAGATTAGGGCGCAGCGGCGATGGCAGCTTGCGAAATGGACCGCTGCAGGGCCGGCATTGTGGCAGAATCTGCCGTCCAGTGTCGTTTTTTAGAAGGATTTTTGCGCCAATGGAGCTCGACCGCTACGATCGCGCCATCCTGCGCCTGCTGCAGCAGGACGCGCGCATCACCAATACCCTGCTCGCCGGCAAGGTGAGCCTGTCCGAGTCGGCGTGTCTGCGCCGGGTACGGGCGCTCGAGGAGTCCGGCCTGATCCAGGGCTACACCGCCCTCATCGACCAGCAGCGCGCAGGCTTTCCGGTGAACGTGTTTGTCAGCATCACGCTCGACCGCCAGAGCCAGGCGGGGCTCGAGGCGTTCGAGAGCGCGGCCCGCAAGGTGCCTGAGGTCATGGAGTGCTATCTCATGACCGGCGAGCACGACTATCTGCTGCGGCTGGTGGTGGCCGACATGGCCGACTTCGAGCGCGTGCACAGCCAGCACCTCACGCGGCTGCCGAGCGTGGCACGCGTGCACTCGAGCTTTGCCATGCGCACGGTGACGCGCGCCACCAGCCTGCCGACGCGCTAGCGTCGCGCGTAGGCCGGCAGGCCCTGCGCAAACTCGCGCAGCGCGGTGATGCCGCTAGCCTCGGCTTGGTGACACCAGTCGCGCAGCTGTGCCAGGGCACGCGAGGGGTTGGCGGACGTTCCGATCCACAGCTGCTGCAGGCCATCGCGGTACTCGACGACGCGCCGCAGCACCTCGTACCTGTCGGTGAGGTCGCGCAGCTTGCGGCGTGCTTCCTCGGCGAGCAGCGTCGGGTGGCGGATCAGCAGCTTGGAGGCGCTCGCCGGCACCGACCCCTGCGGCTCACGCCGCGCCAGGTCGCGGCACACGGGCAGCACCACGCGCCGCGCGTAGGCGCGCAGCACGTGCATGCGGTTGGTGAACAGGGCGTCCACGGTGTCAGTGTCGAGTTCGCGCCGCCGGCGCTCGAAGCGCGGCCGCGGTGCGACCCAGCGTACCCGTGCCAGGCCCAGGGCGCGGAACAGACGGATAAACAGCCAGCCGATGTCGAACTCCCAGCGCTGGATGGCGAAGCGTGCCGAGCGCGGGAAGGCGTGATGGTTGTTGTGCAGCTCCTCGCCGCCGAGCAGCAGCGCCCACGGTACGAGGTTGGTGGCGGTGGAGGGCATCTCGAAACTGCGGTAGCCGATGGCGTGGCCGAGCCCGTTGATGACGCCGCCGGCAAAGAACGGCTGTGCGCTCAGATGCACCGCGAGCATGACGATCGCCGGCACGCCGAACAGCACCAGGTGCGCGAGGGTGAACAGCGTCACCCCGAGGTACGGGTAGGCGCTGTACACGTGGCGCTCGAGCCAGTCATCGGGCGTGCCGCGGCCGTAGTTGCGGATGGTGTCCGGGTCGCGCGTCGCGGCACGGTACAGCTCGAAGCCCTCGAACAGCACGCGGCGCACGCCGTACACCACCGGGCTGTGCGGGTCGAGCGCCTGGTCAGCGTGTGCATGGTGGCGGCGGTGCACCGCCACCCACTCCTTGGTGACCGCCCCGGAGCTGAACCACAGCCAGAAACGGAACACGTGGCGCAGGGCGGGATGCAGGATAAGGCCGCCATGGGACTGATCGCGGTGCAGGTAGAGTGTCACCCCGAGGAACATGGACTCGATGGTGAGGAACGTAACCAGGAAATAGCCCCACACGGGCAGCTCGACCAGGCCATAGGGCGAAAGACTCATCCGCGCGTTCTCCGTGGGTTATTGCGCGAGTCTGGCGCCGAA